>DATDHU010000081.1:0-99766 GCA_036521415.1 Acidimicrobiales bacterium
GAGAAGTACGCCGACCAGGAGCCCTGGTTCGGGATCGAGCAGGAGTACACCTTCTTCCAGTACGGGCGCCCGCTCGGCTGGCCGGAAGCCGGGTTTCCTGCCCCACAGGGCCCCTATTACTGCGGTGTGGGTGGCGACAAGATGCCGGGGCGCGAAATCGTCGAGCGTCACACCGCCGCCTGCATGAAGGCCGGGCTCGGGATCGAGGGGACCAACGCCGAGGTCATGATGGGCCAGTGGGAGTTCCAGATCGGGGTCCTCCCGCCGCCGCTGATCGGTGACCAGCTCTGGACGGCACGCTGGTTGCTCTTCCGCATCGCGGAGGACTTCGACGTGTTCGCCACCCTGGAGCCGAAGCCCGTGCTCGGGGACTGGAACGGCGCCGGCGCACACACGAACTTCTCCACGAAGGCCATGCGGGAGGACGGTGGCTGGGACGCCATCATCGCCGGGTGCGAGGCCCTGGGGAAGAGGGTCGAGGAGCACGTGGAGAACTACGGCGTGGGCATCGAGACCCGGCTGACCGGGGCGCACGAGACGGCCCACTTCACCAAGTTCAACTACGCCACCTCCGATCGTGGCGCGTCGATCCGCATCCCGTGGCAGGTGGCCAAGACCAAGAAGGGCTACATCGAGGATCGCCGTCCCAATGCCAACATGGACCCCTACGTGGTGAGCAGGTTGATCACCGACACCGTCTGCGGAGCGGCGGCAGGGAACTGAGACACCCCCGCACCTGGTCCGGTCCCCGACCGCTCGGCGTCGTCACACGAGGGGCGCACACCGGACGTCGGCGCCGAGGAAGCCCATGAGGAGCCAAGAGGAGTACGTACTGCGCACGGTGGAGGAGCGAGGCATCCGCTTCGTCCAGCTGTGGTTCACCGACGTGCTCGGCACTCCCAAGACCTTCAGCATCACCCCGGCCGAGCTCGAGAACGCGCTCGAGGAGGGCATGACGTTCGACGGGTCGGCCATCGACGGGTTCAGCCGCGTCCAGGAGAGCGACGTCCTCGCCCGCCCCGACGCCAATACCTTCCAGCTCCTTCCCTGGCACAGCCACGGCCCGCTGCAGCCCCAGGGTGCGCCCCACGTGGGCGCCCCCGCCGGGGCGGTCGCCCGCGTGTTCTGCGACATCTTCGACCTGGACGGCTCGCCCTTCCAGGGCGATCCCCGTCACGTCCTCCGGCGAACCCTCGAGCGGGCCCGGCAGCTCGGGTACACGTTCTACGCCGCACCCGAGCTGGAGTTCTTCTACTTCGCCGACGCCGACCCGAGCCACACGCCACGGGCCTTGGACACGGGCTCGTACTTCGAGTTGACCGTGGCCGACCGGGCCAGCGACATCCGGCAGCGCACGGTGATCACCCTTGAGGAGATGGGCATCCCCGTAGAGCACGCCCAACACGAGGACGCCCCCAGCCAGCACGAGATCGACCTCCGCTACACCGACGCCCTCACCATGGCCGACACGGTCATGACGGTCCGACTGGTGGTGAAGGAGATGGCCCGACAGCAGGGTGTGCACGCCAGCTTCATGCCCAAGCCCCTCGCCGGGGTGCAGGGCTCGGGGATGCACACCCACCTCTCCCTGTTCCGGGGGGATGCCAACGCCTTCGTCGACCTCGGTCGCCCCCACGGGCTGTCCGAGGTGGCCGAGCAGTTCATCGCCGGACTCCTCCGCCACGCCAGCGAGATCACGGCCGTCACCAACCAGTGGGTCAACTCGTACAAGCGGCTGGTGTCGGGCTACGAGGCCCCCATTCACGTCTCGTGGGCCCGGAACAACCGATCGGCGCTGGTCCGGGTGCCGGTGGTGAAACCGGGGAAGACCGAGTCGACCCGGATCGAGTACCGGGCCCCGGACAGCGCCTGTAACCCGTACCTGGCCTTCGCCGTCATCCTGGCCGCCGGGCTCCGCGGGATCGAGGAGGGCTACGGGCTCCCCGACGAGGCGACCACCAACCTCTTCGACCTGACAGCTGACGAGCTGGCCGCCAACAACATCGTTCACCTTCCCGCCAGCCTGACCGAAGCCCTGAGCGAGATGGAGTCGTCCGAGCTCTTGGCCACGACGCTGGGCGACCACGTCTTCGAGTGGTTCATCCGCAACAAGCGAGCCGAATGGGCCGGCTACAAAGCCCACGTCAGCCAGTTCGAACTCGATCGGTACCTACCCCTGCTCTAATTGGGCCTCAGAGGGCCAGGAGAATTGGGCCCCAGAGGGCCTCGGGACCAACCCAGGAGAAGGGAGGAACGCAACGTGGAACCGCTGCTCTGCTTTCCTGACCCGCCTCCCTCGGCGGTCGTCTCGGTCCTCGACCGCGGGGGCTATCCCTGGCGGGCGGTCGGGCGCCCCGAGCTGGCCGAGTCCGACGAGCCCGAAGACGGCTGGTCCGGCGCGGTCATCAGCGCCACCGAGGACCCGACCGGGGCGGTGCTCCTGTGCCGACAGGTCCGCAAGCGTGAGGTTCCGCTGGCCCCCGTGGTCGTGGTCGTCCGGTCCTCGCAGTTGGCCGCACTGGAGCTCCGGGAGGACCTGTTCGACGACCTGTGCCTGGATCCGGTCAACCCCGAAGAGCTCACGGCACGGCTCACCCACCTCTTCTGGCGCACCGGGCGGGGGCTCCGGCCCGACCTCTTGGAGCACGGCCCTCTGGTGCTCAACCTGGAGACCTATCAGGCGGCCGTATCCGGCCGGGTGCTGGACCTCACCTACATGGAGTACGAGCTCTTGCGCTTTCTGGCCGGGCGGCCGGGCAAGGTGTTCACCCGGGAGACACTCCTCAGCCGGGTGTGGGGGTACGAGTATTACGGCGGGGCCCGCACCGTGGACGTGCACGTGCGCCGGCTCCGGGCCAAGCTGGGCGAGGAGCACGCCCACCTCATCCAGACGGTGCGCTCGGTCGGCTATCGCTTCGGCCAGACGACCTGGGCGCCCTGACCGGGCCGTGGTACGGGTTCCTTGGCCGGCCGTGCCGGGCCGCCATCCTGGTGCCCTGACCGGCCGACATGCGGCGTCCCGAGGACTGACGCGTCTTTGTCAGGTGCTACCGAGGTAGGCCCACAGCTCCACTTCGACCGACGCCCCCATCGGAAGCGCGGCCACGGCGACGACAGAGCGGGCCGGCCGGTGGTCGCCGAAGAACGCGGCGTACTCCTCGTTCACCGCGGGGTAGTCGGCCATGGCCGCGAGGAAGACCGTCGTCTTGGCCACCGCGGTGACATCGGCGCCCTCGCTTCGGAGCAGGCCGGCCGCATTGGCCAGTGCCTGTCGGAGCTGGGCCACCGCCCCGCCCTCGACGAGGGTCGGCGGGCTGTCTGGCGGAACGTTGGGCGGGGCCAGGCCGAGCTGGCCGGAGCAGATCAGCCACGGACCGGCGCGCACGATGGGGCTGTAGGGACCGATGGGAACGCTCACGGCCTGCCTTTCTACTCGGGACGACATGGCGGTGTCAGCGCCAGGTAGATATGGCGGTGTCAGCGCCGGGTGGGCCAGGTGGGCGACAGGCCGTCGGCCAACCAGCACGCCGCGGCCGCCGCCGCGAACACGGCATCAGACCCGTTCACCGGTTCGGCGCCGGCGTCTTCCTCGATGACCACGGTGATCGGGGGAACCGACCGTGCCGGGATGATCCCGAACGAGCGGATGGTGAGGTCGTGGACCGACCCCTCGGCGTCCACCGCGATCCCCTCGCTGCGGACCCAGCCGAGCGCCTGATGAACCGCTCCGATGCAATAGGAGCGGAGGGTGACCTCGTCGAGCACGTCGCCGGCGGTTACCCCGACGCCGACGGTCCCGTCTGACCCGTAGGTGACCACGGCCCTGCCGCCGTCGGGTGCGACCACCTCGACCGGTACGTCACGGTGGGGGCCCGGGCCCAGCGATCCCACGATGACGGAACAGGCGGTGAGCACGGCGGCCTCGGCCCACACCGCGCCCCGTTGATCACCCGAGACCGGGGGCCCGGCCACGGCGAAGGGCTCGACCGAGAGCCCCGGCGCCACAGTGGCAACGACCTGCTCCAGCTCCTTCCACGCCTCGCCAGGCCACGGAGTGGAGACGCCGACCCGTAGGACTCCCGAGCCGTCGGCGGCCACGCCGGCTCCGACCGGCGGCCGCTTGGGTCCGAACCGGACCACGTCTTCGCGCGACCACAGGGCCCGGACCGGTCGCTGGTGCTGGGCGGCCAGCGCCCGGGCCACCCCGGGCAGGGGCGAGTGCCGTTTTCCTCCGAAGGCCCCACCGTTGGCGCACGGCGACGCCGGTTCGCCGCCGGGGACGCACCAGGAGGCGTCGGGCTCCACGTACGCCGGCTCGACCCAGGTCGTCTGGAGGGTCAGCGACCATTCGCCTTGGGGCAGGTCCACCGGATGGGAGACCTCGATGGTGGTCCGGCGGCCCTGGACCTTGTCGCGCCGGGCCCTGGCCTCCTGGGCCGAGTCGGCCACCACGAATCCTCCGGCTCCGTCCGACAGGGCCACCGCGGCGTCGCTCGGGGCCGTGTCGTCGGCGAACGACCCGGCGCCGAGGGCGACCTCGGGCCCCACCCGCTGGGTCGACCGCCCTTCGATCGACGCACGACGGGCGCCGGCCGTCACGTCCCGGCGCGGGAGGTCGGGTCCCGCTGGTCCGGCGAAGGCCAGGCGGGCCGCTTCGACCACCGTCTGCCAACCCGTGCATCGGCACAGGTGGGCCAGCAGGGCTTGGTGGACCTTGGCGTCGGGAACAGCAGTGGCCGTACCGTGGCCGGGGCCGCCCAGCGCGGCGAGCCGCATGATGATGCCGGGGGTGCAGAACCCGCACTGGCTGGCGCCGGCGGCGGTGAACGCGGCAGCCCAGGCACCGCGCACTCCGGGGGCCAGACCGTCCAGCGTGGTCACCTCGCGGCCGGCCAACCGGCGTATCGGGGTCACGCACGACACCCTGGGCGCGCCGTCGACCCACACGGTGCAACAACCGCACTGGCCCTGCGGGCTGCAGCCGTCCTTTGCCGTGCGCAGGTTCAGGCGCTCCCGCAACACGTCGAGCAGCGACTGGTCGTCCTCGGGCACCTCGACGTCGACGCCGTCGACGCGGAGCCGGATCAGCGGATCAGCTGAAAGACGAGCCGCAACCGCAGGTGCGGGAGGCATTCGGGTTCGTCACATGGAACCCGGCGCCTTGGAGGCCGTCGCTATAGTCGAGGGTCGAGCCCTTGAGCAGGTCGGCACTGGCCGAGTCCACGATCACCTTCACCGTGCCGAACTCCCGGACGATGTCGTCGTCGGCCACATCGGCGTCGAAGAACATCTCGTAGCTGTAGCCGGAGCAGCCACCCGGTCGCACCGCCACCCGGAGGGCGAGATCGGCGGTGTCCTCTTGGGCGAGGAGCTCGGCCACCTTGGCGGTGGCGACGTCGGTCAGGACGACCGGAGCCGGCCTCTTGCCGATGCTGACTGTCTGCATGGTGGTGCTCACCCGTGCGCCTCCTTGGAGCTGGTCGACTCGTTGTGTCGGGCGGCAGGCCACCGGCCTGGTCCGTCCTGGTGAACAACAGCGTATCTGCCCGCCACGGCGATCGGTACCAGGCGGCGGCCACCCATGGCTGATCAGCCGGGCTCCACCGGTAGAATTCCCTTGTGGCGCCCGTTTCGGATGTGCATCCAGCCGACGAACCCGGGGGCGACGACGTGCCCATTTCTGCCCGTCCGCCCGTCTCCGGTGGCTCGACAGGCACTCCTCCTTCCGACAGCCCCACCCCCGACTCGGTGCGAAGCGCCCTGGTCGGCGTGGTCGACCCTGAGCTGGGCGCCAGCATCGTGGACCTGGGCATGGTCCGGTCGGTCGACGTGGCCGAAGACGGTTCGGTCGAGGTCGAAGTGGCCCTGACCATCGCCGGGTGCCCGCTCCGGGCCCAGATCCGACGAGACGTGGAGACCCGCGTCCGCTCATTGCCCGGTGTGCACTCGGTCGATGTCCGCACCGGCGCCATGGACGAGCCGGAGCGACGGGCGGTGATGGAGAAGGCGCGCTGGATCGCCCGGGAGTCCGCCCCCGCCACCGACATCCCGGACACGACCCGGGTGCTCACCATCGCCTCGGGCAAGGGCGGCGTGGGCAAGAGCTCGATCACCGTGAACCTGGCCGTGGCCCTGGCCCGCCGTGGGCTGACCGTCGGTCTGCTCGATGCCGATATCTGGGGCTTCTCTGTCCCACGTCTGCTCGGCATGCAGGGGGAGGTCGAGGCCCGCGGGAAGAAGATGGTCCCGCTGGAGCGGCAGGTCGGCGACGGGCTCCTCCGGGTCCTGTCGATGGGTTTCCTCGCCGACGAGGACAGCGCCATCATGTGGCGGGGGCTGGTGCTCAACCGCGCCGTCCAGCAGTTCTTGGAGGACGTGCACTGGGGTGACCTCGACTACCTCCTGATCGACATGCCTCCTGGCACCGGGGACATCCAGATGGGCCTGGCCCGCATGCTGCCGCGCGCCGAGATGCTCGTCGTCACCACCCCGCCCCTGGCCGCCCAGAAGGTGGCGGCCCGGACCGCCGACATGGCCCGCAAGGGCTATCTCCGGGTGGCCGGGGTCATCGAGAACATGAGCGACTTCGTCTGTGAGCACGGGACCTCCTACGCACTGTTCGGCTCGGGAGGCGGGGCCCGGCTGGCGACCGACATCGGCGTGCCCCTGATCGGCCAGGTGCCGATCCATCCCTCGGTGTCCCTGGCCGGCGACACCGGCGACCCGGTGGCACTGAACGACGCCCAGCCCCTGGCCCAGGTCTTCGCCGACATCGCCGAGACGGTGGCCACCGTGGTGGCGCCCGTCATCGCCATGGACGGGTGCAGCGCACGGATGCTCGAGCACGTCGAGGCGGCCGTGAAGGCCGGCACCACCGCAGGGCAGTGACCCAGTCACGACGTCCCTGTGCGGTGCACCGGGCAGGGCCGGCCCGGGTCGTGCATCGGATTCAGCCGGGCTGAGGGCCCGGCCACTCCCAGGTGGCCCGGGCGTCGTCCCGGTCCGAGCTTCGGGCCCGGCCATCGTCGGCCAACTTGCGGAGGTGGGCCCAGAGGGACTGGCGGGCCACCGGGTGCCGAGCCTCGTCGACGTCGGCATAGACCACCGGGATCAACTCGTCCACGGTGGCCGACCCAGCTGCGGCCAGCGCCTTGGCCACCAGCTCCTCCCGCTCGAGTCGGTGGGCCACATAGGCGTCGACGGCTTCAGCCGGGTCCTCGATCAGATTTCCATGGCCCGGGGCGATCACGTCGACCGGCGGCTCGAGCCGCAACAACAGGGCCAGACTGGCCAGGTAGACGGACATGTCGCCGTCCGGGGGCGAGATCACCACCGTGGACCCGTCCATGACGTGGTCGCCCGAGAACAACATGGTCGACCCCTTGCCCGGCCCGAGGACCTCGGGGAGCTCGGCCAGGTAACAGAGGTGGTTCGACGCGTGCCCCGGGGTGTGGACGGCGCGGAGGCGGAGCCCGGGCCGGTGGAGCTCGAAGCCGTCACCGACCGTCCGGTCGGCATCGAACCCGTCACGGGCGGCAAAGCCCAGTCGCTCGGCCCCGGTCCGTTCGGCCAGGCCGGCCGCTCCGGGAGCGTGGTCGGGGTGGGTATGGGTCACGAAGATCCAACGGATCGCCCCGGCGCCGGCCGCGGCCACCGCGTCGAGGTGGGCGGCATCGTCGGGCCCAGGATCGATGACGGCCAGCTCGTCTGTGCCGAGCAGGTAGGTATTGGTGCCGGGCCCGGTCATCATCCCCGGATTTGCCGCGGTGACGCGCACCACCCCGGGAGCCACGGCGTCGGGTCGATCGTGGACGAACCCGGCGACCTCAGCCGGCATCGGCCACCATACGGGCGGCGGCGTCCTCGTAGCCCTCGTCGCCGGGGTGCAGAACCTTGAATTCGCCTGCTGCCGTCGCCACCACCGCTTCCATGGCCGGCATCTCGGTCATGGTCGCCGCCGCGTCGAGCAGGGCGGCCGTCGTGGCGTACCGGCCGACGGTCCCCAGGTTGGCCAGGGTGGGTGGCAACAGGTCGAGCTCGCCGCGTCGGCTGGCATCCACGGCGTCGGCGGGTCGCATCCAGACAGTGGCGATGGTCTCGGCGTCGTCGTGGACGGCCACCTGCCCGGGCGGGGAGGCACAGACGAAGAACCGGGTGTCGAATCGCTTGGGCATGAACTCGGGCGTGATCCAGCGGCTGATGTAATGGAGCCCATCAGTGGCCAGCTCCAGGCCCTCGGTGCGGCACATCTCGGCGAAGCGGGCCCTTCCTGCGTTCAACTCGTCCCGGTGGGCGGCGAACCGGGCCCACACCGCCGGCTCGGACGTCTCGAGCAGGCCCGACGACCCGGTCACCGACGGCTCGGTCCCGTTGCCCGCAGGGTAGGCCAGGACGACACCCGCTTCTTCGAAGCACTCCCTCACCGCCGCCACCCAGAACGACAGCCCGCCTCGGGGAAGGCCGAGGGTGGCGCTGGCTTCGGCGTCGGTCCGACCGCGGCATAGCGAGTCGAACGCCGGGTCACGGTCGCCGTCGTCGACCGAACCGCCCGGGAAGACGTGGGCGCCGGCGGCAAAGCTGGCACCGAGGTTTCGCCGCAGCATGCAGACCTCGATGGCCGGTTCTCCGTGCTCGCCCACGGCGTCACGCACCAAGAGCACGGTGGCGGCGGGACGGACGGGGACGGACATGGGGACGAGGCTACCGGTGGATCTCCCGACGGCGTCTCTTGGCGGTGCGGGCACCGGCGGCCGGCAGCTGGGCCAGCAGCGGTATGGCCAGCTCACCGAACCTCTCCGCATGGGCCAGGAGCCACCCGTGTGAGCCCTCGACCACTGTGCCGTCAACGCCGGCGGCGCGACGAAGGTCGTCGAAGGCCGACCGCGGGACCAGCCGGTCCCGGTCCGACCACACGACGGTCATGGGGATAGCCCGCCGCTGGATGTCCCGGAGCTCACCGACCAGGTCGGCCCGACGGATGAACTCCCCGGTCCCCAACATGCCGAGTGGGTTCTGGACGAGGGCAGGGACGATGTCGCCGAGCACGAACGGGAGTACCCGCAAGAGCCCGGACGAGCGCACCAGGTCGGACGACATGTGCCGTCCCCAGTCCCACACCGGGCGTTGGGCCATGGTGCGGATGCGGTCGGCGCGCGCGGACCAGGTCGGGCTGCCGATGGCGTTGGCCAGGTACAGCGAGCCGGCTCGTCCCGGGGCGTCGTGGACGAGCTGGATGGCGACGCCCCCACCGAAGGAATGCCCGGCGACCAGGTCGACCCGATCGATCCCGACGGCGTCGAGGAACCGGGCCACCCAGGCCGCGTACCCCTCGAAGGATCGCAGGTTCAAGGCCAGGCCCCGGCTCCCTCCGAAACCGGGCATGACCGGCGCCACCACCCGGCAACCGACCAGGCCCAGGTGGCGGATGGGCGCCCGGTAGGCGTGGGGCCGCAGTCCCCAACCGTGGAGGAACAGCGCGGTCCGACCCGTGCCGGTGACGCCGTAGGTCACCGACCGGTCATCGACGGTGACCGTCGACCACAGCACCGCCCCCGGGCTGGGAGGGACCGGCGCCTCGGGGCCCGGATGGGCCGGGAGGGGCGCAGCCGGCGGATCGAGCATGGCGGGCAGTGTACGGCCGCGCTGGCGCGACTGCAGTGAGGGCGCGACTGTGGACACCCCGTATGACCCGATACGCTCACCGGGACCGGTGAAGCACATGGACTAGCGGGGACGATGGCCGACAACAAGAGAGCACCCGTCGGGGGTAACAAACCAAAGCCGGGTGGGAACAATCCGAAACCCGGGGTCTCGGCCAAGGATCGCAGCCGCCAACAGAGCCGGCCGGTGACGGCCAAGGTGGCGACCGGGAAGGGCGGGCCCTCCCGAGCTGGCCGTGGCTCAGGCCAGAGTGGCGGCCGACCCCCGGTCAAGGGCAAGCCCGGGGCGCGGCCCAGGGGTCCGTCGGGGGCCCTCCTGGCCTGGGGCGCCGTCGCCGTGGTCATCGTCGTCATCGTTGTGCTGGTCGTGGTCAAGGTGACCGGCGGGTCCGGTTCCGGGAACTCAGGATCCCCCGTGCCCGTCACCCCGGCTCCGGCGTCGGTGGTGACGGCCGTCACCGGCATTCCCCAATCCGTCTACGACAAGGTGGGGGTGACCTCCCCCTCGGTACCGGTCACGACCCCGATCGTGCTGTCCGGTCAGCCACCGTTGACGGTCGACGGGAAGTCACCGGTGATGCTCTATTACGGCGCCGAGTACTGCCCCTACTGTGCGGCCGAGCGGTGGGCCATGACCGCAGCCCTCTCCCGCTTCGGGACGTGGAGCGGGCTCAAGGTGACCGGGTCCGGAAAGGGCTCCTCTTCGGGACCGGAGCCCTTTCCGGCGACGAATACCTTCAGCTACCGCGCCGCCTCCCTGACCAGCCCGTACCTCACGTTCAAGAGCATCGAGCAGTACACCAACATCCCGAACACCGGCGGCCAGGGGTACACGATTCTCCAGAACCCGACCAAGGCGGAGCAGACGATCATCGCCAAGTACAGCAGCCCGACCTACATCCCGGGTGCGACTGCCGGCTCGACCGCCTTCCCGTTCATCGACATCAACAACAAGGTGCTCATCTCGGGGGCCAGCTTCAGCCCGGGCGTCCTCGCTGGGCTGTCGCATGCGCAGATCGCCAACGGCCTTTCTGATCCGAACAACCCGGTGACCCAGGCCATCGTGGCCACGTCCAACTACATGTCGGCCGGGATCTGCGCCGCCACCAACAACCAGCCGGCGGCCGTCTGCCAGAGCTCGGGCGTCCAGGCGGCAACCAAAGCCCTCAAGCTGGGCTGAGGGACCGGCCGGAACATGCACACGCTGCGCTGGCAGCCGATGACCAGCTTGGTGCTGTCCGTTGCCGGACTGTGCGTCTCGATCTACTTGACCCTCACCCACTACTCCACGGCGGTGACCCTGTCGTGCCCGGCGGGCGGGGGCGCCATCAACTGCGAGAAGGTGACCACCAGCCCGCAGTCCATCGTGTTCGGCATCCCGGTGGCCGTGCTCGGTCTGGTCTACTTCGTGGCCATGCTCGTCCTGTGCCTGCCGGCGGCCTGGCGGACCTGGAACCGATGGGTCCATCTGGCCCGCCTGGCCCTATCGGTCGCCGGTGTGGGCATGATCATCTACCTGATCAGCGCGGAGCTCTTCACCATCAAAGCCATCTGCCTGTGGTGCACATCGGTGCACGTGATCACCTTCTTGCTCTTCGTGCTGATCATGACGACGACGCCCATCCTGTTCGGAGCGGGCGAGGGGACCGAGGCCCGGGACTACCTGGACGCCGCCGAGGGCTTGGGCTCCAAGTAGGAGGCTGCTCCGGAGAGAACCTGATGACCGACGCCGACTCAGCGACGAATACGCCAGACCCGGCTCTGGTCGACGCTACCGACGTCAGAAGCGGCACCCCCAGCCGCACGGCCAAGTTCGCCTGGGGCGCGATCGTCGTCTTGCTCGCCGGGGTCATCGCCCTGGTCGTGGTCGCCCTGACCACGTCGACCACGACACTGGTCATCAATCGGCCGCAGGCTCCCGAGTCCGTCGTACGCGATATTTCTGACGTCTCCCAGGCGACCTTCAACTCGGTCGGTATCAGTTCGCCCAGGGTTCCGCTGGTTGCACCCGTCCTCATGCACGGCCAGCCCGTACTGAGCGCCGACGGCAAGCCGGAGGTGCTGTATGTCGGCGCCGAGTACTGCTCGTTCTGTGCGGCCGAACGGTGGGCCCTGGTGGTTGCCCTGTCCCGCTTCGGGACGTTCACCGGCCTGCGCAATATGCAGTCGTCGAGCACCTCGGCCTTCCCTGAGATCCAGACCTTCAGCTTCGACGGCTCCAACTACCGGAGTCCCTATGTCGCCTTCAGCGGGATCGAGGAGTACTCGGACGCTCCGGGCACCGACGGCATCTTCACCAGGATCGGCTTCCCGACGGCCGTGCAACAAGGGACCGTCAACCGCTACGGGCCGGTCGCCGTGCCGGGCTGGACGGCGCGATCGGGTGGGGACCTGTTCCCGTTCGTCGACGTCGCCAACAAAGCCGTGATCGGGACGTCGCAGTTCAGCCCGGCCGCCATCGAGGGGCAGTCACAGGCGAGCATCGCCGGCCGCCTCGATGATCCCACCACGGTTGCCACCAAGGCGGTGGTTGCCTCGGCCAATTACCTGACCGCGGCCATCTGCATGGCCACCGATCAGCAACCGACCAAGCTGTGCTCGTCCAAAGGAGTCCGCGCTGCTCTGGCCTCGCTGACCGCGTCCTGAGGCCGGTCCCCGTTCAGCCCGCCCGGCGGTCCACCAACTGCTTGCGCTCCAGTTCGTTCAGCCCGCCCCAGATCCCATGGGGCTCGCGAATGCGGATGGCATAGTCGAGGCAGTCCGATCGGACGGCGCAGGTGGCGCAGATCGACTTGGCCCGTGCCTCGCGACGGAGCTTCTCTTCCTTCCGCTCGGCATGAGAGGGCGGAAAGAAGATCTCAGCCTGTGGTCCCCGGCAGGATGCTTTGATCTGCCACGTGTCTACCGCCTGCGCCATTGCTCCCATCCCCCTTACGCGCCTGGTGAGCGTACTCCCCAGGTGTGAACGTACTCGCGAAGATGCTGGTCCGACAAGAGGTCGCCCCTTTTCTTCATCAACATGCCACCTCGGCGGCCCCGAGGGCCCGGTTCCCGGTTTCTCACCCACCCCGGTGAGCCGTCCGACAATGGTGGGCACTACGCTCCGGTCGTCATGGACGTCAGCGACTTTTGTAGGCAGAGCAGCGTCCTGATCGTGGCCGGCAAGGGCGGCGTGGGAAAGACCACGATGGTGGCGGCGCTGGCCCGCATGGCCGCCCACGAGGGACTTTCTGTCCTAGTCGTAGAGCTGGAGGGCCGGCCGGGCATCTCCTCTGCCTTCGGTGAGGGCGGCGACCTGGGCTATGGCGGGACGGTCCTCAGCGCCGCAGGCGCCGACGATCTCGGCGATCCCAAGGACGGGGATGCGGCCCTGCCCGGAGGGACCGTCCATGCCCGCTTGATCACCCCCGACGATGCGCTTCTCGAGTACCTGGCCGATCACGGGCTCCGCCGCATGTCGAAGCGGCTCCAGTCGTCGGGCGTGCTCGACGTGGTGTCGAGCGCCATCCCGGGAATCAAGGACATCCTGGTCCTGGGCAAGATCAAGCAGATCGAGCGCAGCGGCATCGCCGATCTGATCCTGGTGGACGCACCTGCCACCGGGCACACGATGACCTTCTTGTCGTCGGCCAGCGGACTGCTCGACGCCGCCCGAGGGGGCCCCGTCCGGGCCCAGGCCGCCGATGTGGTCGAGCTGCTCACCGACCCGGCCCGATGCCAGGTGGCCCTGGTCACGCTGCCCGAGGAGATGCCGGTCAACGAGGTGGTGGAAGCGGCGTACCAGCTCGAGGACAAGGTGGGGATCGCCCTCGGACCCGTGATCACCAACGCCTGCTACCCCTCGCTGCCGGGCCTCGACTCCACCGCCGCCGAGGCCACAGCGAGTGCCGGCGTGCCGCTCGATACTGACGCCCTGGCTGCCCTCGAGGACGCCCGCCGGTTCAGGGTGACCCGCCAAGACCTGCAACACGAGCAGCTCGAGCGTCTGGCCGCCGAACTCCCCCTGCCCCAGCTACAGGCCCCATTCCTGTTCAGCGCCACCATCGGGCCCGAGGAGCTGGACATCCTGGCCAGGTCCCTGGCTGCCGGCATCGGCGACTTGGCCGAGCCCGAGGAGCGGCCGCAGCGGCTGAGCTCATGAGCGAGACCCCCGTGACCCTCGACCAACTGGCCGCCGAGCGGTCGATCATCGTGTGCTGCGGCTCGGGCGGGGTGGGAAAGACGACGACGGCCGCGGCCGTCGCCCTCCAAGCGGCCCGCCTGGGGCGCCGGGCGTGTGTCGTCACCATCGACCCGGCTCGGCGCCTGGCCAACTCGCTCGGCCTCGACGCCCTCACCAACTCGCCCACCGAGATCACCGGGACGTGGCCCGGAGAGCTCCATGCCCTCATGCTCGATCCCAAGGGGACCTTCGACGACCTGGTGCACCGGTACGCCGAGACCTCGGAACAGGCAGAGGGGATCCTGTCCAACCGGATCTACCGCAACCTGACCGGCGCCCTCTCCGGGACCCAGGAGTACATGGCCATGGAGAAGCTCTACGAGCTCTCCGACGAGGGCGGCTTCGACCTGATCGTGGTGGACACGCCCCCGACCCGCAACGCCCTCGATTTCCTGGACGCACCCCGGCGACTTACCCGGTTCCTCGAGAACAGGGTGTTCCGGGTGCTGATGATGCCCACTCGGGTCGGGCTCCGGGTCATGGGGGTCGCCGCCCAGGCCATGTTGCGCACCATCTCCAAGGTGGCCGGCGCCGACATCGTCCGTGACGCCGTCACCTTCTTCCAGGCCTTCGAAGGCATGGAAGAAGGGTTCCGCGCCCGTGCGGCGCGCGTACGAGACCTGCTGGCCGATCCGAGCACCGCATTTCTGCTGGTGGCCTCCCCGCGTCCTGACTCGGTGGACGAGGCCGTCCACTTCTCGGCCAAGCTGACCGAGGCAGGTATGTCGGCGACGGCCCTCGTCGTGAACCGGGTCCAGCCGAGGTTCGCCGACGATGCGCTGCTGGCCGGCCTACCGGACGTCCCCGATGGGGCCGGAGGGTCGGCCCTTACCGACCTGATCGAGAACCTTCGCGGCTTTACCGCGGCATCGGACCGGGAGGAGCAGACCTACGCCGATCTGGTCGCCGACGTGGCCCCGGCTCCGGTGGCCCGGGTCCCGCTCCTCAACTCCGACG
This sequence comes from Acidimicrobiales bacterium, assembly GCA_036521415.1. Classification (GTDB taxonomy): domain Bacteria; phylum Actinomycetota; class Acidimicrobiia; order Acidimicrobiales; family RAAP-2; genus DASXMT01. The sequence continues at coordinate 14,839 of DATDHU010000081.1, forward strand.
TCCACGATCTGAGCGGTCTGGCCACCGTGGCCGACCTCTTGTTCGTGGACCACGGTGGGCCCCCCACTGCGGGCTCGGCGCACGGAACGCACGGAAAGGGCCATCCCCAAGCGGGCTAACCTGCACAACGTGCGCACCGTTCTCGTTGCCAGCGACGCTCCGTCAGTCCGGGCCGAGGTGACCGCCATCGCCAGCCGGCCGGACATCCAGATCCAAGAAGCACGGTCTGGCCCCGCCGTCTTGTCCAAGGTGGCCGACGAGATCCCCGATCTCGTCGTCGTCGACCTCCAGATGGGCAACATGGGTGGGATGGCGGTGTGCTTGGAACTCCGCCTCGAGGAGTCCTACGGAAAGCTGGGCCACATCCCCGTCCTCATGCTCCTCGACCGACGGGCGGACGTGTTTCTGGCCCGCCGTTCCGGTGCCGAGGGGTGGGTGGTGAAGCCCCTCGACCCCATCCGGCTCCGGCGGGCGGTCGGCTCCCTCCTCGACGGCGGCACCTACTTCGACGAGTCCTACCAACCACTCTCGATCGTGCCCACCCCCGCCCCGGTGGGGGCCTGAGGACTCGTTCGTCGGCGATCGCGGCGAGCATCGTGTTCCGACGACACACGGATCAGGAATCGGCACCGGCGGGCGACCGCCGAAGCGAACGCCGCCGGGGTAAGGACCGCAACAGCGACGGTCTCCGATCGGTGGCCGCCGACGCCCAGGAGCAGATCATCCTCGAGGCGCTCGAGGACCTCCGCGACACCATGGTCAGGGAGGTCATGACCCCGCGGGTAGACGTCGTCGCCCTCCCCATCCCCCTCTCGGCCGAGGACGTGACCCGGGCCGTCAGGGAGTCCGGCCACAGCTGCTTCCCGGTCTACGACGAGAACCTGGACAACCTGATCGGCGTCCTGTTCATGAACGACCTGTTCCGGGCGGGCTGGAAGGTCGGGACCGGACGGTCGATCAGCAGCGAATCGGACGAGACGGCGGAGGTCCGAGCCGATCCCGATCCCGTCGACATCTCCCGGCGCCTCCGCCAGCCCTTCCTGGTCCCCGAGTCACGGCTTGTCCTCGAAGTCCTGGCCGAGATGCGACAACAGCGGCGGGCCTTTGCCGTGGTGGTGGACGAGCACGGTGGGGTGGAGGGGGTGCTGACGGTCAAGGACCTCCTCGGTGCCCTGGTCGGCGACCTACCGGACGAATTCGATCCCGATGACGAGCCCGAGGTGGTCCCGGTCGACGGGAGCCGCTGGCTGGTCGACGGTCGCATGAACGTGGACGACGTCCGTGACCGCTTGGGCATCGACCTGCCCGAGGGCGAGTACGTCACCCTGGGCGGGTTCCTCTTCGACGGGTTCGGACACATCCCCAACGAGGGCGAGGTCCTCACCGCCGCCGGTTGGGAGTTCCGGGTGGCAGAGATGGACAAGCGACGCGTGGCCAAGGTGGTCGCCCAACGAGCCCGACCGATCGGCTCGGGTCCGCGACCGGGCGAGCCGGGAAGCGCCCGCACCCCTGTCGGGTAGCATCTCCTCTGGTTCAGGGTCGGCATCAGTGCCGGTTTTGGATCGACGGGCTGTGGCGCAGTTTGGTTAGCGCGCTGCGTTCGGGACGCAGAGGTCCCCGGTTCAAATCCGGGCAGCCCGACCACTGAAATCGCAGTTCGAGCGCCCATTGGGGCCTCTCGGCTCTCTGCTGGGATCGGTCAGCGACGGCTGTTGGCGAAACTCACCTCAAGGTGGTCCGATGTCGTTGCCGAACGACATGTCTTTGCCAGTACAAGTCCCGAATCGCGCAGTGGGTCATCGGGCCGAATTCCGCTGACCCACGTTTCTAGTAGGCGGGAGGTGCTTACTTGCCGATCTGCGAGTGCACCGCCGACTGCATGAGCTCGTTTGCGTCGGGCTTGAGCAGGAAACCCGCCTTCACGAGGTTCTGAGTGTCCTGACTCCAGGCCGACACGAACTGGCCGTGATTCTTGTACAGAGCGGCCAACTGCGCCGGCGGGTACGGCACCGTCGAGCCGAACAGCCCGCAGAACAACGAGATCTGCGCGCCGTTCGCAGGGGTGTTGCCGATACCGGCGAGCACCGCGATGGGCGCGTCGACCTGGGCCGAGCGACGCTGGATCGCCATCATCATCGCCAACCCGTCAGTACTGAACTCGGTCCTCGGTGGAATCCAACTGAAGATCCAACGAGTCATCGCCGAGTTCCTCGGCGATCGACTTGGACTACCCAGCGATGCCCTCGTGCCGACAATGATGGCCGCTGCTTCCGGGGGCGTCATTCAGGCCGCACATGTCGACTGGTATGTCAACGGCGGCGATCTCGCAGCCAAAGTATCCGAGGCCTTCTGGGTGCTCGAGCAAGGTCGGATCGGTCCACCCGCCCGAGCCGACACGACGAGGCCCCGAAAGCACATTCAACATCAGCCCTACAGTCAATAGAGCACCGCGGGAGACACGCAACCGCCGGTGATCAGTTCGGTCGCTGGGGAGCCCGAACGACGGTTCTGCCCATGGTCTCACGCCGCTCGATCGCCTCGAGCCTGCCCGGGACATCGTTGAATTCGATCTCTCGTCCAACCACCGAACGAATCTGCCCCCGCTGCGTCAACTGCAGAATGTTGTCCCAGATTCGGATTCCGTCGGCACGAGTCAGGAAGTTCATGCCCAGACTTCGAGTCAGCCGTGGATCGTCAACGAAGGAGAAACAGATGCCGACGAGATCGAAGTTGCCGTAGATGCTCGGCTGCAGGCTGACCGGCTGTTCTTCTAGGGTGATGTCAGCCGCGTATCCGACGACAAGATGACGGCCGTTGAAGGCCATCGTCCTGAACGTGTCGGTGGTGACCTGCCCGCCGACGGAGTCGAAGGCGATATCGACACCGCGCCCGTTGGTAACGTCGTCGACGTACCCGACGAAGTCACTGTCGCGATAGTTGATTGCATGGTCGGCGCCCAGCTCTCGGCAGAACTCGACCTTCTCGTCGCTTCCCGCGGTGGCGATGACGATGGCGCCGAAGGACTTGGCCAGCTGGACCACGCCGGAGCCCACCCCGCCTGCTCCAGCGTGCACCAGGACGACATCGCCCGCCTGTATCCGACCGCGTTCGCGCAAGGCGAGCCATCCCAGTAGATAGGGAAAATACATGGCGACGCCGTCTACGAAGCTGAGCCAGTTCGGCAAGGTCTGGACGGTCGCCGCATCGAGCAACGCGGCCGACGCGTAACCGCCCTGCACCCCGACGGTCACGCCCACCACCCGCCGCCCGAGGAGCGCCTCGGCACCGGGTCCGACAGCGTCGACCGCGCCGGCTGCGACCATGCCCGGAACAAATGGCGGCTCCAACTTCAACAGTCCGTAGCGGCCCCGGATGGTGTCGATGTCGTTGAAATCGAGGCAGAACGTCTCGGTTACCACCCGAACCTGGTTGGGCCCGGGCGGACCGACGTCCACGTTCCGGATCTCCATCGAGTCAGTAGGCGCGCCGAGCCGGGCCGCTACCCACGCCGTGGCCGATGCCGGGTCAGCTTGGACGAGGGGATCCCACGTCACAGTGCCCTCGTGGCGGGGTAGGCGACGGGCCGATCGGACCCCGGGGGTGTGAGGGTCGGCATCGTGGGGGGCCTCCAGTTCGCAGAGAGATCCGACAGTTGATACCACTTCGTGTCAACCTTCGTTCCTCGTGCACCTGTGAGTCGTGAGGATGCGACGCAACGAGCTGGTCGATTTTTTGGTTGATCCATTGGTTGACCGTTTCCCTCGCATCGCCAAGCCTCCGGGTGGTGGCGCTGACAGCCCTCAAGTTCAAGTTGAACGTTCGGCGGGCGGTGCGATTTCTCCACAATGCATTTTCGGCATCTTTTTCCCCCGTCGCTGACCATCCTTGACCGCGAGGGGAAATGCGACGAGACTGCCATCAACCTTTTTTCACGGCTCGCCGCCATCGGCCGGCAGTTGGACCCTTCCCCCATTACGGAGCTATGAGGACTCGCCCCACTTCCCGACCGAACACTACGACGTGCATTGCCCGGCTGGCTCTTTCGGTCATGGCGGTTTGTGCCATCGCTCTGGCGTTGGTCCCATTCGTGATGACCGGCACCGAGGCAGCGGCCGACACTCCGGCGGGCACGGTTCCGTCGTACTGGACGGTGGCCTCTGATGGCGGGATCTTCTCGTTCGGGGGCGCCCCTTACTACGGTTCCGAAGGCGGCCAACCCCTGAACGCTCCCATCGTGGGTATGGCGGCGACAAGCGACCGCGGGGGCTACTGGATGGTGGCTTCGGACGGAGGCATCTTCTCGTTCGGCGACGCCTTGTTCTACGGCTCCGAAGGCGGCCAACCCCTGAACCAGCCCATCGTGGGCATGGCCCCCACACCAGGCGGTCATGGCTATTGGATGGTGGCCCGTGACGGTGGCATCTTCACGTTCGGTGATGCCGGGTTCTTCGGCTCCGAAGGTGGGCAGCCCCTCAATCAACCGATCGTGGGTATGGCTCCCACACCGGATGGTCAGGGCTACTGGCTGGTCGCCGCAGACGGTGGCATCTTCACCTTCGGTGATGCCTTCTTCTACGGCTCCGAGGGCGGCCAACCCCTGAACGCTCCGATCGTCGGCATGACGACGACACCGGGTGGAGGATACTTTCTCGTTGCGGCCGACGGTGGGCTCTTCGGTTTCGGCACGACAGCCGGTGAGTTCTACGGCTCGGAGGGGGGCACACCCCTCAGCGCACCGGTGGTCGGGATGGCCACCACCCCGGGTGAAGCCGGCTACTGGATGGTGGGCAGCGACGGCAGCGTCTACAACTTCGGCAATGCCGGCTTCTTCGGGTCCATGGGAGGAACCCCGTTGGTCGCGCCCATGGTGGGTATCGCCGAAGCCGATTCAGGTCGTACCGACGCTACGTCGACCGACACGCCGGATTGGGCATGCATCCGGCTCTGGGAGTCGGGGGACCGCTACAACGATCCAAGCGCTCCCTCGGGCGCATACGGCATCCTGCAGAGTACGGCGGCAGCCGAGGGCTTGGCTTGGCCGGTGTCGAGCGATTCGCCCGCCTCTCAAGATGCGGCTGCTCTCGACCTCTACGCCAAGTTCGGATGGTCCCCGTGGAGCACGCGTACCATCTGTGGTCTTTGACCATCTCCGAAGTCCCGAGTAACAGACTCGCTGTCGCGCCGCATTGACAGCAGCGACGCTGCACGGCGCTGGGTGGAACGGCCCTCCAGCAACTGGGACTAAGTCGGCGTGCCCCGTGGTGATCGGGAATCGGTCACCGCCTCGAAAAGGGCACTGCAATCCGCCGCTCCCACCGCAATGCTCGGACGGCCACGCTGGCAGCGGCCAACGTGAAGGCTGGTGGAACCGATGCCACGGCCTCGACGACCACCGGTGTTGCCGGTTGTCGCTGGAGCCGTTGTGCTCGGTGAACCCCATCGGCGCTGCCGCCTTGGAAGAACAGCACCGAGTCATTGCGCGCTCAGAGGCCCCGTTGCCGGATGGCGAGCGGCCCGGATCAGCAGATGTAGTCGCCGTCGGTGGGCTGATTGTTGACGGTGATTGCGTTGTTGGTCCACTGCACGATCGGGACGCCACCGGTGGGCAGGCCGGGCGTGCGCGCCTTCCAAGAGGCAATGGTGTTACAGCTGGCCGGACCGCTCGTAAATGTCCAGGTGGCCATCCAGTAGGGATAGTTGATGGGCCAGTTCCCGGCGATCTGTGGCCACCCACTCCCGGGACTGGCATAGACCCCTACGCTCGGCACGCCTTCGGCGCCTATACCGTCATGAGCGCCTTGGATGACGAGGTCGTTCTGCAGTGTTGCGCTCGACCAGGCGGGCAGCCCCGAGCCCGCCGTCGACTCGACGTCGAGCCACCAGGCCACGTTGGCGTTGATTCCGGCCGCCTTGGCCTTGTTGAACGCGTCCTGTCCGGCCTCGTAGCCGTAGCAGTAGTACGGATTTCCGTTGCACTGCGGGGGCAGGGCTCCAGAGACTGCCCCGAAGGTCAAGAACATGTAGAGGTTGAGTCCTCCACCCGCCCAAGCGGCCTCTTGATTCAGGCATCTGTTCGTACCCCCGAACGAAGCGCCCACCACCTGCACGATGCTCAACCCGCCGGCCCCGGGTAGGTTCCCGCAGTTGAAGACCGATACGTCATACCCGTAGGTACCCGACCCGGCGGGCGCGGCGGGTGGCGGCGGCGGCGGCGGCGGCGCCGGCGGTCCCGACCCGTTGCCGAGGGCCAGGGCCATGCCGACCATGGGCGCGTTCAACGGTTGGCCGCCCATCGAGCCGTAGAACTTGGCATTTCCGAAACTGAAGATGCCGCCGTCACGTGCGACCATCCAATAACCGGCTTCACCCTGAGTCTCGGCGATCCCGACCACGGGTGAGTTGAGCGGCGTGCCACCCTTGGATCCGTAGAACTGCGCAGCGGTGATGCCGAACCCGAAAATCCCGCCGTCGGATGCGGCCAGCAGATACCCGCCACTCGGCGTGGTTGCCATGCCAACGATCGGGGCGTTCAGCGGTTGACCGCCCATCGAGCCGAGGAATCCGGCATTGCCGAAGGTGAAGATTCCGCCGTCGGACGCCACCATCCAGTAGCCCTGGCCGTTCGGGGTGGGCGTCATCGCCACGATGGGCTGGTTCAGGGGCTGACCGCCCTGTGACCCGAAGAACCCGGCGTCGCCGAAGGTGAAGATGCCTCCGTCGGACGCCACCATCCAGTAGCCCCCGTGATCCGGCGTTGATGCCATTCCGACGATCGGCGCGTTGAGCGGCTTGCCACCCTCGGATCCGTAGAACGGTGCGCCACCGAAGGAGAAGATGCCACCGTCGGACGCCACCGTCCAATACGCCGGAACCGTGAGGCCCGGGGGCGGGGCGGCAGCGGCTTGGGTGCCGCTCACCAATGACGGGACGAACGTCAATGCGATGACAAAGGTGGCCATGACCGAAAGGGCAAAGCGGGCAATGCTCGTCTTGGTGTTCGGACGGGAAGTGGGGCGAGTTCTCATGGCTCCGTGATGGGGAACGGTCCAAGAGCCGGCCAAAGGCGGCGAGCCGTGAACGGGTCGGAGGTAGTCTCGTCCTATTTCTCGTCCTGGTCAAGGATGAAACGCGTCGGCCGTTCAACTTCGTCGAGCGCGCGGGACGGGACTCGGCGAACGGCGATCGGATGCTCACTCTGTGAGGCTCGGCCGTGGTGACCACACGCGGTTACGGCGCGCAAGAGGGACGACGTTCACTACAGCTGCAACCCGGCAGCTGTAGAGCGACGCTGTCGAACGCAGCGGCTGTAGAGCAACGTTTCGAACAACAAGGGAGGAGAAAGGGCGAGGGCGCGCAGACAACGGCGGACTCAACCATTGTCCACCGTAGGCTCTCGCGTTCGAGACACAGGATCCACGCACGACACCCATCCGGGCATCACAAAGAAGGGGACTTCGCATGAAGATGGAATACCGACACCTGGGTAGGTCCGGGCTACAAGTGAGCGTGCTGTCGTTCGGCTCCTGGGTGACATTCGGGCCCCAGCTGGCCGGCGACCTTGCCGCCGATTGCCTGGCCGCCGCCTACGACGCCGGCGTGAACTTCTTCGACAACGCCGAGGCGTACGCGGCAGGCGACTCAGAGCGGATCATGGGTGAGGCCATCGCCAAACTGGGTTGGCCGCGGCACAGCTACGTCTTGTCGACCAAGCTCTTCTGGGGCATCCACAACCGCGTCAACATGCGCAGCACGCTCAACCGTAAGTACCTGCTACAGGCGATCGACGGCTCGCTCGAGCGATTCGGCCTCGACTTCGTAGACCTCGTCTATTGCCACCGAGCCGATCCCGACACAGCGATGGAAGAGACGGTCTGGGCCATGTCGGACATCATCGCCAGCGGCAAGGCGCTCTACTGGGGCACCTCGGAGTGGTCGGCCGCGCAGATCCGGGAGGCCTGGGAGATCGCCGACCGCCACCACCTGCACAAGCCGGTCGTCGAGCAGCCCCAGTACAACCTCTTCGCCCGGGACCGGGTGGAGAGAGAGTACGCCTCCCTCTACGAGGACATCGGCTTGGGCCTGACCACCTGGAGCCCCTTGGCCTCGGGTCTGCTCTCGGGCAAGTACCTCGACGGGGTCCCCGAGGCCAGCCGGGCCACACTTCCGGGTTACGAGTGGTTGAAAAACATGTTGACCAACGAGGAGAAGAACGCAAAGGTCCGGGAGCTGCAATCCGTGGCCCAGGAGCTCGGTTGCACGTTGGCCCAGCTGTCAATCGCCTGGTGCGCCAAGAACCCTCATGTCTCCTCGGTCATCACCGGGGCCAGCCGGGTCGAACAGGTCAGGGAGAACCTGGTCGCCATGGAGGTCCTGCCCCAATTGACCGACGAGGTCGTCGCCCGCATCGACGCCATCACCAAGTAGCGCGCCGACGGCACCGCCGCGCCACTCACGCCTTTCTACGGCGGCGGTCCCAACCGCTGACGCTCTTGTGCGAGGCCGAGCGGGGGTGCCGGGAGTCGTCGGGAGGGACGCTTCGTTCAAGTGCCTGGGCGGCCAGCACTTCCTGAGTGGCAATACCGTTGACCTCGGGGACGCGGTTCCATGTCCCGTCGGGCATGAGCGACCACGCCTGGGAGTCGTCAGCCAGGTTGACATCGAGGACCTCCCCGAGCTGGCGCACGGCATCGGAGTCGTCAACCGGGATCATCGCCTCTACCCGACGGTCGAGGTTGCGGCGGCGGAGGTCTGCGGAACCGATGTAGAACCGGGCCGGTCGGTCGGCCGAGCCGCCGAAACGGAAGATCCGCGAGTGCTCCAGGAAGCGGCCGACGATGGAGCGCACCCGGATGGTCTCGGACAGTCCGGGCACACCCGGCCGGAGGCAACAGATGCCGCGGATGACCAGATCAATAGGGACGCCGGCGGCCGACGCGTCGTAGAGCGCATCGATGACGGCGGGGTCATCGAGGCCGTTGACCTTGATGATGACTCGCCCGTCGCTGCCCGCCTTGGCCTCTTCCCTGATGCGCTCGATCACGAAGTCGCGGATCCCGCCCGGCGAGGTGACCAGCTCTTCATAGTGCGGGGGCTGGCTGAATCCGGTGATGTAGTTGAAGAAACGGGTGACGTCGGCACCCAGTTCGGCCCGCGATGACAAGACGCCCAGATCCTCGTACATCCGGGCTGTCTTCGGGTTGTAGTTGCCCGTACCCACATGGCAGTAGCGCCGGACGTCGTTGCCGTCCTGCCGCACGACGAGCGTCGTCTTGGCGTGTGTCTTCAATCCCATGAGCCCGTAGATCACGTGGGCCCCCGCCTCTTCTAAGGCACGAGCCCACACGATGTTCGCCTCCTCGTCGAAGCGAGCAGTGACCTCGACGAGAACGGCCACCTGCTTGCCCCGCTCGGCCGCCCGGACCAAGGAGGCCACCACCGGGCTGTCGCCCGAGGTGCGGTACAGGCACTGCTTGATGGCGAGCACGTGGGGATCGTCGGCCGCCTCGGACATGAACTCCTCGACGGACGCCGAGAACGAATCGTAAGGGTGATGGACCAGGACGTCCCGCCGGTCGAGCACCGAGAAGATGCTGACATCCTCGTCCCGGTCGACACCGGCCAGGGCCGGCGGTACCAGGGGAGCCCACGGCTCGTCGTGGAGGGCGGGGCGATCCACGGCATGGATCGTCCACAGGCAATCGAGGCCGAGCGGGCCGTTGAACCGGTACACATCCTCGGGGGCGAGACCCAGCTCCACCCGCAGACGCTCGACGGGGCCCTCGGACGTGCGGGCGTCGACCTCCAGGCGGATCACGGGCAGGAACCGTCGGCGACGGAGCTCCTCCTGCAGAGCCAACAGGAGGTCGTCCGCCGCATCGTCATCCAGGGCTATGTCGGCGTCGCGGGTGACCCGGAACACGCACGGATCACCCGTCTCCATGCCCGGGAACAACTCGCCGATGAACGCCATCAGGACCTGTTCCATGGGAACGAACCGGTCCCCCTCGGGCAGTGGCAGGAGTCGCGGGACATTGGGTGGCACTTTGACCCGGGCAAAGCGGGTCTCCATCGTTCCCGGGCTCTTCACCTCGAGCCCGATATTGAGCGAGAGATTGGAGAGGTACGGGAACGGATGGCTCGGGTCCACGGTCAACGGTGTCACCACCGGAAGGATCAGACGCTCGAAGATCTCACGCAGGTGGGATCGTTCACCGGCCCCGAGCGTCTCCCAGTCGCAGAGCTCAATTGCCTCCTCGGCCAATCGGGGGGCGAGGCTCTCGGTCAACAGCGACTCCTGGCGGGCCAGCATCGTGGTCAGCGAGGCCCGCACGGCACCGAGAAGCTCTTCGGGGGCCATGCCGTTGAGGGACCGGGTCTGGATTCCCGCCGCCACCTGTCGCATGAGACCCGCCACGTGGACCTGGAAGAACTCATCGATCCGCTCGCTGAACAGAGCCAGGAACTTGACCTGCTCCAACAGGGGGATCCGGTCGTCCACCACCAGGTCGAGGAGGCGGTCGTTGAAGTCCAGATCGGACAGCTGGCGTGCGAAATAGCGTGGCCCCATATCGGGTCCCTCGGCCGCGGGGGTTGCCACTGCTGCGTTTTCGCTCATCCAGCAACGATACCGACGGACCCGGTCAACGTCTCACGCTTGCCCGTCGGGCGGGATCTTGACGATGACGACGGGGCATTTCGTGCTGGCGGCAGCGCCCTGGCAAACGGACCCGAGGAGCAGCCCCTTGAACGGATTGCGGCCACGCGACCCCAGCACCAGCAGGTCAGCCTCTTCCGACGCCGTGATCAGGGCTTCGGTGGGATCGCCCTCGGCCACCACCGTCCAGAGGGCAACGGGCGGTGACGGCGCCACCGCGCTGACCGTGTCGGTGAGGTAGCCCTTGGCCGCCTTCTCCAATTCGTCGCGGTCGAAGGCGCCGGGCATCCCGAGAAAGGGCATTTGCCAGGCGAACACGGCGGTCACTGCGCCGTCCACGAGGACGGCATGATCGATTGCCCACTGGAGGGCTGCGTTGCCGTGGGGCGAGCCGTCCGCCCCGACCACGATCTTGTACGTCACGCCGCCTTCAGTCGAGCGACCGTCGCCTCCGGCGCGTAGGCATCGTCGCTCAGCTCCTCCAGGCTCTTCCCCTTCGGCTCGGGCAGCAACGTCAGGGTGAGGGCCATGCCGGCGAGGGACACCACGCCGGCGATGATCTCCGCGCCCCGGATTCCCATTGAGGAGGCCAACATGACCGGGAACAGGTAGGCACCGGCAAAGGCGCCCATCTTGCCGGCTGCGGCGGAGATCCCATGGGCCGTGGTGCGGACGGCGACCGGGAAGATCTCGGCTGGATAGATGAAGGTGGTGGTGTTGGGCCCGAACTCGGTGAAGAAGTAGCTCATCCCGTAGAGCAGGACGAAGGGCACGGCCATGGTCGTCACGCCGGGGACAATCCCAATGGCCAGGAAGGCCAGGGCCATCATGGCGAACCCGAGGCTCTGAATGGTCTTTCGGCCCGTTCGGTCCATCAGTCGGATGGCCAGGGCATAGCCGGGCAGTGCGAACACAACGAAGATGAGCAGCTGCACCAGTGTGTTGTGGAGAAGCGATGCATGGGGATTCAGCAACTTCAGGATCTCGGGCGACGAGATCGAGTTGCCGTAGTAGGAGAAGTCGAGGAGGGCCCAACAGGCCGCCGTCCCGATCAGCCAGGTGCGCATCCGCCGGGACCGGGCCAACAACAAGAACCCCTCCATGGCCCCCTGGCCGTGGCGAGCCTTCGACTCAGCCGCCGGCCCCTTGGGGGGAGCCGACCCCGTCGCCTGGGCAATCGCCGCCTCTGCCTCCTCCTGAGCTCCGCCGGCGATAGCGAACCGTGGGGTCTCGTGGATTTGGCGGCGCAAGTAGAAGACGGCCAACCCGGGGACGGCCCCGAGAGCGAGGAGGATCCGCCAGATGTAGTCGTCCGAGATGCCCGAGGCCAACAGGATCGATGCGATGAGGGGCCCGACGACCAGGCCGGCACCCTGCATGGCGAAGACCAGCCCGACCATCTTCCCTCGGGTCTGCTTGCCCGAGTACTCGCTCATGATGGTGGCCGACACCGGGTAGTCACCACCGATCCCGATGCCGAGAACGATGCGACTGACCAGCAAGAACGTGTAGTTGGGGGCGAAGGCCGAGGCGATCGCGCCGATGGCCAGGATCAGCACCTCGTAGCCGTAGATCTTCTTGCGGCCGAGGATGTCGGCGATCCGCCCGAAGACGATGGCGCCGACGGCCGACGCCGCCAAGGTAGCCGAGTTGAGCAGCGACACCTGGCTGGTCGAAAGGTTCCATTCCGGCTTCAACAGCGTCACGACGATGCCGATGACGAACAGGTCGTACGCATCGGTGAAGAAGCCCATCCCGGAGACAAACATGATCTTCCACTGGAAGGACGAGACCTTGGACTCGTCCAGTGTCTCGAGGAGATTCGGCGGAACAGTGGACGCCAGTTCGTCGCTCACAGGGGAGTGTATGAACGGCCTGGTAAACGGCTGAGCACACGGCGGGAAATTCTCGGCAAACTTCAGGTGAACTGTTGGCACGGAGGAAGGGAGACCGTCCCGGGTGCCGAGGCTCGAGGCGGCGATACCATCGGATGGGTAGGGAGGCACCCACATGAATGACGACCGTTCGATCGAAGTGATCGTCGAGATCCCACGGGGCAGTCGGAACAAGTACGAGTACGACCATGAGCGCCATCTCATCCGTCTCGATCGCCGGCTCTTCTCAGCCACCTTCTATCCGGCTGACTATGGGTTCGTCCCCGAAACCCTGGCCGAGGACGGCGACCCGTTGGACGCACTGGTAATGATCGATGAGCCCACGTTTCCGGGGTGCTTGGTGGACGCCCGTCCGGTCGGTGTCTTTTGGATGTCCGACGAGAAGGGTCCGGACGCCAAGATCATCACGGTGGCCTGCGGTGACCCCATGTGGAACAGCGTCTTCGACGTCGAGGACCTACCCCCTCACCTGACCCATGAGATTGCCCATTTTTTCGAGGTCTACAAGGACTTGGAGCCAGGCAAGGGGACCGAGATCGGCGGCTTCGAGGGCGTGGACGCAGCGTGGAAGGAGATCGAACGATCCACGGCGAGGGGAGCACGTCCCCCGGCCTGATCGGAGGATCAGGCCAGTATCCGCGCTTTCTCCTTGTCGAACTCCTCTTGGGTCAGCGCTCCCGAGTCACGGAGCTCAGCCAATTGCTTGAGCTGGCTGATGCGGTCGGTCGCCGCCGAGCTGGCGGCGGCCGCGGGAGGAGGTGGGGGCGGAGTGGCTTGGGTCTGGTCCTGTTGGCCTTGTGCCTGCTGGGCCTGGTTCTGCTGGGCCATCGCCCGGTTCGTGCCCGCCTTGGATCCCATGTAGGCGACCCCGCCAACGGCAGCCGCACGGAGGAGCGGCCTTCTGCGCATGAACGGCATGGCGGCTATGCCTCGTCGCCGTCGAGGTCGACGCCCAGCGCAAAGGCGATCTCGGCGGCAGCGGCCACGACCCGGATGTTCCCGACGGTCGGGTTCACGGCAACCAGAACGCCGAGGATCTCTTCGGCGCTGACGCCAGACTCGAGGGCAAGACCGATCTGCCAGACGTAGGAGGCCGGCGATGCGTCGGCCGCGACGAGGGCGGCGATGTTGACCAATGCGTAGGTTCTCGCGTCCAGCCCGGAGGCCTCTTGGTTGTCGAGCCGGGCAAAGAGGAGCCCCTCGAGCGCGTCGGCGTCATGTTGAGCGACGCTGCGAATGTGATCGTGCGTGTCGGTTTCGGCGGCCATTCGGTGCCTCCAAGGGCGATGGATTAGCCCGCTGACGGGCGTCACGACGGGTCGGTAGAACTCTAACCAGCCAGCGCTTTTCGTCAAGTCCTTCGACGTCATCGGACCACCGGGCGCGAACTGGTGCGGCGTGCAAGCCCCAATGCACGGGGTTCAGTCGTTGCCCGGAAGCACGCGTTCGGGTCCGGGTTCGCCGGGGCCTACAATCGCAGGGGGTCAGCTCGCCGGTCGTCACCCAGGTCGAGCGAGCCCCGGCCCGGGGATGTAGCTCAGTTGGCTAGAGCACCTGCTTTGCAAGCAGGGGGTCGTCGGTTCGAGTCCGATCATCTCCACCAGGTAACGGACCTCGGATTTCGGCGGCTGTTCCGATCCAAGCGGTCTGCGACCGCCTACGCAGGCTCACGCTCAAGGCAGTTGCGTGCCCATGATCGGCACTTGGAGGGCACCGAGAAACCTCGCCCCAGTTGCCTCCCTACGCCGGCAGCCGATTTCAAGCGAGTGCGTTACGGTGGTCAGGCGGGCAACTGTGCCCTAGGAAAAGGGGGGCACGAGCTGGCCACTAACAAGGAAATCGTCGAAAACGCCTACGCGAGCTTTGCAACGGGCGATGTACCCGCCGCCCTCGGCGCCATGGCCGACCATATCCAGTGGACCGAGGCCGACGGATTTCCACTCGCAAGCACGTACGTCGGTCCTCAGGCAGTGCTCGAAGGGGTGTTCATGCGATCGGGGGAATCGGCGGTGACTTCGCGGTAGTGCCCGAGCACTTCGTCGCCGACGGTGACACAGTCGTCGCGCTCGCGAGCTACAGCTGGAAGCACAAGAGCTCCCGAGAGCCGGCCGTTGTGAAGATGGCCCACGTGTGGACTATGGACGGTGGCAAAGCTGTTGCCTTCCAACAGCACGTCGACACCGTCAGGGTTCGCGAACTCAGCTGACCCAGCGCGCCGTGGACGCCAGCTGATCGGAAGACCCTCGGGAGCGGCGCGACTATTGGCGGCTGGGGTAGGAACGAGGGAGTGGAGGTCAGGGTGACTCTTCCCGTCCTCAGCCGCTGCGCTCAACCAAAGCCGGACCGGGAAGGACGTCGATGTTGTCGACGTGCATCGGTTCGCCGCAGTGGCTGCACTTCAGATCGACGTGGGAGACGTGGTCACAGGTGTGATGCCGGTAGATCACGGGCGGGCCGGCCTCCCCGGCCATCCAGCGGTCACCAAATCGCGCCATCACGAGGAGCAGGTCGCAAAGGTCTCGACCCTTCTCCGTGAGGACATAGTCGTTACGGGGTGGTCGGGCTGAGTACTGACGCCGTTCCAGCACGCCGGACTCGACGAGCCAATTGAGCCGCTGGGTGAGCACCTTTCGCGAGATGCCCAGGTCTGTCTGAATCTGGTCGAACCGGCGGATGCCCACCATCACGTCGCGCAGTATCAGCGGTGACCACGGTTCACCGATGACATCCAGGGTCCGGGCGATCGAGCAGACCATGTCGCTGAACTGGGTTCGTTGCACATCATCATCATACCAGAAAGGGTTGCCTTAGGGAACCCACTGTGTTACCTTCAAATCGTTCCTAAAGAGATGCACTCGGAGGAGCCCGATGCCCGATACCCAACCGACCGCTGAACGCAACCGCCTCCCTCAAGGCGCTCTGGGCCTGCTCGAGACCGAACAGGCGCTTCACCTACTGACATCCACGATCCCCGCACGGCTGGCCTTCACCGCTTTGGATGGGACCCCCCGGGTTGTTCCCACCTGGTTCCACTGGACCGGCTCGGAGCTGGTGATGGCGACGTATGCGGCCGGCCCCGGGATCGGCATCCGTCATCCCGCTAGCCGGATCGCCGCCCTGCGGGCCCGGCCCGATGTCGCCGTGAGCATCGACACCGAATCATTCCCGCCCACATCGTTGACGATCCGAGGGCGAGTTGAGGTCACCGACGTCCAGGGAATAGCCCCGGAGTATGCGGCGGCCGCTCGCCGATACCTCGGGAAGGACGCCGCCTCGGCAATGCTTGCGGGGGTCGACCAGCCCGGTACGGCCCAAGCCCGCATCGCGTTGCGCCCCGGCTGGGTCGGGCTGATCGACTTCGCCGGTCGGCTTCCCAGCGCGCAGGGAGGGGTTCGATGAACAAGGTCTTCACGGCATTGGCGACGTCAGTCGACGGTTACATCACGGGCCCAAACCCCTCCCCTGAGGCTCCATTGGGCACCGGAGGCACCGCCCTCTTCGACTGGTACGGAGGCGGAGACACTCCGAGCGAGCAGTTCCCCGACTTCAAGCTCTCTCGGGCGAGCGCCGAGGTGTTCGATGCCACCGCCGCACGAGTGGGAGCGGTCATCGCCGGCCGCACTACGTATGACCACTCGGGAGGGTGGGGCGGCGGGGGCCCGCATCCGAGCGCCCCGTTGTTCGTGTTGTCCCACCGGCCCGCCCCCGGCTTCGCTCGATGTCAAACCTTTGTGGCGACGGGAATCGTTGACGCCATCGCGCGTGCGACGGACGCAGCCGGCGATGGCGACGTGGCCCTCATGGGCTCAGAGATGGTCCGGGCGGCGCTCGACGCCAACCTGCTCGACGAGGTCATCGTGCACCAAGTCCCCGTCTTGCTCGGCGATGGCGTTCCACTCTTTCCGGCGTCGCGCGCATCGGCCAAGTTGAAGCCGGTTGCCGTGATCGTCGCACCAGAGGGCGTCACCCATCTGCATTACGAGGTCAGGAAGTGAACGTGAGGCGGTCCGACGCGGAGGCATACACGTGATACTGATCACCGGCGGACTTGGGTCTATCGGGTCGCACACGGCGCGAGCCTTGCTCGACCTGGGCGAATCCGTCGTGCTCACCGCACACCGGTCCAACCAGCTGCCGGCGTACCTCGCCGACGAGCCCGCCGGCAGAGTTGTCGTCGAGCGGCTGGACACCATGGACGAGGCCGCCTTCCTCGACGTCGGGACGCGCCACGAGATCACCGGCGTCGTGCACTTGGCTGCGGCCCGCCACGATCTGCCCGATCCGATCGAGTACCTCCGCGCCGATACTCTCGGCCTGCTCAACGCGCTCACGGCGGCGACGAAATGGGGCGTGCGGCGGTTCGCCGTCGCCAGCTCCATCGCCGTGTACGCGGGGGTGAACGAGGTCCCGTGGCGCGAGGAGGCCCCGCTACCGGTGGTGGCAGGGCACCAGATCCCGGTGTTCAAGAAGACGGCGGAGTTGTTCGCCAGGCTGACCGGCGACAGCGCCGGGTTCGACGCGATAAGCCTGCGGATCGGCTCCATCTGGGGACCACTCGGCCTGCCCGACAATCCGTTCCTCCCTCTTCCCCGGCTGCTCAGCGCGGCGGTCTGGGGCGAAGATCCCGATCTCACGCCGCCACGGCCGCCCGCGTACGCCAAAGACGGCGGAGATCTCTGCTACGTGAAGGACTGCGGCCGGGCCATCGCGCTGCTCATGCTCACGGAGCGGCTGAACCACCACATCTACAACGTCTCGACCGGACGGCTGGTGCGCAACAGCGAGGTCGTCGCTGCAATCAACGCCGCAGTTCCGGGCACGAAGATCACGCTTCCGGACGGTCGCAATCCCAACCGGCCGCCGGACAACTACCTCGACATCACCCGGCTGCGGACGGACACCGGGTTCCGGCCGGAGTACGACGTCGAGGGCGCCGTCCCGGACTACGTCGACTGGCTCAGGCGACATGACCGTTAGCCGTGCGTGACGCGTGACGGCACGTCAGTCGCTAGACGCCGACCGGCCCGTACAGGACGATGTCGGCGGGATCGATCTTGCGCTGAGCGATGCCGGCGAAGCCGTCGCCCGAGGTATAGCTGTCCTCACCGATGAACAGGCCCTCTTCGTCGATGGGCCAGACGATGGCCATGCGCGTCTCGAAGAGGTAGTCGGCATCGAGGTCGTCGACCTCGATGCCGTGGCCGGCCAGCGTGCGGCCCGGATAGGCCATGCGCATGACGCCTTCGGTGAGGATGCAGTCGCGGTCGACGATGAGACGGTCGATGTCGAGCTGCAGCTTCTGGGCACCGCTGGCGGCGAAGTCCTCGTAGAACTTCTGCACCGCCGCCTTGCCGACCGGCCCGGTGGCGGCCCCCTGGGCGAAATTCTGGTAGATCGCCCGCTCGGACACCGTGCTCATGAGCGGCTCCATGTCGAGGGCGGCCTCGGCCTTCATGTGAAGCAGCAGCATCTCGAGGTTGCGGCGTAGAACGGGGTCGGTCTCGTGCTCGAGACGCTCCTCGACCTTGCGCCACGTGACGTTCTGATCGATGACGGCCATTGGGTCCTCCAGACGTGGTGGCTGTATGACTACCCAAACTACGACGCCCGAATGGCCGGCGCAGGGCGAGTTCCGCGACCGGCGGAGTGCGTGCCAGTCTGAAGGCATGGATCTGGCTGAGCTCCTGACGCTGCCCGGCGTGAGTGAGAAGTGCGTCCTTCGCTCCGCCGTTGGATTCATGGCGCTGCACGGCGGATCGCAGGACCGGGGCACCGACCAGATCGCCAGCCGGGCCGCTGAGCAAGCAGGAGCGTCCTACTACGCAATCATCCAGCCAGCCGGCCTGCGAGTGCATCTCACCTCACGGCGGCACAACCCAGATCACTCGGCGCTGCTGCGAGCGTTCGTGCAGCACGTCGACACAGCCATTTCAGTGCACGGGTTCGGGCGCGACAGCTTTGCACTGTGGATCGATCCTGAGCGCGGCCTGGTGATCGAACCGTACGGCCCGGCGCTTCGAGGCAACCAGGTCGGGCCGCTACGGGGAGTCATCGTCGGTGGGCGCAACGCCGAACTGCTCGAAGCGGCGCGGCGACTGCTGCGCGACCGCTTCGCGGGCTACCACGTAGCCGACGAGCGGGTGAGGCTCGGCTTCCATCCCGACAACCCGGTCAACCTGCCTCCGGGGCGCGGCATCCAGGTGGAGCTGCCGCCCGGCCTGCGTGGCATCGGTGACTGCGGCGAGCACTTTGCGCCTCGTCAGGACGGGGTCGTCACCGAGGTGGTCGCTGCGCTCGTAGAACTGGCGAACCGGGCCGCCGAAATCCCGCGCCCTTCAGATGGGTGAAGTCGCTGGTTCGCGTGGCGTGCGCATCTCACGGCCGGACACCGTGACGACCGGAAATCCTTTGACGGGCCGATCCAGTACATGTACCGAATCTTTGTCTCTCCGCCATGTGCGGCCTCGATCGAGCCGGACACAACCGAGCCCCTGGTCCGTGCTCAGGGAAACGTTCGTCAGGGGGCGATCGGCTCCACGACGAACACCGGGATCTGCCGATCCGTCTTCGTCTGGTAGTCGGCGTAGTCCGGATACGCAGCCACGGCCCGTTCCCACCACTCGGCCTTCTCGGTGCCCGTCACCTCCCGAGCGGTCATGTCCTGCTTGACCGGGCCGTCCTGCAGCTCCACGTGAGGGTCGGCGACAACGTTGTAGTACCAGACAGGGTGTTCGGGCGCTCCACCTTTGGATGCAACGACCGCGTACCGTCCATCGTGCTCGACCCGCATCAGGGGGGACTTGCGGATCTTCCCCGACTTCGCCCCTCGGGACGTCAGGATGATCACCGGCAGGTCGCGCAATGTCGTCCCGCGGGTACCGCCAGAGCCCTCGTACTCGTCCACCTGGTTCCGCACCCATTCTGCTGGGCTCGGTTCGTACTCACCGTCGAGTGCCATGGTGCCCAGCTTGCACGCTCGGCTCGAGCCTTTCCAATCGTGGCCGGCACACCCGCGTTCCGGCTGCCTTTCAGGCAGGCACCGCTACAGGCCGGCCGGCGGTCCGATCGTGGCCGCCTCCGGCCCGAACCGCTCGACGTAGCCCTCGTGGACGACCGACCACCGCTCGCCGACGGTTCCGGGGGGATCAGTACCGGCCAGGTGGTGCCCCAGCGCGTCGAGGCACACGTGCCAGCCCGCGCCGTCGCGAGCGGCCTTGCCCAGCTCGTCGATCGTGTCGATCAGGGTGAGCGTGCACCCTGACTCGGTGGGCGCGACCTCCAGGCGTATGAGGTCGGTACCCCACCGGAATTCGACGGTGGAACCGGGCTCGTAGGCGAGTACCTCACCGTCGAACGGAGGGAACTCCCCGCCGCGGGGTTCAAAGCGCAAGGGTGCACCCACGGCCCATTCCCCCACGACGCGCTGCGGGAACCACGCCTCCAAGTGCTCGCTTTCGGTGATGGCGCGCCACACCGTCTCGGGAGGCTGCGGCAGCGGGCGGGTGAAGCGAAGCCGCCAGCGGTTGCCCTTTTGCTCGAGCACTCCGTCGGTGTCCTGTTCGAGTTGGCTGTTCATGTCGTTGGTCTCCTTTCCCGCTTGGGGTGTTGCGTGGCGACGGTATCCATCGTGTCGAGGTGGTCTTCGAGGGCATCGAGGCTCGAGCTCCAGAGCGCCCGGTAGGGGGCGAGCCAGTCGTCGATCTCCTGAAGGGGCCGGGGGCGCACCCGGTAGAGGCGTTGCTGGGCGGCGACGCTGGATTCGACCAGTCCGCTCTCGCGGAGAACCCGCAGATGCTTCGACACGGCCGGCTGGCTGGCGTCCAGAGCCCGCACGAGCTCACCCACGGGGCGTTCCCGGTCCCGCAGAAGGTCGAGTATCTGCCGTCGGTGTGGCTCGGCCAGCACCTCGAACGCTGTCATCACCCTCACAGTATGCTCCGGTAGTTATATGCCTGTCAAGGCATAAAGCCACGGAACCTTCTCCCTGACTCGACCGAGGATGCCTTAGCGGGTGACGAAGAAGACGCGGCTCTCCGTTCCGTTCCGATCGATGTCGGGGGGCGTGGTGTAGACGACGCTGCCGCCGGCCGCGACGAGGGTCTCCCGGATCTGCGCCTCGGGAACCCCGGTCATGGTCATCTCCGGCACCCAGTCCAGTCGCCGGTACAAGAAGGCGGGGCTGACCCCGAGACGGCGGAGCAACGGCGCTCCCCGCCTGCGCAGCCCTTCCCGGGTCTGCCAGGGCGGCAAGGCATCGGGCGGGGGCACCTTCGACGGCAGCTGCACGATGAGCGCACCGCCAGGTCGCAACACCCGGACGAGCTCGCCCAGATACACGAGGATGGCCCGAAGCGTCGGAAGATGTTGCAACACGAAGACCGACACGACCAGGTCGAAGGTCTCGTCGCCAAAGCGACTCAGGTCTTCGGCGGCGTGCACTTCGAAGGTGCAGTTGGGGGCGTCAGCGTGGTGCTGGCGGGCGGTCTCGACCATGCTCTGGGCCACATCCAGCCCGATCACCGAGTCGAAACGGGCGCCGAGGGGTGCTGTCACCCGGCCTACGCCGCAGCCAAAGTCGAGTGCCCGCTGGCGGTGCTTGGCCAGGCCCAGCCGGTCGCACTCCGCCAACAAGAAGCCGACGAACTCCTCCCCGGTCCGGAAGAACGCGTCTCGATCACCTCCATACCGGAACTGGGGATCGGTCAGAATGGCGTACAGGGGATTGACCGAGCCCCAATCCTCCCATGCCTGGCGATGCATCTTGGACGACATCGCCTGCACCATAATCGCGCCGCTCATTCGTCTCTGAGCCAAGTCACCGACGCGCTGCATGTCGCGCGGCTGCCCGGTTTCTCCTGCGCCCCTTCGGGTCCCTCCCGACGCCCCTTTCGGTGAGCATCCGCTGAAACGCGAGCCAATTCTCGATAGAACCTTCGCCATGGATCTCGTCAGCCTGATGCCGGCCGCCCACGTCACCCCGGTCACCCGATGAGCCCCGGCCAGCCCACCGTGGGCGGTCTCACCGTCTCGGAGGCCACGGTGGTCCGCCCGCGCGAGAACAGTCCACCGCGAGGCGCCCCCAACGTGGTGGCCATCGTGCTCGACGACACCGGATTCGCCCATCTGGGCAGCTTCGGGTCGGACATCGCCACCCCCAACATGGACCGCCTGGCCGAAGGAGGGCTTCGCTACAACCGGTTCCACGTAACCTCGCTGTGCTCCCCGACCCGGGCCTCATTCCTCACCGGGAGGAACCATCACGCGGTGGGCATGGGCTTCCTGGCCGACATCCCCCTCGGCTTCCCCGGCTACACGGCGCGGATCCCCAGCACGGCGGCGACCCTTCCCCGAATCCTGAAGGACGCCGGTTACAACACGATGGCCGTGGGCAAGTGGCACCTGACGCCACGGTGGCAGCGCTCGTCGGCCGGACCGTTCGACACCTGGCCCCTCGGGCTCGGCTTCGAGCGCTATTACGGGTTCCTACAGGGGGACGCCAACCAGTGGACCCCCAACCTGGTGTGCGACAACCACTACGTGGACCCACCCTCGCGGCCGGAGGACGGGTACCACCTGAGCGAGGACCTGGCCGACCGGGCCTCCTGCTACGTGCTCGATCAGCACCAGGCCGCTCCGGAGAAGCCGTTCTTCTTGTACTTCGCCCTCGGGGCCATGCACGCTCCCCACCACGTGGCCCAGTCCTGGGTCGATCCGTATCGGGGCCGGTTCGACAACGGCTGGGACTCCTGGCGCGAGGAGGTCTTCGCCCGCCAGCTGGCCACCGGCGTGGTCCCCGAAGGCACCGTGCTCACCCGCCGGCCTTCGTGGGTCCAGGGGTGGGAGGAACTGTCGAGCGACGAGCGTCGCATGCACGCCCGCCAACAAGAGGTGTTCGCCGGCTTCCTGACCCACACCGACGCCCAGATCGGCCGGGTCCTCTCCCTCCTCGAGGAGATCGGGCAGCTCGACAACACCGTCGTCCTGCTCTTCTCCGACAACGGGGCCAGCGCCGAGGGCGGGCAGGCCGGCAGCGTGAACGAGCACCGCTTCACGGCCCGGGTCCCCGAGTCGATGGCCGACAACCTGGCCGCCTACGACGACTGGGGAGGGTTCAAGACCTACAACCACTACAGCTGGGCCTGGGCCGCAGCCGGCAACACCCCCTTGCGGCTCTGGAAGCGTTACACCTGGCTCGGCGGCACCCGCACACCGCTGATCGTGCACTGGCCCGAGGGCATCGAGAGCCGTGGGGCGGTGCGTTCCCAGTTCGCCCACGCCGTGGACCTCCTGCCGACCGTGCTCGACGTGACCGGCGTGGCCGCACCGGCAAGTGTCGACGGCATCACCCAGCAGGAGATCGACGGAGCCAGCCTGCGCCCTACCTTCGACGACCCTGAGGCGCCGGACCCCCGCGGCACCCAGTACTTCGAGATGCTGGGCTCGCGCTCCATCGTCCACCAGGGCTGGAAGGCGACCACCGATTACATCTCCACCGGCGTCCTCGACGAGGAGGAACTGGCCACCGGCAGTCGTGAGTTCGCCGACGACCACTGGGCCCTGTTCGACCTCACCGCCGACTTCTCCGAATCGAACGACGTCTCCTCCGAGCATCCCGACCTGGTGCGAAAGCTTCAGGACCTCTGGCTGGTCGAGGCGGGGCGGAACCAGGTGCTCCCCATCGACGGCACGTTCATCAACCGGATCGGGGCCATGGTCCTGCCCACCTACCCGGCGGGGGCGGACCGCACCTTCCGCCCGGGCGGGGGTCCGGTCGCCGACGAGTCACTGCCCATGCTGTTCGGTGGATTCCGGATGACCGCAGACGTCGAGGTGCCCGAAGGTGGCGCCGACGGTGTGCTCGGTGCCCTCGGTGACTGGCACGGAGGCTTCGCCCTCTCGGTCGCCGACGGGCTCCTCGCCTTCAGCTTCTCCCGGGCCGGCGAGCTGCTCGAGGCGGTCGCCCAGGTGCCGGTGCCAGCGGGCCGCCAGACCCTGGGGGTGTCCTACGTGGTCGGGGGCGATCACCGCGGCACGTTCACTGTTCTCCACGGCGACACCCCCGTCGGGTCGACCGCGTTCACCGGCACGCTGCCCTTCGCCCTCCAGCACGGTGGGGCCGGTCTGCGGCTGGGCTTCGATGTCGGGTTCCCGGTATCAGAGCGCTACCAGCCTCCAGCTCGATGGAACGGGACGCTGTACTCGCTGCGGATCGAGACGCCGGGCGCGCCGCCGGTGGACACGGCCGACGAGGTCCGCTCGGCACTCCACAGCGACTGATCCGGGCCCGACGGGTGGGCTCCACGAGGCCGGCATGACGCCGCGACCCGATCCACCGATGTGGGCGGGGGCGCCGATAGGGTCGGCTCATGGTGAGCCAGGGCAGTCCACGGTCGCGCCCTGGACCCGCCCCCGACCACCCTTGCCGCCAACACCCTGTCGCTATGCTCCGACGCGTGTTCGAACACCGACCGGCTGCCAATTGCCGTGCCCTGGCCGAAGTGCTTGCAGCGT
Source organism: Acidimicrobiales bacterium (assembly GCA_036521415.1). Classification (GTDB taxonomy): domain Bacteria; phylum Actinomycetota; class Acidimicrobiia; order Acidimicrobiales; family RAAP-2; genus DASXMT01. Next base: position 38,899 of record DATDHU010000081.1, read on the forward strand.
CTCCGCTCGGGCAGGTTGACCTGGGCAGGCGGCCCTGGCCATGACCGCGGTGCAGCCGATTCGACCAGGTGGTCGCCGTCGGCCCACGGCGACCTCGTCGTTCGGGGTCGGTCGGCGGGAGAGCCATGACGCCTCGGGCTTCTACGGCCGTTTCACCGAGCCGGCGATCTCGTCGGACACGGGGATCGGTGACCACCAAGAGCGCGACGCCGTGTGGGTGGGCGACGCCCGAGACATGGACCGATACGGCAAGGTGGCCGACGGCTCGGTGGCCCTGGTGGTGACGTCACCGCCGTATTTCGCCGGCAAAGAGTACGAGGCGGCCATGGGGGAGGGCCACATCCCCGCCGACTACAACGCCTACCTTCAGATGCTGCACGGGGTCTTCGAGCAGTGCCTGGCCAAGCTCGAGCCTGGGGGCCGGATCGCTGTGAACGTGGCCAACCTGGGCCGGAGACCGTACCGTTCGTTGTCCCGCGACGTCATCGACATCCTCGAGAGCCTCGGGTACCTCCTGCGGGGCGAGATCATCTGGCAAAAGAGTCATGCCGCCGGCGGGTCGTGTGCCTGGGGGACGTACCAACGGCCGGGGAACCCCGTGCTCCGGGACATCACCGAGCGGATCATCGTGGCCTCCAAGGGCCGGTTCGACCGGGCCCTCTCTCCCGAGGACCGGCTGGACCGCTCGCTGCCCAGCGAGGGTTCGATGACCATGGACGACTTCATCGACGCCACCACCGACCTGTGGGACATCCCGGCCGAGTCGGCCACCCGGGTCGGCCATCCCGCACCGTTCCCCGTCGAGCTGCCACGCCGGCTCATCGAGCTGTACACCTACCGCGACGACCTCGTCCTCGACCCGTTCATGGGCTCGGGATCGACGGCCGTGGCCGCCCTGCGTACCGATCGCCACTACGCCGGCTTCGACACCGATCCCGCCTACGTGGCCCGGGCCGACGAGCGGATCGCCCTCGAGCGCCAAAGCCTCGACCAGGCACGGGCGCTCGGCGACGGGCACCGGGTCGCCGTGCCCGCCGGCCGTTCCCCGGTGGGCGACGAGGTGGACGACTTCTATGTGCGCGCCGTGCGCCGGGGGGAAAAGGCAAAGGAACTGGCCCGACAGGCCCTGTCTGCCGGCGGCTTCACCGACATCACCCCCGACGTCACCGTCAGCGACCTCGGGGTCAAGGTGAGCTTCGCCGCCGCCGACACCAACGGCGAGGTGTGGCTGTTCGACGTCTCCGGCGCTTTCTCCAGTACCCGCCCGGGCCTGAAGCGCATGGACGTGCTGTGGAAGGCGCTCGGCAAGGCCACCGTCCTCCATGAAGCGCTGCGGCGCGATCCCGGCCGGGCCGACCTCGGTCCCCTCGTCCTGTTGACCACCGAAGCTCCCCCCGTCCGCAGCGCAGGGGGTCGGGCACTCCGGGCTGTTCAGGTCGACGACCACAGCGGTCCGGTCCACGATGTGATCGAGCTCGTGGACCGAGAGGGCCTGGCCCGCCTGCAACGCTATGCGCACGACGGCCGACGCCGGCAGTGAGCCACGACGATGCCCGATGACCGCACCACGGTCACCGAGCTGGCCACCGCCCTCGGCACCCTTCCCGTCGGCGACCTGACCGCTTCACTGCGCAGCCGGCCAGCCGAGGTCCGGATCGACCATCCGACCTGGCAGCGACTGGAGGAGCTCCACCGGTCCGGGCGCCTGGCTCAGGAATTCGAATTGGCCTTCGCCAACGGACGCGCCCTGGCCCAAGCCGAGGACGGCTTGCGGGGACGGTCTCCTCGCATCATCGAATGGACCGGCGGCCGCCGACCTCCCGGCGACGAGGTCGCTCCCATCGACCTGCGCATCGACCATGTGTACCTGGTCAGCTGCAAATACGACTCGGACATCCTGGCCAACACGTCGCCGGCCCGGCTCTTCCACGGGCTGTTGGCCACAAACGGTCCGTGGGACAGGGGCGATTGGTATGCAGCCACTGCCCCGGACGAGTTCCAGCTCTTGTACCTGGCCTGTCTCGAAGCCACCGGCCTGGCCGACCTGCCCCCGACGGCCGACCAATGCTCGCGGGACCAACACGACCGTCTCCGGCGGGCCCTGTCGAGACGCAGCTATCCCGACCGGGCCAGCCGCGAGGCATATGTCGCCCTCTGCCGGGCGGTCAGTGCCGCCTCGGCCCAACAGTGGAGGCAGGCCCTGGACGACACCCACACCAGCCCCGAGCTGATGCTGTGGCGCCTATTGCGCATCGGGAGCGCTCCTTACTTCTTGCTCGGTATTGACCGGCGCACATCGGGGCCGGTGCAGTACCGGATCGCCTCGCCGTGGGACTGGAGGGACGAGTTCGAGCTCGTCGACTTCACCATCGCAGCTGGGCAGGCCGGTCAGCCCCGGGTGGACTGGGCCTGTACGTTCCGTCGCCGTCGTTCCGGGCCGACCGGGACCCTCATCGGGCACGTCGAGATCCGCTGGAGCCATGGTCGGTTCGCCCAGCCACCAGAGGCAAAGGTCTACCTCGACACCCCGATGGCCGAGCTCCCGGGCTATCACGTCCTCTCCCGGCCTGGGTCAGTGCAGCCGACACTGTGGCCCGGGCCCTGAGCACCGACGTGTGCGGCCCAGAACGCGGCGTGCCACGGACACGACCCGGGTGCGATCACCCGGCCGAGGACCAGGATGGCTCCGACTTCCAGCCCGGCCAGCCGTAGCGCGGTGGCCGCGCTCTGGGCCCTGGCCCCGGTCGTGTAGCTGTCGTCGACCACCAATGCCCGGCGTCGGCCGAGCGAGTGCACGTCAATCTCGGGATCGACGACGAACCCCTGCCGCGACGGCTGCAGGTGATCCATGCGCACCGGTCCTCTGACCAAAAGGCGCTGGTGGTCAACGGACAGGGCGGCGACGCGGGAGACCACCGCGTCCACGGGCGAGCCGCTCGGCCGCGTCGAGGAGGGCACGGTGACAACCATCTCCCACGACCCTCCCGCCCGCGACCGGATGTCCTCCCCGTGCCCGTCGACGAAAGCCGCCAGCAAGCGCGCGCACTGATCGACCGAGCGATGCCGGATCTCGGCGAGCGGGGCGTCCTTGTAGCGGCGCAACAACCGGTGCATCGCATCGCCCAGCCGATAGGCGGTCATGGGCACGACCGGTACCAGGGGCATCCCGAGGCGGGCGGCCACCGCCGCGCAGCAGAAACACCGCCGGTAACCGGGCTGGGTCGGGCCCTGGCAGAAGCGGCACACCCCGAAATCGGAGGAAACGGGCTCGCGGCCCATGGCCGGACCTCGGTTCTCGAGCGGCGCAGGTGCGCCGGCCAATGTCTCGGCGGCATCGGGGAGGCCCGGTGCCGCGAACCTGAGTCGCTGGTCAGCCTGTTCGCGTGGCTCCCGATGCTTCGTCCCGGTACAGCAGGAAGGTCCCGGTTGATCGACTGATCAGGTGGTCATCCGCGTCACGAACCGTGGCCTCCGCGTAGGCCACCTGGCGGGCCAGTCGCACGACCTCGCCCCGCAGCCGGTAGGCAGTGGCAACCATGGCCGGGCGCATCGTCTCCGTCTTCATCTCCAGGGTCGCCCGGGTCCGATCCCGGCCGGCCAGTGTGGCATTGATGGCGAAGTTCATGGCCGCATCGAGCAGGAGGGCGTGCACGCCGGCCTGCACGATGCCGTGCGGGTTGCCGGCCAATGCCTCCGGCGTGAAGGTGCCCTCGACCCAGCCCAGGTCCTCGCCGTCCACGCCGTAGGAGTCGAACGAGGCCCCGACCTGGCCGATCAGCTCCATCCCGCCATCGCCCAGCCACCGGTCCATGTCCTTGATGCGTCCACTCACGGGGAAGAACCCTATCGGGGAGGTGTCTCGGTCCAGGGTCCCATCAGGAGCACCGGTACCCGCTTGGCCGCCCCTCCAGGTCGCTAAACTCTTGACCAAGTAGTCAAGTTTTTGCCTTGACAGCCGGACGCATCATCCACGACAGTGAGACGGCCGGGGGCGAGGGCTCCGCCGGGCCGGAAGAGGAGGCCACCATGACCAACGCCGTCATCGTCGATGCGGTTCGTACCGCAGGAGGCAAGCGCAACGGGAAGCTGCGCAATTGGCACGCCGCCGACCTGGCCTCCGAGCCGCTGAAGGCTCTCGTCGAGCGCAACAACCTTGACCCGGGGACGGTCGACGACGTGATCATGGGCTGTGTCATGCAGGTCGGCGAGCAGTCGCTCAACGTCGGACGCAACGCGGTACTGGCCGCTGGGTTTCCCGAGTCGGTGCCGGCGACCACCATCGACCGCCAGTGCGGCTCGTCCCAGCAGGCGCTGCACTTCGGCGCCCAGGGCGTCATCGCCGGCGCCTACGACATCGTGATCGCCGGTGGCGTCGAGGTGATGACCCGCACCCCCATGGGCTCATCGGTCGTTCGTGACCTCGGCTATCCCTTCGGTCCTCGCATGATGCAGCGCTACGCCGAGCGCGGCGGCCTGGTCAGTCAGGGCGAGGGCGCCGAGCTGATCGCCGAGCAGTGGGACCTGTCCCGCGAGGACCTCGATACCTACTCGGTCCGCTCCCACAAGCTGGCTGCTCAGGCCAGGGACGAGGGTCGCTTCGACAACGAGATCATCCCTGTGGCCGTCAAGGACGACGAGCGCAACGATACGAAGGAACTGATCCGGACGGACGAGGGCATCCGCCCTGACTCCTCGGTCGAGGTGCTGGCCAATCTGAAGCCCGCCTTCCGGTCCGAGAACGGCAGGGTCACCGCGGGCAACTCGTCGCAGATCACCGACGGGGCCTCGGCCGTGCTGATCATGAGCGAGGAGAGGGCGACCGCACTGGGACTGACCCCCCGCGCCCGGTTCCACACCTTCTCGGTCATCGGCTCCGACCCGATCACCATGCTCACCGGTCCGATCCCGGCGACCAGGATGGTCCTCGAGCGGGCCAAGTTGACCCTCGACGACATCGACCTGGTCGAGATCAACGAGGCGTTCGCCTCCGTCGTCCTCGCCTGGCAGAAGGAATTCGGTGCCGACCTCGACAAGGTCAACGTGAACGGTGGGGCGATTGCCCTCGGCCACCCGCTCGGCGCCTCCGGGGCCAAGCTGGCCTCGACCTTGCTCAACGAGTTGGAGCGCACCGGTGGCCGCTACGGGCTCCAGACCATGTGCGAGGGCGGCGGCATGGCCAATGCCACCATCATCGAGCGACTGGGCTGACCCGCCCAATCAGCGACATCGCGGGGTGTCGTGCACGAGCCGGCCTCTCGGGGCCGGTTCGTCGCGTGGCCAGGCCGGCAGTCAGCGGTACCGGGTGGCCACCATCAGGCCGGCGAAGATGGACCCGATTGCTCCCACCAGCCACCAGTTGTTCACGCCGCCAGGCAGGGCGTCGGCGTAGTTCAGGATCACGAGCAGGACTCCGAGCACGAAGAGCCCGATGATGAGGAACCCCATCCACCTCGGGCTCTTCTTGACGTTCCGGGAGACGGGGGGCGTGTACCGGTGGCTCTGGCCGGGGTGGTGCGACGTCGTCCGCCCCTCGGCCGATCGACCCTTTTTCTGCGCGCCGCCGGGGCCCGACTTGGCCTTGGTTGCCATTGGGGAAGGATAGCCAGGGAACGGCGGGCAGTGCGGGCGGTGGCAGTACGCTCAATGGTCGATGGGGCTCCGCATACTGGTCATCGACAACTACGACTCGTTCGTCTACAACCTTGTCCAGGAGCTGGGCGAACTGGGCGCTGAGCCGGTGGTCCACCGGAACGACGCCATCGACATGGACTTGATCCGGGCCGCCTCCCCCGATGCGATCCTCATCTCGCCCGGACCGGGGAGACCCGAGGACGCCGGGATCAGCCTGGAGGTGATCGAGCGGTTGGGGGCCGAGTACCCCATCTTGGGCGTCTGCCTCGGGCATCAGTCGATCGGGCAGGCCTACGGCGGTGTGGTGGTGTCCGCTCCCACCCTCATGCACGGGAAGACGTCGGCCATCCACCACACCGGAGTGGGTGTCTTCGCCGGGCTTCCCGAGCCCTTCATCGCCACCCGGTACCACACGTTGGTGGTGGACCCGGCCACGGTGCCCGACGTCCTCGAGGTGACCGCCACCGCAGACGATGGCGTGATCATGGGCTTTCGCCACCGGGAGCTCCCGATTGAGGGTGTCCAGTTCCACCCGGAGTCGGTCCTGACCCCCTCGGGCCCCAGCCTCCTCGCCAACTTCCTCGCCTCGGCCGGGCGCTGATCGCGGTCGGTCCCGGGCGCTGAGGCCCGGGCACCGCCTCGCTCAGGGCGTCGACGTGGGCGGGGTGGTGGTGGTGGTCGTCGTCGTGGTCGTGGTCGTCGTGGGGGGCGTGGTCGTTGTGGTTGGCGGCGGCGAGGTCGTGGTCGTCGTGGTCGGCGGCGGAGCGGTGGTGGTGGTCGTCGTCTCGGGCGGTGGCCCCTGCGACACGACGACATTGACCGCAGCGTTGCGGTTGGCCGTTGCCCCAGCAGGGGGATCGGACCTGATGACCTGGCCGGCACTGAACGAAGAGGAGAACTCGTTGGTGACCGTGCCGAGCTTCAGGTGGCTCTGTTGCAGGGTGGTCTGGGCCTGGGACTGGGACTGCCCGGCCAACGAGGGGACGACCTCTGTCTGCACAACCGTCACCTTGGCCACGGTCAGCGTGACGGTGTCGCCCTTCTTGACCAGGGTGTCGCGCTTGGGCGCCTGGTTCAACACCGTCCCGTTGACGGTCGGCGCCTGTGCCGTTTGATCCTTGGTCTGCACGTTCAGCCCGTCATCCTTCAAGGTGATGCTGGCCTGGCTGGCCTGCTGCCCGACCACATAAGGCATCGAGAAGGACGAACTGCCCCCACCGAGGTAGCCGAGCGACCGGGCCAGCAACAACCCCACCACGACTAGCAGTATCAACAAGGCGGCCAGGATGATGGCGTACGTCCTCGTACGGTTGCGCCTGGGCTCCTCGTCGCCGTAGTCGGCCGACTGCGACGGCACCGATTGCGTCGCCCCGACGGCGCCGACAGCCTGGGTGGCAGCCATGCCTCCCATGACCCCGGTTGCGCCGAGGCCGGCGACCATCCCGGTGTGATCCTCGTGGGCGGCCAGCACGTCCCGGCCTTCGTTGAACCGCAGCAGGTCGGCCCGTAGCTCCTCGGCGGTGGCATACCGGAAGTCGGGATTCTTGTCCATGGCCTTGAGGATGATGGCCTCGAAGGTCGGAGGGATCGACGGATTGAGCTCCCGGGGCGACGGTGGATGGTCCCGCACGTGCTTGGAGGCCACCGCCACCGGCGTGTCGCCCAGGAACGGGGGGCGACCGGTGACCATCTCGAAGAGGACGACGCCCAAGGAGTAGATGTCAGTGCGGGAATCGACGCCCATTCCCTCGGCCTGCTCGGGCGAGAAGTACGTGGCCGTGCCCATCACCGCGCCGGTCTGGGTCAGGCTCTCCTCGGTGTTCACCGCCCGGGCGATCCCGAAGTCGGTCACCTTGACCTGGCCGTCGTCGGTGATCAGGACGTTGCCCGGCTTCACGTCGCGGTGCACCACGCCGTGCTTGTGGGCATAGCCGAGGGCGGCGGCCACCGGCGCCGCGATCTCAGCCGTCCGGTCGGGGGCCAACGGGCCGGCGGTCTTGAGGATCGACGAGAGGGGCCGACCGTCGACGAACTCCATGACGATGAAGTAGGTGCCGCTGTCCTCACCCCAGTCGAACACGGGGACGATGTTGGGGTGGGACGGGTTGGCCGCAGCTTGTGCCTCCCGCCGGAACCGCTCGACGAAGGAGCGGTCGATCGAGAGCTCGGGGAAGAGCACCTTCAGCGCCACCGGGCGGTCGAGCAGGCGGTCGTGGGCCCGGTACACCTCGGCCATGCCGCCTCGGGCGATGAGATGGTTGAGCTCGTAGCGGCCGCTGAATACTCGTGGTGCGGGGTTCGGGGGGATCTCGTCCATGTGGGTCAGAGCCTACGTCCGTGGTTGTCGGGTACTGGGGTGGTCATGAGGCCTCTCTCAGGAGGCGCGGTCACATCGGGAGCAGTCGGCACCAGGATCGTCATCCGCCCGGGCACGCCTCGGCGGAGTTGAGCGCGGCCTGGAGGATGGCGCAGGCCGGAGGACCGGATGTCTGCGCACCTGTCAGCGACGCCGGCTGGAAGGGTGCGACCACGGCCACGACCACCTGGGGGTGGTCGGCCGGGGCGAAGGCGACCATCCAGTCGGTGGTGTACTGGGCCTGGCTGCCCACCTCCGCCGTTCCCGTCTTCGCCGCCACGTTCTCGTCCGCCGGGAACACGCCCGCAGCGGTCCCGTTCGTCACTACCCCCTGCATGAGCGAGGTGACCTGTTGGGCAGTGGCCGACGTGGTGGCCTTGAGCCAGGTCTTCGGCGTATAGGAGGTGACCAGGTTGCCCTGGGAGTCGCGGACCTGGGCCATGACGTGGGGCGTCTCGATCACCCCGCCGTTGGCGACGCCCGCCCCCACCAGACCCATTTGAAGCGCCGAGGCAGTGACGTTCTGCTGACCGAAGGCAGAGTACGCCTGTGACGGGGCGTTATTGGTGAGGGCGGCCACCGACGGGAACTGGGACGCCACCGCGCCGGGGAGGTCGAGCGGGGGGACCTGGTTGAACCCGAACGCCTGGGCCTCTGCATTCTGGGAAACGGCACCCAGGCTCATCCCCATCTGCGCAAACGCGGTGTTGCACGATGCGGGCAGTGTGATCTGAATGGTGCCGCCACACATCTCCGCCCCCTTGTTGTAGTTGCACAACGGCAGGTTCGATTGGGGCAGCCCGATGCAGCCAGTCACGGGATAGTCGACATTGGCCAGGGCGGGTTGATGGTCGTACACGGCGCTCGAGGTCACCACCTTGTAGGTGGAGCCCGGCGCGCTCGTGTCTTCGTAGGCCTTCGACAGGAGGGGGTTCCCGGGTGCGGCGAGGTAGGTCGTGCGCGCCGCCGTCTCGGCCTTGGTGTCCTGGGAGACCAGCGGGTTGGGGTCGAAGGCCGGGGTCGAGTACATGGCCAGGATGGCGCCGGTGGTGGGATCGATGGCCACGGCGGAGACGGGGGCCGATCCGGGTGGCCGGGGGATGGCTTCGAGCGCCGTCTGCATCGCCAGTTGCACCTTGGGCCGCACGGTCAGGGTGACGTTGTCGGTCACCGTGTTGTTGGTCAGGAGGTCCCGCAACGATGTCCGCGGGCGGTTGTGGGCGGCGAGGTACTGGTTGTAGGAGGCCTCGACACCGAATTTGCCGTAGATCAACGAGTCGTACCCGACGATGTTGGAGTAGAGGACGGCGGTGGGGGCGGGATAGACCCGCTGGAACTTGTAGTAGTCGCCGGGGGCGGAGGCGACGGACTGGGCCAGCACCGTGCCGTCGGAGGCCAGGATCTCTCCTCGAGGCTGGACCCGTGCGGCCTGGATCACCCTGGGGTTGTTGGGGCTGTTGGCCAGCGAGGTGGCCTTCAGGACCTGGATGTTGTTGAGCTGGAGGAACAGCGCCACGAAGCAGAGCACCATGAAGACGCCGAGTCGGCGGATCCGCTTCTCCATCAGATGCCCCCCGCCGCAGGGGCGGTGGTCGGTGCGGTGGTCGGCGCCACCGGCACCGTGGTCGTGGTGGTGGTCGTCGTGGTCGTGGTGGGCGGCGGTGTCGTCGTCTGCGTGCTCCTCTGGGCCGCCTTCAGGTTGTTCACGTACTTGCGCGCGCTGGCCAGCGACGATTCCTGGACGCCGGCGTTGATCGACGTCAGATAGGGCGCCGGCACGTCACCGGTGCGCACGCCGGTGTGCTGTACGACCACTGGTTGGTACCACAGGAACCCGCCGATGCGGCCCTGATAGATGACCAGCTCGTTGTTATGGGCCTTCACGTAGTAGGAGTTGTTGTTGTACCAGCGCACCGCGTAGAAGGCGCCGTAGATCACCGCGGCCAGGATGACCACGACCAACGCGGCCCGGAACGTGAGCAATCGACGGGCCCCTCGTTGCCGTCGCTCCCGCCGGCGGGCTCGTCGGCGTTCCCGGCCCTTCAGGGTGTCGGACTCGGCGAAGGCACCCGCGGCCGGAGCGATCGCCGGATCGGCCCCGGTTGCCGTCTTGGTCGCGGCCTCGCCTCCACTGGCCGTGGCGGTGGGATCCTCTCCGAAGGCACCGGGCTCGACCGCGGCCACCGCCGGCGTCGACCCGTCGTCGGCCTCACCGATGATGACGTCGACGAGGACGGCGGTGATGTTGTCGCTTCCCCCGTGGTCGCGAGCCGCCTGCACCAGTGCCTCGACCGCTTCTTGGGGGTTGTGGACGGTGGACAGGACCTGGGTGATCTCGTCATCGCTCAGTTCGTTGGTGAGCCCGTCGCTGCACAGGAGGTACCGATCGCCCTGTTCCGGTCGGATGCGCCACAGGTCGGCCGTGACCTCGGGGGCGACGCCCAGAGCCCGGGTCAGGATGTGCCGGTGGGGATGGACCAGCGCCTCGGCCGGGGTGATCTCACCGTTGTGGACCATTTCCTCGGCCAAGCTGTGATCGGTGGTGATCTGGCTCAGCGCACCGTCGTGGAACCGGTACGAGCGCGAATCGCCCACGTTCACCAGGGCCAGAACGTCCCGACCGTCTTCGTTGACCAGGGCCGCTGCGGTGAGCGTGGTGCCCATCCCGCGCAGGTCGGCTCGCTCTTGACTGGCCACCCACACCGCGGTGTTCGCCGAGAGGACCGCCTCGGCCAGCCCGGGGCCCGACGGGTGCTCCCCGAAGGCCTGCTGGAGGGCGTCGATGGCCACCTGGGAGGCCACCTCGCCGCCGGCATGGCCGCCCATACCGTCGGCCACTGCAAAGAGGCTGGCGGTAGCGACGGCAAGATCTTGGTTGGAGGACCGGACCAGTCCCGTATCGGAGGCGGTACCCGACCGCAGGACGGTCACGTCATTTGCCGATCTCGAACACGGTGCCCCCCACCTGGAGGAGGTCCCCCTTGTCCAGTTGGGTGCGCTCGCCAATGCGCCGGGTGTTGACCCAGGTCCCATTGGTGGAGCCGAGGTCCTCGACCCAGAGATGGCCGTTCTGCCGGAACAGCCGGGCATGGAGGTTGGAGGCATAGGTGTCGTAGTCGACCGAGACGCCACAACCGGCCGCCCGGCCCACGGTCACTTCGTCGTCGAGCTCGTAGGCCCGTCCCACCCGGTCCTCGGGGCGCACCACGTGGAGGCGGAGGCGCTTGCCCCTCCGCGATCCGCCGCCTGTGTCGGCGACAGCCTGGTTCTCGTTCCGCCGTTGACGCCTCCGCTGGAGGGGCCGGACCTCGACCCACACCGCCCGGACCACCCACATGAAGAACAGCCACAGCAGGATGATGACCCCATACTCGAGGGCGCGCAGAACCGGGGTGTTGTTCACCGGGTTCGGGACCGACACCAGAAAGTTGTGCATATGGGTTCAGGCGATGCCCGTCACGAGGCCTCGAACCGGACGGACGTCGTCCCAATCCTGATCTCGTCGCCATCCATGAGCTTGCGCTCCCGGATGGGCGTCCCGTTCACCCGGGTCCCGTTGGTGGAGTTGAGGTCCACCAGCACTACGTCATTGCCCAGCCGCCGGATCTCGGCGTGGCGGCGGCTGGCATTCGGGTCCGAGAGGACCACCGAGCTCTCGGGCAGGCGCCCGATGGTCACGGTCTCGGCCCCGATCACGATGCGTCCGCCCTCGGCCAGGACCAACGACGCCGCCGCCAGGCCGGACGGGCCTTCTTTGAACTCGGAGACCACGGTGAACCGGCCCCGGCGGAGGCGCCGGTCCTCGTAGACGGTGACCGTGACCGGGCCCACGAACACGTAGTTCTCGTTACGGGCGTGCTCTCGGGCCGCTTCCTCGAGCTCGCGGATAAGAGCTTCGAGGAAGCTCTCGAACCGCTCGAAGTCGTCCGTGGCCAGGCGCACGCCGAAGGCGTTGGGCGCGATGAGGCCGTGGACCCCCAAACGCCGTTGGAGGTCCATCTCTCGGGTAAGGCGGCGGCCGATCTCAACGGGATGGAGCTCCCCGCGAAAGGCTTTGGAGAAGGTGCCGTCTACCAGGCGCTCCAGGCGCCCCTCAAACTTCTGCAGTCCCATGCTGGGCCCCAGCCTACCGGGGGCGCGACCGGTACAGGGGGTAGGTACGGTCAGGTAATCTTCACCGGTCGCTCGGGCGAGTGGCGGAATTGGCAGACGCGCAGGATTCAGGTTCCTGTGTCCGAAAGGATGTGGGGGTTCAAGTCCCCCCTCGCCCACCTACCTACCCACCCACCCACCCAGCCCGACCCACCATTGAGTTGTGGGTGGCGTCGTCGATGCAACCCTAAGCAAGACCTGCAGGGTTGTCGTCTTGGACTACTCGGGTTGACTGGGACGACGTGGTGACGGATGTGCGCCGATCGATCGTTGGCGGATAGAGGTGGCCGCCGATGGGCGGACCGATTGGAGCCGGAGTTGAGCGGCCAGCAACGCCATCTCAGAACCTTGGGCGGAGAGCCGGATCCACCAGTACGGTCCGTAACGACCGGCACCGCTGAGAGCGACTGCGCCTTCGATGCAGCTGATCCTTGACAATAGATCGACGGTGGTCGGGCTGAAACCTCCCAGGACCAGACGTTGGCTAGGGAGGTCCAGGACGGCCGTTTTGAGTGGACCTGTCCGCAGATCGATTCTTCCCACCGGAACGTGATCGGCGGCCAATGTTCTCAGCGAATCGAGCAGGTCTTTCTGGTGACCGGCGACCGCGTTGCGTTCGAGTCGTCGCCACAGGCGTGGCTGCATGATGAGAGCGCGATTCGGTCGAATTTTCATGGTTCAGGTCGTGATCTGGTGCCGGCGAGAGGAGCGTCCCACGGAGTTGCCATGAATGTTTTATAGCGAACGATCGATCGGATGTCAACTCATCGATATCGGCTAGAGTTGGGACATGGCAGGCCGCCGATCTGACGCTGATGCCCGGGACACCCGTGCCGCGATTCTGCGTCGTGCCGCCGACGTTGGCTCCGTCGACGGCCTCGAAGGAGTAACGCTCGGGCGCCTCGCCGCTGACCTTGGTATGAGTAAGGCCGGCGTGATCGGGCAGTTTGGCTCCAAAGAGGCGCTGCAACTCGAGACGGTCAAGGTCGCTTCTGACATCTTCCTCTCTGCGGTGTGGGAGCCGGCCAAGTCGGCTACCCCTGGCCTGCCGAGATTGCTCGCGGTGTGCGCCTCTTGGACCGCGTATGCCGACGACCCACCGTTCTCTGGCGGTTGCTTCTTGGCCACTACCTCGGTCGAGTTCGCCAGCCGGAGTGGCCTCGTACATGACGCTCTGTCCAAAGCCCTCCAATTGTGGCACCGCACGCTGACCAAGGACGTTGTGACCGCCGTCGAAGCGGGCGACATGCCCAAGAACACTGATCCCGAGCGGGTGGTCTTCGCGCTCGAGGCGCTCGCCGCGGGAGTTAAGCCCGCGAAGCTCCTTCAGAACAACCTGAACGCGGCCGGGATGGCCCTTCAGGCAATGCAGGCGGTCCTTTGCGGCCCACTTGAAGGCAACCCAGCCCAATCCGGGTAGCTATTGCGGGGCGCCCGGGTGAACTTCCTCAATGACCGTGGCGAGGAGAACGGTGATGTTGCTCCGACGGCTCCCTGGTGCCACTGTCAATCGCCGCCGCTCTCATGATGCCTATCTGATGGGCCCGATAGGAGAACCCAATCCGTTCGGGTCCCGTCACCAGGTCAGCCGAGTGCTCCAACTGCCCACCCCGGACCCGCCACGAGGATCAACTACAACCTGTGTCAGTTTTATGGGTAACGTTCTCAGACGCTGCACTGACCATTGGCGAGCCTTCAGGGGGACCGTTGACCCGATTCGTCGAAAGCACCATCACGTTCCCCTACAAGCGGTCCCTCGGACCCGTGGTCGGCGCGTTCATGACCGCCCTCACTGAGAAGCAGATCCTGGGCATCCGCTGCCGGGACGCTGTGCTGGTGCCACCCATGGAGTGGGACCCGGCGACCGGGGCCGAGCTTCCGCACGAGTTCGTGGAGGTGGGGCCGGCGGGCACGGTCGAGTCGTGGACGTGGGTGGTGGCGCCCTCGGAGCAGCACCCACTCGACCATCCCTTCGCTTTTGCGCTGGTCCGCTTGGACGGTGCCACCACGCCCCTGCTGCATGCGGTGGACGCCGGCACACCGGAGCGCATGTCCGAGGGCATGCGGGTTGCCCCCAGATGGCGCGGCAGCCGGGAGGGGCGTATCGGCGACATCATCTCCTTTGTCCCCGGTGAGACGGCCGAGATCGAGGGCGAGGACACCGGTGGAGCCGACGAACCGGTGACCCGGATGGACTATCTGGCCTCGATCACCTACCGGAACCCGGTCCCCGAGGCCGCCGACCGGGCCACCGAGGCATCCCGGGAGCACCGCCTGCTGGGCCTGCGCTGCCCTACGTGTGAACGGGTATACGCAGGCGGACGGGGCTACTGCCCCGTCGACGCCATCGAGCTCGGGCCGGAGTGCGAGGTGGACCTGCCCCACACGGGCACCATTACCAACTTCGCCATCGTCACCCCGGTGCAGTATCCGGGCCAGACCGAGACCGAGCCGTTCGTCCGGGCCTTCGTCCTCCTCGATGGGACCGACGTCATCATCCCCTACTCAGCCGTCATCGAGTTGCCCGCCGACCAGGTGCGGGTCGGCCAGCGGGTCGACGCCGTGTGGGCGTCGCCGGCCGAGGAGGGCGAAGAGGGTGGCGGCATGGGGGGGACCTGGGGCTCCCTGCTCGGCTGGATCCCCAACGGTGAGCCGGATCTCGACGATCCCGACCTCGTGAACCGGATCTTCTGATCATGAGCCCACTCTCGACCGATATCGCCGTCATCGGCTGGGCCCAGACCCCCATGGTCCGGCACACCGACAAGTCAGAGACCCAGCTCCTGATGGAGGTCATCACAGACGCCGTCGCCCCGCTCGGGCTGAGCCGGGCCGACATCGACTTCACGTGCCTGGGCAGCTGCGACTACATCACCGGCCAGGCCTTCTCCTTCGTCTCCAACCTCGACGCCATCGGTGCCTGGCCCCCCAAGCGGGACTCCCACGTGGAGATGGACGGCGCCTGGGCCCTCTACGAAGCCTGGCTCCGCTTGCAGGAGGGCGACATCGAGATCGCCGTGGTCACCGGGTCCGGTCGCTCCTCGACCGGCGATCCGGCCCTCATCTATCCCATGGAGATGGACCCGTACTTTCTGGCCCCCCTGGGAGCCGATCCGCTGACCTTCGCCGCCCTGCAGGCCCGCGCGGTCATCGCCGCGGGCATCGCCGACGAGCGCTCGATGGCCGAGGTGGCGGTGCGGGCCCGCGGCAAGGGTGACGCCGAGTCCCTGTTGGCCGAGGAGTACGTCCGCGAGCCACTCCGACGACACGACCTACCCCCGATCACGGACGGGGCCGCCGCCATGGTGCTGGCCACCGGTGATCGGGCCCGCCAGCTGGTGGAGCGACCGGCCTACATCACCGGCTTCGACCACCGGACGGAGTGCCACAACCCGTCCTTTCGGGCCCTGGACGACTCGCCGTCCACTCGCATCGCCGCCGGGGCCGCTGGGCTGGGCGACGCCCCCGTCGAGGTGGCTGAGCTACAGGCCGCCTTCACCCACGAAGAGCTGCTCCTGCGGAGGGTGCTCGGCCTGGCGGACGACGTGGCCGTGAACCCTTCCGGGGGGGCACTGCGAGACAACCCCATCATGGCCACCGGGCTGTGCCGGGTGGGCTACGCCGCCGACCACGTCTTCGGGGGCGGGAGCCGGGCACTGGCCCATGCGACCTCCGGTCCGTGTCTGCAACAGAACCTCGTCTGCATCCTGGAAGGACGGTCGTGAGCTCTCCCCCCGTGGCCGTGGTCGGCGTCGGCCAGACCCACCACAAGTCCCGACGGCTCGACGTGTCCTTCGGCGGTCTGGTGCGGGAGGCCGTCTTCCGGGCCCTCGACGACGCCCAGATGACATTGGCGGACATTGACGCCGTGGTGCTGGGCAAGGCCCCGGACCTCTTCGAGGGCGTCATGAAGCCGGAGCTCTACCTGTCCGACGCTCTCGGTGCGGTCGGCAAGCCCATGTTCCGGGTCCACACGGCCGGCTCGGTGGGAGGCACCACCGCCATCGTGGCCGCCTCGCACGTCCAAGCGGGCAAGCACAAGACAGTGCTGGCCGTCGCCTTCGAGAAGCAGTCCGAGGGCAACGCCCAGTTCGCCCTGGGCAGTGGGAGGGGCGCCTCGCTGGGTGCCGGAGGGGCCTTCGCCCCCTTCATCAGGGCGTACATCCAACGAAGCGGGGCCCCCGAGCACATCGGGTGGAAGGTGGCGGTCAAAGACCGTCTCAACGCCTTGAAGAATCCCTACGCCCACCTGAAGATCGAGGACATCTCCATCGAAAAGGTCAAGGCCTCGCCCATGATGTGGGAGCCCACCCGGTTCCTCGAGTCGTGCCCATCGTCCGACGGGGCCTGCGCCGTGGTCATCACCGACGAGGCAGGAGCCAACGCAGCGGCGGCCGACGGCCGGCCTCCGGCATGGATCCTGGCCTCCTCGTCCCGCTCCGAGCCGCCGAGCTTTCCCGGTCGCGATCCGGTGCGGCCGGCCGCCGCCCTCCAGTGCGCCGCCGACGTCTACACGGCAGCCGGGATCACCGATCCCCGCCGCCAGATCGACACCGCCGAGCTGTACGTCCCCTTCTCGTGGCTGGAGCCCATCTGGCTCGAGGCCTTCGGCCTGGCCGAGGAAGGTGAGGGTTGGAAGCTGGTCGACGACGGCACAACCGAGCTCGGAGGCTCGTTGCCCATCAACGCTTCCGGTGGCGTCCTGTCCAGCAATCCCATCGGGGCCTCGGGCCTGCTTCGCTTCGCCGAGGCGGCCAACCAGGTACGGGGTACCGCCGGCGAGCACCAGGTGGACGGGGCCAACGTCGCCATCGGCATGGCGTACGGGGCCAACAACCAGTACTTCAGTACCTGGGCAGTCGGGAGTTCGCTACACCCGTTCGGGTAATCCGGCCGGTCCGGGCCTGCGGGAAGTGGGTCGACGAGTCCCCGGTTTCCTCCTGGCTCAGTTTCGTCGCGTCTCGGCGCATCCGTCTCCGTTCCGGCTCGGACTTGCCGCCCCACAGCCCTTGGAGCTCAGGGTCGGCCAAGGCGAAGGCCAGACAGGGCTCACGGACGGCACAACGCGCACAGATGGAACGGGCCTCCCCCGCCTTTCCACCGTCAAAGAACAAGTGGTGGTCCTGACCTTTGCAAGCTGCCGCGCCCATCCACTCCGGGTGAAGGTCGACGGAGCGGAACGGATCTGGTCCCGTGGCCGGCTCCATCAACCCAATCGTGGCGCGGGTCACGGTACGAGTCAACGCTCAGATCCGGTCACGAGCAAGCCACCCAGTGGGCGATTGTGACCTCGTCGATGACGGTTGCGTGGCGATCGCGTTGCGAGGACGGGAATCTTCTTCACGACTTCGCCGTCGGCTGGTGTCCATCGCTGGTCGAAACCGTGGCCGACGTCCAACGTTGCCGATCACCGAGACCACCCTCCGAAGAGGCCGAAGCCGCGTGAAGCTCCCCGACCACTACGGTGAACAAAGTGAGGGATGGGGCCCCCCCTTCTGACCGACCGTTGGTCACGGCGCCGACCGGCGACCAGCAGCCACCCGGCTCACCTCAGGTACCACGGAGCAAGTGGCGACCTCGACGAATGCTGGGTGGTGCTCTCGTCTTGGTCCTCGTCGTGGCCGTCGCCACCCTCTTCGTGCTGGACGCACACCTCTCCCAGCGACCGGCGGTCAGCTCGAAGGACGTCAACAGCACCGTCAACCAGAAGGTGAAGGCAGCGATCTCCCAGCTACAGTCGCAACCACCGGCGGCAGCCAAGGTGTACAAGGCCACCAGGGCTGGGTTGGTGGTCATCGACTCGCAGGTTGCGCCCGGCACCGAGGACCTTGGTACTGGCATCGTCGTCGATGCCCAAGGCGAGATCCTCACCGCCCTCCATGTCGTCCAGGGCGGCGCGAACATCGTGGTCACCTTCGCCGATGGGACCGCCTCGGCGGCCTCCATCACCTCCTCGGACCCGGCCCATGACATCGCGGTCCTGACCCCGAGCCAGCTGCCGTCGGTGGTCGTGCCCGAGGTGTTGGGCGGCAGCGCACAGATCGGTGACGAGGCCTTGGTCCTCGGGAACCCGCTCGGTCTCGACGCCTCGCTCTCCGAAGGGGTCATCTCCGGGCTCGACCGGTCGTTCCCGCTAGCCAACGGGAACACCGTCTCGGGGATGATCCAATTCGACGCAGCCGTCAACCCGGGGAGCTCCGGCGGCCCGTTGCTCAACGTACAAGGTCAGGTGATGGGTATCGTGACAGGTCTGGCCAATCCTGCGAGCACCGACGACTTTGCCGGCATCGGCTTCGCCGTGCCCATAGCCACCGCCAGCCGAGCTGCTGGTGCGCCGGCCAAATGAGCGCCCTGGAGAGGGACCGGACCGACGAGTCGCGGGCTTCGATCGAACAGGTCTTGTACCACGTCAAGCGCGTGATCGTCGGGCAGGACATCCTGCTCGAGAGGATGGTGGTCGCCCTGGTGGCGGGGGGCCATCTGCTGGTGGAGGGTGTGCCCGGACTGGCCAAGACGCTCGCCGTTCGGACCTTCGCCGACGCGCTGGGCATCGAGTTCCAGCGCGTACAGTTCACGCCCGACCTCGTGCCGGCGGACATCGTGGGCACCAGGATCTACAACCAGAAGCTCGGCGAGTTCGAGGTCTCGCTCGGGCCGATCTTCGCCAACCTGATCCTGGCCGACGAGATCAATCGGGCGCCGGCCAAGGTACAAAGTGCGCTCCTCGAGGCAATGCAGGAGCGCCAGGTCACCATCGGCCGCGATACCCACCGCCTGCCGGACCCGTTTCTGGTCATGGCCACCCAGAATCCCATCGAGTCGGACGGGACCTACCCACTCCCGGAGGCACAGGTCGACCGGTTCATGCTGAAGGTGTTCGTGGACTACCCGGCGGCCACCGAGGAGTTCGTCATCGTCGAGCGAATGCTCGCCGGCCTCGACACGGTGAGCGAGGTGATGGACGCTCAACAGCTCCGGGTCCTTCAGCGAGAGGTCCTGACGGTGTTCGTGGACCCCGCCCTCATCGACTACGCAGTCCGGGTGTCGACGGCCACGAGGAACCTCTCATCGGTCGGCCTGCCGGACGTGGCCCGCTACGTGACATATGGCGTCAGCCCCCGGGCCTCGATCAACTTGGTCGTCGCGGCCCGAGCACTGGCGCTGGTCCGAGGCCGGCAATACGTGCTGCCCGAGGATCTCCGCACGATCGCACCGGACGTCCTCCGGCACCGCCTCGTCTTGTCCTACGAGGCCCTGGGCGACGACGTGAGCGCCGACGAGGTCGTCGATGCGGTCTTGGAGAGAATCCCGGTCCCCGATGTCGTACTCCGGAACACCTGAGCCGGGCCCGGGCAATGGTGGACACCACCTCCCCCTTGACGCCGGAAAGGGTTCTGCACCGCCTCGAGTGGCAGGTCATCCGGCGCCTCGAGGGGCGTCTGCAAGGCGACTACCGCACCGTGTTGCGTGGGCAGGGTACGGACTTTCGCAACCTGCGCCCCTACGAGTGGGGCGATGACGTCCGCTATGTCGACTGGAACGTCACGGCGCGGATGGACGAGCTGTTCGTACGGGAGTTCATGGAGGACCGCGAGCTCACCGCCTGGCTGCTGCTCGACCGCTCTCGATCGATGACGTTCGGGACGGCCGAGCGGACCAAGGAACGAGTGCTGGTTGAGTTCGCAGCCACGCTCTGCCAACTGCTCGTTCGGGGCGGCAGCTGGGTCGGCGCCATCGTCTACGACGGCGCCAACCTGTGGACGATCCCACCCCGACAGGGCAGGAACCAGGTGCTCACGCTGGTGCGCGAGCTCCTTTCGCCAGTACACGGGGGCTCTGCCACCGACCTCAACCGGCTGCTCGACGCGGCAAACCGGCTGGCTCGCCGACGATCCCTCGTGGTACTGGTTTCCGACTTCATCAGCGAACCCGGCTGGGAGCGACCGTTGCTGCGCCTCGCCGCCCGGCATGAGGTGGTGGCCGTCCGCCTGGTGGATCCCCGCGAGTACGAGCTTCCCGACGCCGGTCTGTTGTACGTACAAGACGCAGAGACCGGCGAGCAGCTACTCGTCGATTCAAGCCATCCCGAGCTCCGTCGCCGCCTGTTGGCCGCGGCACACGAACAGGACGATGCCATCCGTCATACGGCAGCACGGGCCCGGGTCGACCTCAACACGGTGTCGACCGACGACGATCTCGTCACGGCCTTCGTCCGCATGGCCGGGGCAGCGAGAGGACGCCCCCGGTGACCTTTCAATGGCCGGCGATGCTGCTCTTTCTCCTCCTGATCCCAGGAGTGGTGGCTGCCTATGTGTCGTGGCAGCGACGGCGGAGGGAACGAGCAGCCGGCCTCGCCGCCCAGGGGCTCGTCACCACCGAGACCGGTCGCCCCCGGAGCTGGCGCAGGCACCTGCAGTTCGCCCTCTTCACGACGGCCCTGGCACTCCTGGTCATCGCCGTCGCTCGGCCCATGACAACCATCCCCACGCTGCAGCATCGAGCCACGGTCATCCTCACCCTCGACGTGTCGAACAGCATGGCCGCCACCGACGTCAAGCCTTCTCGTATCGCCGCGGCCAAGACTGCCGCCAACGCGTTCGTCCGTCAGCAGCCGGCGGGGGTCCGGATGGGGGTGGTGGCATTCGGCCAACGCTCGGTGGTCGTGCAGCAACCCACCTTCTCCCACGGAGATGTGCTCCAGGCCATCGACCATCTCTCGTTGGGCGGTGGAACGTCGTTGGCCCAGGGCATCCTGACCTCGCTCGATGCCATCGCCGGGAAGACCTTGAGGATCAACCAGAAGGACCTAGGCAGCGACGCCAGCCAGGTCCACATCGGCTACTACGGAGGGGCGACGATCGTGCTCTTCTCGGATGGGGAGAACACGGACCAGACCAGTCCGGAGTCGATGGCGCGGTTGACATCGGTCGCCGGGGTCCGCATCCAGACCGTCGGCGTCGGCACCGCGGCCGGTACAACGGTGCACATCCAGGGATTCACGGTCGCCACCGCGTTGGACAGCCAAACGCTCCGATCGGTCGCAAAGGTCACGAGCGGCTCGTACCACCAAGCCGGCAATGCCGAGGGGCTCCGGACGATCTCGAACACGATCGACCCGCATCTCACCTTCGTGCGTTCCCACACCGAGGTCACGGCCATCTTCGCAGCTGCGGCTGCCGCGCTCTTGGTGCTCGGGGCCCTGATCTCGCTCCTGCGATCCGGACGAGTGCTGTGAGGTGAGCTTCACCTGGCCGTTCGCTCTCTTCTTCGGACTGTCTGTTCCTCTAGTCTTGGGCGCCTACCTCCTGGCCATGCGCCGCCGCCGCAGGCAAGCGGTCGCCTACTCGAGCCTCGCCCTCTTGCGCACCGCGGTCCCCCGCCGTTCGCGCTGGACTCGCCACCTACCCTTGGCCCTGCTGGTGGCCAGCCTGGCCCTTCTTACCTTGGCCTCTGCTCGGCCCCAGATCACCTCGGAAGTCCCGCTCGGAGGGACGTCGATCATCCTCGCCCTCGACGAGTCGGGTTCGATGTGCTCCACCGATGTGAAGCCGAACCGGTTGGGCGCGGCGCAAATGGCAGCTCATGACTTCGTCGACGCTGAGCCTGCCGGGGTGCGCATTGGGGTGGTCCTCTTCTCCGGGTTCGCCGAGCTCGCCGTCCCACCCACGAGCGAGCACGACACCCTCAACCACGCCATCGACAACCTCAGCGCTGGCGGAGGCACCGCCATCGGCGCCGCCATCTTGAAGTCGCTCGACGCCATCGCCCAGGTAGACCCCAGAGTCCAGCCGGTCGGGAACGCCCAGACGAACGCCGACACGGGCCCTGCGGCTGCCAGCGGCCAGGGCGGTTCAGGGGGAACTGCCGGTGGTGGTTCCGCGGCGCCCAGGCCGGGGGTCGGCGGCTACGTGCCAGACGTCATCGTCTTGTTGACCGACGGCTCCAACACGCAGGGGATCTCGCCGCAGTCCGCCGTCCCCTACGCCGTGTCCCGGCGGGTCCGCATTTTCACGATCGGCCTGGGCACGTCGCAGCCTGCTCCACTGATATGCAGCCCAGGCCAGCACGGCGGGAACAGCGGCTTCGGGTTCGCCTACGGCGGGGGAGGCGGTCCTGGTATCGGAGGAGGGCCTTCACCTCTGGTGGCCGATCTGCCCACACTGCAGGAGGTGTCCCAGCGCACCGGCGGCGCCAGTTTCAAGGCCCAGGACGCCTCGGGGCTCAACAAGGTGTTCGCCACCCTGCCGAGGCACATCGTCGTCCAAAAGGAACGCCACGAGGTCACGGTGGCGTTCGCCGCCATCGGTGCGCTCCTGGCCCTTGCCGCCTTCGCCGCCTCGATCCGGTGGAGTGCCTACCCCTAGGTGTTCTGCCCGATCGCTCCCACCGAGAGAGCGGCGACCAGACACCTTCATCTTGTGGGTGGGCACAGAGCACTGCTTGGGACCGCTCGATACGCTCCCGGGGTGGCTTCAAACACAAGGACCCGCTACGCCAATTGTGACGGTCTGGACATTGCCTACCAGGTGCTCGGCGAGGGTCCGGTCGACCTGCTTCTGTACACGGGAGGAACCGTCCCGATCGACTGCATGGACGAGGAGCCGTCACTGGCCCGCTTCCAGCGTCGACTGGCCTCGTTCAGTCGGATCGTCCGTTTCGATCGGCGGGGGGTGGGGCTGTCGGACCGGGGCTCGGCTTCGACTCCCCCCACCACCGAACAGTGGGTCGACGATGCCATCGCCGTGCTTGACGCCGTCGATTCCGAGAGAGCGGCCGTCTTCGCTCCGTTCCTCGATTCCCCAGAGGGTCTGGTGCTGGCGGCCACCCATCCTGAGCGTGTGCGCAGTCTGGTGGTCGTGAACGGCGGAGCTCGCTTCAAATGGGCACCCGACTATCCCTACGGCGTGCCCCAACGTGACGTCGACACCTTGATTCGGTTGGGTGCCGAGCCCGACGCCGTCGAGCAGGGCTACGACACCCTGGCCGGTGTCGCCCCCAGCGTCGTCGGTGATCCGGCCTTCCGCACCTGGTGGGATCGGGCCTCGTTGCCGGATCGAGCGTCGAGTTCGTGGATCGTGGGCAACATGAATTGAAAGGCGTGCCCGGACCCTGGCGTCTCTTTGCCGTGGACGGCTAATCGCCGATTTGCCTTCATGTGGGGCGACTACACCGACACGGCGGTCGTCAGCGACCGTTGTTGGGTCGCCAAGGCAACGATCTCGAGCATGTTCTTTGGCTCGATACCTGGCTTGATTGGCAAGTAGGTGATCTCGCCGGCCACCAGGTCCGAATAGACATCCTGTCGGAGCCGTGCAAGTGTCGCCTGAGACGAATTCTTCAACTTGGCCTGAAGGGTGGCGGTGGTGATTCCAGCTGCGCTCGCCAACGCGACGATGGTGTTTATCCCCGCGCTCGACTTGCTGCCATTGGTTGCGAAGAACACCAGACCCACAAGCACTGCCACGCTCAATCCAAACATGACCATCTGGACCCCGAAGGTACGTACCGCGTATTGAATTCCGCGTCTGCTTTTCAGGATGGCATAGGGCTTGACGAGGGTTGACGGATCTTGGCCTAGCACCAACAATTCGTACCAACGTCGGATCTGAAGGTAGAGCTGTGGGCAGGCGTCGGGCCGTGATCTCCAGTCTGCATCGGATGCAACCTCGTGCCACGCCGAGAGGGAGCCTCCAATCGCCGGCGCCGTGTACATCGTGAAGTAGGCAGCAAGTCGGCCGATCCCTCGAGAAAGCTCGGTGCAGCGTTGGGCACCAAGCATGGATGACCAACTCGTTGGTGACCCTTCTTCGGCGCGCGGATCCAGGGCCCAGTAGCTTTCCGACAGGCCACGGCCCAGGAGGTACGCGTTCGCCTGGCTATCCGATTTCGACGTAAGCGTGTCCTGGATGTGCGCATCGAACTCGAAGATCTTCGCCGCCAGATCGTCCCATCTCGAAGGCCTCCCCTCGGTATCGCCCGTGGCCGACGGCAGGGCTCCGCCGAGTGACGCGATCTCTCCCGAGTAGCTACCCCCAGACTGATCCGTATCGACGGCGAATCGCACCGCAAGTGCCGACATGACAACTTGGGCTTCAGTACGAAGGTCTTCGCCCCGCCGCTCATTGCGGAGCGGGAGAAAGTGGTCCCCGCCGGTGGCGGGCACACCGATCTCAGGTCGCGGTGCGTCGGGCCGGTTGCGACCTCTGACTTCGGCCACATACCACCCAAGGCGGAGAGCGCTGATCACGTCGTCGCTGTCTGCAGGTGAGGGCATGATCTCCTTCAGTCCCACGGAATTCGTCGGAGCCGCCTGGGCTTACCGCCCTCCGGGGCGCCATTCTCCGTGACGCCATGGAAAGCGTATGCACACCTGATGCGCATCGTGGCTGATCGGGTCAGCCGCGACCTCGACGCAAGGCGTGAAGACAGCGGCACGGCTACCCCGCAAATTCCACAAGCGGACGTGACAAACCGGGAGTACATTCTGATACATGCCCACCGAGCGCAAGATCAAGAAGTATGGGTGGATCCCGCAGCTCCCGGACCTTCGGGACGCCCAGCTTCAAATAGAAGCCGTGACCGCACTGCCGAGTTCGGTTGACCTGAGTTCTTCGGCGAACATGCCCCCTGTGTACGACCAGGGCCAACTTGGCAGCTGCACCGGGAACGCCATCTCGGGTGCGGTCGACTTCGAGAATCATAAACTGGATGGCACCTTTGCAACCCCAAGTCGCCTCTGGGTGTACTACCAGGAGCGAGTGATCGAGGGTACGGTCGCGCAAGACGCGGGCGGGCAGATTCGTGATGGCATCAAGGCCGTGGCACAGCTCGGAATCTGTCCGGAGACCGACTGGCCGTACGACATTGCCACGTTCGCGCAGACGCCTCCGCAAAAGGACTACACCGACGCCCTCAAGGACAAAGTCGTCAGCTACCAAGCGGTCACTCAGGAACTGTTCGCGCTCAAGAGCGTCCTGGCCAGGGGCTTACCGATCGTGTTCGGGTTCACGGTCTACGAGTCATTCGAGGGACCGGCGGTGGCCAGCACCGGCATCGTGCCCATGCCCAGCCCGAGCGAGAAGGTCGTCGGCGGTCATGCAGTCGTGCTGGTCGGCTACGACGACGCGGTGGACCGTTTCCGAGTACGCAACTCGTGGGGCGCCGGTTGGGGGCAGAAGGGTTACTTCGAGATTCCGTACCTCTACGTCACGTCGGGCTCTCTGGCTTCAGACTTCTGGGTGGTTCAACAAACGAGCGTCTGAACGGGCGAGCGAAGAGTTCATCGAACCTTCGTCGGTGGGTCTCGATGAGTCCGGTCGGTTCCGTCGACCGAGCAATCAAGTCATTGGTGCCGACGCCAATCGGTGACGCGGGTCTTGCCACCATGTAGGCCGGTCCGATCACCGTGGCTGGAGGGGTTGACACATAATTCCAACGGGCAGAGGATGATGCACGAGTCGGGAGGGCCGGTACATGGCAATAGGTGCAGATTGGGCCCGACGGAACCTCGGTATTTCTCTGACGGGTTCCACCCCATCGAGCGCGCTCGACTCCGTCACTGAAGGTGGTGATGACAGGCAACTGTTGCGCCAATTGATCGATTTCGATTCCCAAGGGCCCAGCGGTGCAGCGTTCCAAGCCCAAGCGACGCAAACAGCCATCGGACTGTCGCACTTCGTGCCGATACCGTGGCCAGAGGGCTTGGCGCCGACGGTAGGCGCAGTCCCCACGGGCGAGTCACTGCCGAAGGCCGATGTCTTGATCGTCACATGGACGGTCGATGAAGGACACGGACTGAGCCAGGTTCTTACTCCCGGCGTCGACAGCCATTCCGGATGGAAGAACTACACGAAAAATTTCGAACAGATCGCAAAGACCATGTCCCCCGTCTGTCCAGCCCGACAAGCTGGTCGACTGGGGACGTATTGGACAACTCACATAGGCGCCCAGCGCGTGACTTTGTTCAAGTCAGACTCACACATGTCCCAGGATGGACCGAAGTTGGCGAATGCCGTCGTGTGGAAGCAGATCATCCAAGATTGCCGACCCTCGTGGGTCATCACGACCGGAACCGGCGGAGGTATTGGCCCGGATTTTGAAGTAGGGGACGTCATCATCAGCAGCTTCGTTTCTTTCGACTGCCAGAGACAGTTCAAAAAGTTCAACGGCGAATCTTTCGCCTGCCAGACGCAAGCGCCATCGGGGAAATTGGCAATGGCCGGCTCGCTGTTTGCCGCTAATTCTCCGATGCTCCCAAAAGACAACCGGCGCCCTCCCAAGATTTTCTCGGCGACAGGGTCCCATTCGGGAATTCTGACGACGGACTTCTTTGGCTTCGACAACACGGCCAATACGTATGGCCTCGAAGGCAAGGGCGATCTCTCCGAAATGGGTGACGCCGTTCTTGGCATGGTCTGTCAAGATCTGGGGAGCAACGCACCGAGCTACGTCGTGGTGCGAAATGTATCGGATCCCCAGATCGACTCCGCTGGACTGACCTTAGAGGCGCAAAAGAAGCTGGCGGCCGCCATCTACCAGGGATACGGGCTATGGAGCACCATATGCAGCGCCATCGTGTGCTGGGCAATCGTCGCAGGACTATAAGTCGCAGAACTCATAAGAGCGTCCCGCACGGTTCCTCCTTTGTCCGGTTGCTACCATGACCTGCGTGGCTGAATCCGAGACCAATGCCGGGGATCTGAACGAACGTAGCCAGCTCGATACGGATGCCCTCTGCAAGATGTTCACCACCGAGTTGGGCGGGGAGGACTTCTATAACACCCTGGCCGACCGGATCGACAACGAGGAAGCCGCCAAGCTGCTCCGTAACAACGGGAGGGAGGAAGCCGGACATGCGCGGCGCCTCCTTCGGGCCATCTCGTTGAAGGTCGGACACGACATGGATCCCACACCGGAGATGCTCGCCACCACTGCCATCCAGTTGCCCGATTCGATCAGCCTCACGCTCCTCTCGACCATTCTGAAAGCCGAGCTCGAAGGCGACGTGAGCTATCAACGATGGGCTAACAATGAACCCGACCCCCAGGTGGCCCGGCTCCTGCGATTGAACGGCCGCGAGGAGTCGATCCATGCGAGTCGAGTCGAGCAAGTCATCGCGCTCCTGACGCCACCCGAGGTTGCTGCCAACCCTCGGTGAGGAAAGGCTCAGGACTCCCTAGCGTCCGAGCTATTCGGCTCCCGGAGTGGTCAGCCACTTGACGGCGCAGCCCACGAAGCTCAGGAACGCGGCGATGACGGTCCAGTAGTAGACGTAGACGTCGTAGTCAACGCCCACTGGGGGAGCGTTCGGAACCACCTGCCGTAGAAGGATGAGGGCAAAGGGGAAGACGGCGAACAGGACCAAGGTGCCGCTGGTGGTGTTGGGTCTCCTTCCCAGCATCACCAACCATGACATGCCCAGCACAACGAGGGCCGACAGCACCATCATCCCGGCAACCAGTATCGTGACCGCCTCGACATCATCGTCGCGCGTCACATGCATGAGAACTTGCGAGCCCTGGGCTCGGCCTGCCGGCTGGCCGGGGGGGGCCCCCGTGAACGTGATGTCGAACCCTGGAACCCCCGGTGCGGACGGGTAGATGACGACCGGGATGGGCCTCGGTGTCGCTCCATCGGTTCGCTCGGCGCTGGCGGTCAGGTAACTGGTATAGGAGTCGAAGGGGAACGCCTTCAGCGAGCCTGCGTTCTCGAGGAGCACCGTGGTCTGTGCCACCCCGAGGACGTCGCCGGCTGGGATCTGCTGAGTCGGGGGTTCCGCACCGTCGATCGTCAGCCGGATCGGAACGAGCGCCCGACTGGTGTTCCCATACGGCGAGCCGATGGCTCCGAACAATCTGGGAACGACCTGCACGGTTCCTTGGCCCAGCTGAGCATCGATGCTCGACGGCGTGACGTAGAGCTCGATCCGAGTGGCCGACAGCGGGGGCCGCGGCTTGGCGCTCGGCTGGATCGTGATGTCTCCGCCACGGGAGAGGCCAAAGAGGAGGTAACTGAGGCCTATGGTCACGATCACGACGAGATAGATGATCGCGGCCCGGCGGCCCTTGGCCGAGTTCATGGATGGATTGCTCATGATGGGACTCAGTCGCTCCGCTCCGGCGAACCCGACTGGTGGTACCTCCATCATCTCAGAGTGGACGTCCCCAGGCCGGGCCTACAGTTGTGTGCATCTGCTGGTGCCTGGGACACCCTTCGGTGGGACAAGGAGCAGCAGCCGAACGACGAATGAGGAAACGGCGATGCCAGAAGAGGTCAACAAGCAATCACGGGTACGGCCCACCTACGCTCGTGACGAACGAGAGCTACTGGATCGTTGGTTGGAGTTCCATCGGGCCACGCTGTTCGCCAAATGTGAAGGACTGACCGACCAGCAACGCAAGGATCGGCCGGTCGCCTCGTCAGAGCTGTCGCTTCATGGTCTCGTGCGCCATTTGGCCGAGACCGAACGGAACTGGTTCGAACGGGTCCTGCTTCGTGATCTCGACCGGCCACCGATCTGGCCGGACGGGGCCCTCGTCCCGCTCGACGAGGCGAGCTGGGCGGACGATCTCGATCTCTGGCGCACGGCGTGTGATGCGAGCCGTCGGGCGGCGGAGAGTCGCAGCCTGGACGATTACGGCTTTTGGCGAGACAAGCAGGTCTCATTGCGATCGATCTACCTTCACATGATCCAGGAGTACGCCCGACACAATGGTCACGCGGACTTCCTCCGCGAGCTGGAGGATGGAACGGTAGGGCTGTGACCGGCCGTTGGAAGCACCGGCGAGTCGCGCCGCCCGGCGAGAGAGCTCGTTCCGGCCGCGACTTGGCCGTTGGTCGCAGTAGCCTTCGGCTATGACAGACGTCGAGGTGTTCGTCGATCCCAGCTGCCCGTGGGCCTGGATCACCTCTCGTTGGGTGCTGGAGGTGGCACCGGCTCGAGAGCTGGCCGTGTACTGGCGCTCCTACTGCCTCGAGATCCGGGACGACTACGGCGTGGCGTCAACCGTTCCGGAGGAGTTCCGGCAACGGGCGCTCGACGGCCATGCCCTTTCGCATCGCATGCTACGGGTCTTCGAGGCTGCGCGGGCCGAGGCTCGAGAGGACGCTGTGAGCCGCCTCTACACGGAGTGGGGTCGGCGGTTCTTCGTCCGGCAACGCCCCGAAGACCGGGAGCTCCTGGCCGCTTGCATAGCGGCGGCGGGTCTCGGTGCCACCTTGATCGAAGCGGCGGATGACGAGAAGTGGGACTCTCCGATCCGTGACGCCATGGACGTGGCTTACTCCTTCGGTGGACCGAAGACCCAGACGCCAACCATCGTGGTACGGGCCGATCCGCCGCACGGGTTCAAGGGACCGGTCATGGCCCCCGCTCCTCGGGGAGATGCCGCCCTGCGCCTGTGGGACGCCATCCAGGTTCTGTCCGAGCACCAGGGGTTCTTCGAGATCACCCGGCCCCGAGCCAACCCTCCACGGGTCGAGCCGGCTCCCTAGCTGAGCATCAGCCGAGGCGCCGGGCGAGCAGCAGCAGCATCCGCGGGATCGTCCACGCGTTCGGGAAGTCGCCTGTCTCCTTCACGACCAATGTCAAGCGGTGGCGGCTCCACCATGTCCTCGATCAACAAGCCGTGTGTGCCCATGACATGCGCGCACTTGCTCAACGGACGGTGGGCGAACTCCAGGGAGACACCGGGGGCCAACGTGATCGATCGCCACCTCTTCTCGGAGGTAGGAACCGATCCTCCAGAACTGCTCACCCGAGGTCACATCGTCCACCCAGCCGCTACCCGGTGCCTGGAGGATGGGATGCACAAGGAATAAGAGGAATCGACCCCCGGACACCAGCACTCGCGAGACTTCTTCGAGGGCGGCCTCGAACGGGCCGACGTGCTCGAGGGCAAGGCACAGAACCACCGCGTCGAACGCCGCGTTCGGGCAGGGGAGTTGTTCCGCCCGCGCTCGCGCAAATCGAGCCGAGCTGCCACGTTCGTGAGCCACCCGAATCTGCGATGGCGTGGGGTCGAGGCCAACCACTTCGGCGCCGAGGCCGGCAATCCTGCGGCTGACTTGTCCCTCGCCGCAGCCCACGTCCAATACCCGCCGGGCCCCGCCCAGGTGGCGTTCAACGAGCGGTAGGACCTGCTGCTCGCACTCCGGGTCGACTCCGCCAGTAAAACTCTCCTGCCACCAGGTCGAATGTTGTTCCCAAAGGTCATCGCCGAGCACCAGGGCGAGACTACCTTCACCTCTGTGGGGCTGAGGTTGGATCAGCTAGGTTCGCGAAGGTCCCCACGACAGGTACTCACCACTGGGAGCTGGATGGCACTGGATCTAGGACGTCGCCTGATGCAGCGGACGCTGCGGGACGCGGCCGCCCAGGCGCCGTCGGTCTCGATCGTCGGAGCCGGGCTGTCCGGATTGGCCATGGCCATGCAGCTTCGGCGTTCGGGCGTCACCGACATCACCATCTACGAGCAGTCCGACGGCGTGGGCGGCACCTGGCGTGACAACACCTACCCCGGCAGCGGGTGCGATGTCCCCTCCCACCTGTACTCGTTCTCGTTCGCCCCGAAGACCGACTGGTCCCGGCGCTTCGCCGAACAGCCGGAAATCCTCGAGTACGCCGAGTCGTGCGTGACCCAGAACGACCTTGCTCGGCACATCCGGTTCGGGACCACCGTGGAAGAAGCCCACTTCGACGAGGAGCACGCGCAGTGGCGCCTGTCGGTGACGCCTCGAGGAGCGGCGACCCGCGAGGTCGTCACCGACGTGGTGATCTTCGCCTGCGGGCAGCTCAACCGACCGGCAACCCCCGACCTGGCCGGCGCGGTGACGTTCGAAGGGACCAGCTTCCATTCGGCCCGATGGGACCCCACCTGCGAGCTCGACGGCCGCCAGGTGGCCGTGGTCGGCAACGGGGCAAGTGCCATCCAGTTCGTCCCCGCGGTGGCCCGAAAAGCCTCAGCGCTCACGATCTTCCAGCGCAGCACCAACTACGTCGGGCCCAAGCCCGATCGCGCCTACGGCGCCATCGAGCGATGGCTGCTCGAGCACGTCCGGCCCTACGAACTGGCCTACCGCTGGAAGATCTACTGGTCGTTCGAGGCCCGCTGGTTGCTCTTCCGTCGCGACGGCTGGCCCGGCCGCCGGTTGGCCGGAACCTTCGACAAGGGCATCCGGGCCCAGGTGGTCTCCGACCGGCTGCCGGAGACGGCCGTCGTCCCCGACTACCTCCTGGGTTGCAAGCGCATCCTCATCTCCAACGACTGGTACCCGACCCTGCACCGGCCCAACGTCGAGGTGGTCACCGATCCCATCGACCACGTCGAGGCCGATGCCGTGGTCACCGGCACCGGGCGCCGTTACCCGGCCGACGTCCTGATCTACGCCACCGGTTTCCACACCACCGATTTCCTCTCGCACATCGCCATCACCGGGGTCGAGGGGCGGAAGCTGGCCGACGAGTGGCGGGCCGGAGCCGGGGCCTACCTGGGCATCACCGTCCCCGGCTTCCCCAACTGCTTCCTGCTCTATGGCCCCAACACCAACCTGGGTCACAACTCGATCCTGTTCATGGTCGAGCGGCAGATCAGCTACATCCTCCAGTTGCTGGCCCTCACCTCCGCGACCGCCCGGACCTCGTCGTCGCGCCTGTCGGTCGATGTCACACCCGGGGCCTTCAGTCGCGACAGCCAACGAACCCAGCGGCTCATGAGCGCGACGGTCTGGGCGGGCAGTTGTCGAAGTTGGTACAAGACGGCTACCGGCAGGATCACCAACAACTGGCCGAGCTGGTCGGTGCGCTACTGGCTCGACACCCTGCGGGTCCGACGGGGCGACGTGGTCCTGCGGTACACCGATGCCCCATCACCCGCCGGCGTCGGACCGGCCGGCGGCGAGTCTGACGGCGAGCGCCGGGCGGCCAGCGCCGGGCGCGTGCAGCGCTCGTAGAGGCGGCCGAGACCTCTTCATCCGGCGTCCGTTCAGCTCCGGTGCGTGCTATGCCCGTTGGCACCGTGGGCTCCGACCTCGTTCACTCCCTCAGCCAGTGCTGGCCGCCCTTCGTCCTCATTGCCGGGTTGCTTCTCATCGGCACCGTCGCCGCCTCAGATGGTTTGTTCGAAGCGGCGGGTGCGACCATCGCCCGACTGCCCGGAGGGGGCCTCGTCCTCTTCGGCTCGATGATGGCGTTGGTGGCCTCGGTCACCGTCGTCTTGAATCTCGACACGTCGGTGGTGTTCCTCACGCCGATCCTTCTGCACGCGGCCCGCCACCGGCGGATCGACGAGACCGCCTTTCTCTACGGCGCCGTGTTCATGTCCAACTCGGCGTCGCTGCTCCTCCCCGGGTCGAACTTGACCAACCTCCTCGTCCTGGCCGACACGCACGTGAACGGGAGTGCGTTTGCGCTGGGCATGCTGCCGGCATGGATCGCCGCCGTGGTGGTCACCGCCCTTGTCGTCGTGGTCTGGCGCCACCGAGACTGGCGGAACCACGGGGGCCGGGACGGCATCGAGCCCGTGGTCTTCCGGTGGGGATTCGGTCTGGTCGGCCTGGTCGCCGCGTTCGTGCTCGTCTTGTTCGTGCCGAGCCCGGCCATCCCGGTGGTCGCCGCCGGCCTGGTCGTGGCCGGCGCCCAAGTCCTCACCGGGAGGCTCTCGCTACCTTCGACGGCTCGAGCGGTGAACGTGCCTCTCCTCACCGGTCTGTTTGTGCTGGCTACCGTGCTCGGGACCGTCGCCCGGCTCTGGGACGGCCCGGGGCGTCTCATGGCGTCGCTCGGATCATGGGCCACCGCCTGGATGGGAGTGGGCACGGCATCGCTCATCAACAACCTCCCCGCCGCCGTACTGCTCTCGGCCCGACCTCCGGCCCATCCCCGCTCGTTGCTCGTCGGTCTCGACCTCGGTCCCAACCTGGTGATCACCGGATCGCTGGCGGCCATCTTCTGGATGCGGGTGGCCCGCACCGAGGGGGCCGGCCCTTCGGCCCTGACCTATTCGAAGGTCGGCCTCGCCCTCGTTCCCCTCTCGGTCACCGCCGCGCTGGTGGCCCTCAGCGTCTTCTCAGGGACCTGAGGCGGCCCACCCCGGTTCCTCGTGGGAGGATCGGAGACGTGCACGAAGCGCTCCTGGTCATCTCGACCTTTTTGGCGTCCTCCGTGGAAATGGTCGAAGCGCTCACCATCGTGCTGGCCGTCGGCCTCACCCGAGGGTGGCGGTCCCCCCTCATCGGCTCTGGGGCCGCACTGGTGGTCCTGGCCGGTATCGTGGCCGTTCTCGGTCCGGCAATTGGGCACATCCCGCTGGCGCCACTGCGGCTCTTCGTCGGCGCTCTCTTGTTGGTCTTCGGCCTCCAATGGCTGCGAAAGGCCATCCTCCGCGCTGGTGGGCTCAAGGCCCTTCACGACGAGGACGCCATCTACAAGAACGCGGTCGAAGGGGCGCGCCACACGGCACCGGGCGGCAAGGAGATGGACTGGTACTCGTTCACCGTGGCCTTCAAGGGTGTGCTGCTCGAGGGGCTCGAGGTGGCGTTCATCGTCGTCACCTTCGGCGCCAGCGCCCACCAACTGGGCCCGGCCGCGGTGGGGGCGGCGGCCGCAGTGGTGATCGTGGGCTCGGTCGGCGTCATCCTCCGCACCCCGCTGGCCCGTGTGCCCGAGAACACGATGAAGTTCGTCGTTGGCATCCTGCTCACCAGCTTCGGCACCTTCTGGGGAGCCGAAGGTGCCGGCATCCACTGGCCCGGTAGTGACGGCGCCATCCTCGGAGTCGTCGCGCTGGTTGCGGCATCGTCGATCGGTTTGGTCCTGTTGCTCCGACGGAGCCAAACCCTTTCCGGGGTGCGGTGAGGATGCGCTACCTCCGGTCCTTCGCCCACTTCTGGTACGACTTCGTCGTCGGCGACGACTGGCGGATGGCGGCGGCTGCCGTGGTCATCCTCGCCGCCACCTGGTTGGCTGCCCATCACGGGGTGAACCT
Source organism: Acidimicrobiales bacterium (assembly GCA_036521415.1). Lineage (GTDB taxonomy): Bacteria > Actinomycetota > Acidimicrobiia > Acidimicrobiales > RAAP-2 > DASXMT01. The sequence goes on from DATDHU010000081.1 coordinate 73,021, forward strand.
GTGGTGGTTCGCCCCTCTGGCCGTTGTCGCCGTGGTGTCCGGCTCCGTCCTGCACGTCCTGCGTGCTTCACGAGGATCGCGGCCCGATCAGTAGCACTCGCGATCAGTGGCACTCCGATGTGGGGCGTCCGGACCACGAGCGGTAGATGCGAGCCGACCCGAACACGGCAGCCGCCGTGGCCAGGAACATCAGGCCGGAGGCGAGGATCATGGGCGGTGCCCATGGTGACCCGGAGGTCCAGAGTGGCCCCGTCCTGAAGAACCCCGGCGCAGCCGATGCCACTGTCCCCCACCAGACCGCGGTCGCCGCAGTCATGGCCACCATGGCGACGCAGACGGCCACGGCAAGCGACCCCTCCACACGGGCGATCGTCACCGAGAGGGACAGGTGCCGGATGGCAGACGCAGCAGCCACCACCCATGCCCCCACCATGGCCGCGACGAGGATCGCCCACAGCGCGACCACGAGTGCGTATGGCCACAGCCCGTCGTTGCGCTGTTGTTGGCTGAGATGGCCGGTCCACAGGACGACTCCCACGGTGGCCGCCACCGTCACAGCCGACACGATTGCGGCTCGCCGTACGTGACTGCGGATCTCCGGCCAGCCGCCGGCCCGGATGAACCGGGAGAACATGGGGGCGACGACGATCGCCCCGATGACAATGATGCCGGCGACCACGACGGCCGCGATCTGGACGAAATCGAAGGACGCGGTGGGGACGCTTTGAGCGCCCGGTGGAGTCATACCCTGCCAGTGCTCGCTGAACTTGGCGAAGCCACACCCGGCGATCACGAAGACAGCCCATGCCCCGAGGACGAGCAGCGAACCGGCCCGGAGCCGCTCGGGCCGGCTCACCTGGTCCCCAACCAACCCGGCGCTGGCCAACCGCTGGGCCACGCCGGCGCGCACGATGGACAGGCGGAACCGCAGGCTCAGATGCGACCCGCCCTCGGTGTCCTCGATCATGGCCGCGAGCTCGTCGCCGAACCGCTCACGCCAGGCCGGCGGGTACCAACGCAACAGGCGCTCCGGCTCAGTCTTCTGGCTCATGCCGGGCTCCAGGCTGTCGCCGGCCGGCGCCCGTCGGATCCGGTCCGCGCCAGGCGAGCCGTTCCCTCGTCGGCCAGGGCCCGCATGCCCGTCAGGGTCGACGCCAACGCACTCCGGCCCGCCTCGGTGATCCGGTAGGGACGCCGCCGGTCGTCGGCGGCCAATGGTTGGATGAGCCCTCTCTGGTCGAGGCGGGTGATCGCCCCGTAGAGGGTCCCCGGCCCGAGCACCACCCCGGCGAAGGACTCGATGTCCTTGGCCAGTGCATGCCCGTGCTTCGGGCCGGACGCCAGGCTGGTGAGTATGAGAACGGGTGGGTCGTTGGGCCGACCCAGTCCCTCTTTCGATTCCACGCGACGAGCCATGCGTGCACGGTACTACGTATAACGTAGCAACGCAAGACGTAGCAACGCAAGACGTAGCAACACCGAGCCCTACCGACGGCAACTCCGACGGACGGAAACAACCACGCTTGGGGCCGCCATGGTGAGCCGGTGTCGGTCATGGGGCCGGTGAGTCGGGTCAGTAGTACCGCAGCTCGACGATGTTTTCGTCTGGATCCCGGATGTAGAGGGAGGTCCCCTCACCTCGGGCGCCATAGCGCCGAGCGGGGCCATCGACGATCACGAACCGGTCGCTCGCCTTGACCGCGTCGAAGTCCACCGGCTCCACCACCACGCAGATGTGGTTGACGTTCTCCCCGGAGCGGGCGGCACGGAGTAGGTCGATGATGGTGGCCGCGTCCAACCGCACCGAGGGGAATGGCGCCTCGCCCCGGCGCCAGTCGTCGACACGGACAGGGTCGAGCCCCAGCTCGCCGCAGTAGAAGGCGAGCGAGCGCTCCTCGTCGGCCACGTTGAACACGACGTGGTCCAGCCCGACAACGGTGATGGTCTCGGCCACACCTCCGATCGTCCCACACCATGCACCCCTACCTGTTCTTGATCGGCCTCCAGCGACGCCTTCTCGGCTCGACGGCAGGGCTTCGACGGCTGGGCTTCTAAGCCTGATCTCTACGGCATCGCCGAACGGCGCCGAAGCCAACGATGGCCTCAAGGGTGCTTTCACCAGGCCATTCGTAGTCGCTTGGCTGCCAACGGAACGGAACGGTTGCGTTTCGATAGAGGTTGCCCTAAAGTGTTCGAGACGGAACCGTTCCGTTTTAGGCACCAAAGAATTTCGGACACTCAGGACAACCCCGTGATCGCACCGCTCGCTCCCGACAACGTGGAACAGGACCACCGGCCCACCGGTGCCCGGGCCGAGGCGCGCGAGCAGGCCATCCTGGACGCTGCGCTCGAGTTGGTCTTGGAGGTGGGCTACGACCGTCTGAGCATGGACGCCCTGGCCGAGCGGGCCCATGCCGGCAAGGCCACGATCTATCGGCATTGGTCGGGCAAGGCCGAGGTGGTGGCCGAGGCGGTCCGCCAACGCCAGTGCGAGGAAGTGCCGGTGACCGACACCGGGTCGCTCCGGGGCGATCTGCTGGCCACCATCAAACACATCGATGCATCGGTGTCGTCCGAGGACGGCGCCCTGATCTCCGGCGTGCTCTGTGCCATGCGCACGGATCCCGTCCTGGCCAACCTGATGCGGACACAGGTTGTCGAGAGCAAGCGCACCAATTGTCTGCAAATCGTGGAGCGGGCCATCGCCAGGGGGGAGCTGCCATCGAGCGCAGCAGGCGATGTCCTGTACGAGGTACTCCCCGCCATGGTCATCACACGTTTGGTGATCAACGGCGAGGAATTGTCCGAGGAGTTCGCCGCCCATCTGGTCGACGACATCCTCATCCCGCTACTGCAGCACTGAACCGACCACCCCTACCCCCGAAGGATCCCCGATGACATCTCTTCTTGACGCGCCGGCTTCCATCTCCGAGCTCGACGGGCCGGACCCGAAACGGTGGCTGGCCCTTGGCATCGTGGCCGTCGCTCAGCTCATGGTGGTCCTCGACGCATCCATCGTGACCATCGCCCTTCCCTCGGCTCAACACGCGCTGCACATCTCTACCGGCAACCGCCAGTGGATGATCACGGCCTATACCTTGGCCTTCGGTGGGCTCCTGCTCCTGGGCGGCCGCATCGCCGACTACATCGGCCGGAAGCGGGCGTTCATTATCGGGCTGCTCGGCTTTGCCGCCGCGTCGGCCCTGGGCGGCGTTGCCGTCAGCTCGGGCATGTTGTTCGGGGCCCGGGCTCTGCAGGGAGCCTTCGCTGCCCTCCTGGCTCCCGCCGCCCTGTCGCTCATCACCGTTACCTTCACCGAGGTGAAGGAGCGGGCCACGGCGTTCGGCGTCTATGGGGCCATATCGGGGGGCGGCGCCGCCATCGGATTGATCCTGGGCGGCGTACTCACCGAGTTTGCCTCCTGGCGCTGGTGCCTCCTGGTCAACGTGCCCATCGCCATCGTCACCGCGCTCGCAGCCATACCGGTGGTTCGGGAGAGCAAGGCCCACGGCAACACCAGCTATGACATTCCCGGCGCCCTGACCATCACCCTCGGGCTGGTCTCGTTGGTCTACGGCTTCACCAAGGCCGAGCAAGACGGATGGGCATCGTCGGCGACCGTGACCTTCCTGCTGATCGCCGTGGCCTTGCTGGTTGCCTTCGTGGCCATCGAGCTGAGAAGCAAGAACCCTCTCCTCCCCATGCGGATCATCCTGGAACGCACCCGTGGCGGTTCCTACCTGGCGTCGTTCCTGACCGGTGCGGGCTTGCTGGGGATGTTCCTGTTCCTCACCTACTACTTCCAAGGCAGCCTGCACTACTCGGCTCTCAAATCGGGGATCGCATTCCTGCCCTTCTCGGCCGGGATCATCGTGGCCGCCGGCGTGGCCAGCAGGATCCTGCCCAAGGTGGGCCCGCGATGGATCATGACGGTCGGTCTCGGCGCGGCGTCGTTGGGGATGTTCTGGCTCACCCAGATCGGCGTGAACACCTCGTTCGCCGCTCACGTCCTGCCGGCGGAACTCCTCATCAGTCTGGGCATGGGGCTGGCCTTTGTGGCCTTGAGCAGCACGGCACTCCACGGGGTCGGTGATCACGACGCGGGGGTGGCCAGTGCCATGGTCAACACCACCCAGCAAGTGGGCGGGTCCCTCGGCACGGCGCTGTTGAACACCCTCGCTGCATCGGCCACGGTCGCTTACGTGTCCTCACATGCGCCAGGCCCGGCGACTGTGGCTGCCGGACAGGTCCACGGGTACTCAGTTGGGGCCCTGGTCGGAGGCGTCCTCCTCGCTGTCGCCGCCCTGGCGGCGTTCTTCCTGGTCAAGGCGGGCCGGGAGGATGTCGCTGCCATCGAGACCGCGGCCGTTCCGGTCTAACGTTCTGGGCCGGGCGGTCTCGGCCGCCTGGCCTGGTCCGTGGGCCCACCCCGCATTGGATCGGTGGGGCGCCGGCAATTCGCCCAATGGCGGGCAGGCGTCGGCCAATTCGCCCAAAGGCGGGCAGGTGCCAAGAACAAAACCCAAAGGATCCTCTTGACTTGGCTAACACTGTTAGCTACCGTGTGAGTTAGAAACAGCTAACGCTGTTAGCCACCCAGGAGGTCCTCATGTCGTCAACCCCGTCGAGTCAGCAGCCGTCTCCACAGCCGGCGCCGCATTACCGCAAGCCCGGCTGGTTCACCCAGCATGTCTTCAACCAGGCGGTAGCCGGCCTCACCCGAGCCGGGATCAGCATCTGGGGCAGCCGCGTCCTCGAGGTGAAGGGCCGCACCACCGGCGAGGCCCACCGGATCCCGGTCAACCTTCTCGACCTGGACGGTCGGAAGTACCTGGTCTCAGCTCGCGGCAACGGGCAGTGGGTGCGCAACGTCCGGGCCGCCGACGGCCGGCTGGATCTTCTGGTCGGCCGACGCCGCCAGGCGTGGATTGCCAGCGAGGTGCCCGACGATGCCAAGGCCGACATCCTGCGGGCCTACCTCCGGCGCTGGAAGGCCGAGGTCGGCGTCTTCTTCGACGGCATCGACGCCGACTCGAGCGACGAGGAGATCGGAGCCATTTCGGCCAAGCATCCGGTCTTCGTGCTTGCTCCCGCCGCGTGAGCGTTCCCACCCATCCGGCCCCTCCACCGGCGACGATGCGCTCGACCCGGGCCACCGAGGTGGTGGAGGCGGCCCGACGGCTTCTCGAGTCAGAGGGGCCCGACGCGCTCACCATGCGCCGGTTGGGCGACGCCCTCGGCATTCGGGCGCCCTCCATCTACAAGCACTTCCCCGGGAAGCCGGCCGTGGAGCTTGCCCTGATCGAGGACGCCATGGTCGAGTTGGGCCACGCCCTCCACCAGGCCGTCGTGGACGCCAGGTCCGCCGGGGCGGGCGACGCGGTCTCCCCCCTCCTGGCCACCTACCGGGCCCAGGCCGTGGCCCATCCCAACCTGTACCGGTTGGCCACCAGCGCTGCGCTTCCGCGCCACGCCATGGCCCCCGGGCTCGAGGACTGGGCGGGCGAACCCTTTTATCTGGCCACCGGCGAACCGCATGTGGCCCAGGCGTTGTGGGCGTTCGCCCACGGCATGGTCGTCCTGGAGCTCGACGACCGGTTCCTTCCCGGCAGCGATCTCGACCGGACCTGGACCGCCGGTGCCGCCGCGTTCGTCACCGTATGTTCGGCATGACCACGACGTCCGGCCGTGGCCCGGCCTACACGGGCCCGCACTGGCCGTCGCGCCGGACCGGGTCAGCGCTCGGCGTACTCGGCAGGGACAGTTCCCAGCCGACCAGCCTGGTAGTCCTCGAAGGCCTGGGCCACTTCGTCCTTGGTGTTCATCACGAACGGACCGTAGGCGTACACCGGCTCGCCGATCGGTTGACCGCCGAGGATCAGCACGTCCAGCTGCGGCGAGCGTGAGTCCTGGGCCTCATCGGCGGTCACGGTGATCGTGCCGCCGTCGCCGAGGACGGCCAGCTGGCCGGTGTGGACCGGCCGGCGCTCCTCGCCCACCGTGCCGTCCCCGGCCAGAACGTAGACGAGGGCGTTGAAGTCCCGGCGCCACGGGAGGACGAGTCGGGATCCCGGCTCCACGGTGGCGTGCAACATGGCCATGGGCGAATGGGTCGCCCCGGGCCCGGCGTGGTCGCCGACGTCGCCGGCGATGAGGCGGACCAGGGAGGCGCCGTCGGCAGACGACAGCAAGGCGATGTTGCCAGCGCCGATGTCCTGGTAGCGAGGGTCTACCCACTTCTGAGCCCTGGGCAGATTGACCCACAGCTGTATCCCGTGAAAGAGGCCGCCGCTGGCCACAAGTTCCTCCGGCGGTGCTTCGATGTGCAGGATCCCCGATCCTGCCGTCATCCACTGGGTGTCGCCGTTGGTGATGAGACCCCCGCCCCCGATCGAGTCTCGGTGCCGGAACGTGCCGTCGATCATGTAGGTGACCGTCTCGAAGCCCCGGTGCGGGTGCCAGGGTGTGCCCTTGGGCTCACCGGGCGCATACTCGACCTCGCCCATCTGGTCCATGTGCACGAAGGGATCGAGAAAGCGGCGGTCCACGCCGGCGAAGGCCCGGCGCACGGGAAAGCCCTCCCCTTCGAACCCCTGAGGCGCGGTCGTCACCGCCAGCACCGGTCGGCTTGTCGCCGGACCCTCAGGCACCACGATCCGGGGAAGCGAACCAACATCTGTAACGGTTACGGCGGGCATGACACTCTCCTCTGTCGGGATGTTCACCACCGCGGTCACGGCCTCCGCCCGACACCAATACCAACATTAGTTGTACGCGCAACATTCCCACCACGAGTCTGTTCCGAGAGATCGTCCGGGCGATCAACGGGGGGACGGCCCGAGCCGTGCTCCTCCCCTGGGCGGGCCGCCAATCCAAGCCGGTAGCGTCGGGCGTAAATTGCGAGTGCACACATTCCACGCCGCATGCAGCGACGCAGTCCATGACGCAGTCCACGATGTAACAACGGGGGATCAATGAGCATCGCCGAGCGAGCGACCATCGAGGGGGCGACGGCCCCGGGGTTCGGCGCGGTCAGGGAGGCGTTCATCGCCAACTTCGCCGAGCGCGGGGACCAGGGGGCGGCCCTGTGTGTCTACCGGAACGGAGTCCCGGTGGTCGACCTCTGGGGTGGCCTGGCCGACCCCACCACCGACCAGCCCTACGCCCGGGACAGCCTGCAGCTGGTCTTCTCGACCACCAAGGGGGCAACGGCGGTCTGCGCCAACCTGTTGATCCAACGGGGCTTGCTCGATCCGTCCGCACCGGTCTCCGAGTACTGGCCGGAGTTCGCCGCCGCCGGGAAGGAGGCCGTGACCGTCGAGTGGTTGTTGACCCACAAGAGCGGCCTGGCCGCCATCGACGCCACGCTGACGTTGTCCGAAGCGCTGGCCTGGGATCCCGTCGTCGAGGCGCTGGCCGCCCAGAAGCCGCTGTGGGCGCCGGGGACGGCCCACGGCTATCACGCCCTCACCTTCGGGTGGCTGGTGGGTGAAGTGGTCCGGCGGGTGACCGACACGAGCATCGGGACATTCTTCGCCCATGAGGTGGCCGGTCCGCTCGGCCTGGACTTTTGGATCGGCCTTCCGCCGACCGAGGAGCACCGGGTGGCTCCTTTGTCCATGACCCTCGACTACATCGGAGACATGGGCCCCGAGGACCTGGCCGCCATGGCGGCCAATTTCGGGCCCGATGGGCTCGGGACCAGGGCGCTGTTTCTCAACGGGGCCTTCGGCGACCTCGCCGGAGAGGGTCCGTTCAACCTGACCGAGCTCCATGCTGCAGAAGTTCCCGCTGCCAACGGGATCACCACCGCTCGCTCCCTGGCCCGCTTGTACGCCGCCCTCATCGGCGAGGTCGACGGGGTGCGCATCCTGGATGCCGGCACCGTTGCCGAGATGTCCCGGTCGCGGACCACCGGGACCGACCTGGTGCTCGGGGGCGAGTCCAAGTTCGGCCTCGGCATGATGTGCGACTCACCCTTCACCCCCTTCCTCGGCCCCGGCGGTTTCGGCCACTTCGGAGCGGGCGGCTCCCTCGGCTTCGCCCATCCGGCGTCGGGGATCAGCTTCGGCTATGTGATGAACCAGATGCGGCTGGCCGTCGCCGGCGACGAGCGAACCACCGTCCTCATCGACGCCATCCGCACGTCCATCGGGTAGTGATGGAGGCGTGGAACGGCGCGACGGCTCGGGGCAGCGGCCAGGACGGCACACCCTGCTAACGACGCGTCGTACCGAGGAGCTCCAGGGGTCGACCGAGTGACGCGCCATCGAGGCGCCGGCGCGCCCGCCGACGGCGAGAACCCCGACCGCCCGCCGCCCCCCCCTTCGCCGGCCGACATCGGGCGTGTGCTGCGGGAGAAACGCGAGGCGCTCGGGCTCGACCTGCTGACCGTCCACGACCGGCTCGGCCGGCCCATCACCCAGCTCGAAGCGCTCGAGAACGGCGACCTGAGCCGGCTGCACAACCAGGCCTTCGCCCTTTCGACCCTTCGCCGGTATGCGCGCTTTCTGACCCTCGACGGCGACGCCCTGGCCCTCCAATTCATGCAGAGCGTGTCGGTGGGACCCCCGGGACCGCCGAGCCCGCCTCCGGCCGGGAGACGCGGGGCTGCGTCCACCCCGACCGGGATGGTGGCGGCGGTCGACTCCGGTCCCGAGCACCTGCGGGCCTTCACCCAGACCGGTCCGGTCCCGCGGGTGGGCGGCTACGACAACGGGCTCACCGGGACGGGATTCGGGTCGGTCGGGCCCCCCACGGGAACCCTGTCGGTGATCCCCCGCGAGCAGATCAAAGAGACTCGGAAGGCCCAGCGAAGAGCGAGGCGATCCCGGCAGGCTCCTGCGTTGCTTCGGCTCGCCACCTGGGTAGTCCTGGCCGCCCTGTTGGTGGCGCTGGTCGGCGTGGGCCTCCGGTACGGGCGCCCCCAGCTGCTGGTCGAGTGGCACATTGCCCAGCCCAACGGGGCGCTGTACCTGGCCTCCCCACCGCCGTCCACCGCCCCGACCACGCCGCCGCACCCCCGGGACGCGGCCGTGAAACAGGTGAGCACCGACAACCAGACCGAAGCCACCTACACGGTCAGCGACAGCAATTTCAAAGTGATCCTGACCACGACGGCTCCCTGCTACGTCCAAATCAACAGCCCGGCATCGGTCAACGCCATCGTGGCGGACGTCCAACCGCCCAACGTCACCAAGTCGTACCCGGCCAGCGGCTCACTGACCGTCCAGATCGGGGCGGCCGGCGTGTCGATCAGCGTGTCGGTGAAGGGTTCGAACGTCTTCACCACCGTCCCCAAGATCGCCCCGTTCACCTACACCTTCAACTCGACGCCCGGGCCGTAGCCCACGGAACCCGGTCCCTGCACCGCGAAACGATGGACGGGTCAGGCGATGGTCCTCGGCAGGTCCGAGTCCCGGATGGCTTGCGCCCACGGGTAGCGAAGCGGGTCGATGTGCACGAAGGGGGCATCGACCATCACCACGACGTCGGGGTGGTGGGGGGCAGCGGCACGAAGGGCGACCGTGCGCTCGCCCACGTCGCCCTCCAGGAACACCAGGTCGAGCTCGTCCCCGTCTTCGCCGGCCAACCGCAGGCTCACCACCCCGTGGACACCCTCGAGCCCGGCCACCCGCTTCGACCACTCCTCGTGATACCAGGCGGCGACCTCGTCGCTGCCCCGGCGGCGCACCATGAGCAGCCCGTGGTGGCCGACGAAGGGCACGTCGATGGCGGGCAGGGCCAGATCGGGCGAGGAGACGGCCGAGACCAGCTCGAACGCCCCGCCGTCACGGACGACCTTCTTCTCGGCCGGAAACCGCATCCGCCCCGTGTCGTAGAGGACCTCTCGGAGCTCGGCCATCGACCCCACCACCTCGGCGGGCGGCTGGCACAGCGTGTAGACGGTCACGAAGCTCCCCCGCCCACCGGCCAGCGGTGAGGACGGATCGGCGATCCGCAGCGAATGGAGCTCGGGCGGCGCGGCGTAGCGGCGTCCCGACATGACACCGGTCAACGAGACGTTGGGGGGCACGTGCTCCAGGTCGTACCAGCGGTTGAACGCCTCGATGCTGTCGGCGTCGCAGTCGAGCACCGCGCAGATCATTCCGGTCGCGAGCATGGTCCCCCTGTCACGGTGCAGTGGTGTCGATCGCAGACGCGCGCGTCGGCGGCAGACGCGTCGATGGCAGTCGTGCCGGTCATCCGGTGGTCACTCCCCGGTATGGGCTGACCACCGCCTCGGACAGCCAAGCCAGCTCCTCTTGGCAGGCGGCCAGGCTCCGGCCGCGGCAGCCGAGAGTCAGCCAGGTGACCCCGGCCTCCTCGTAGACGGGCAGCCGCTCCCGGAAGCGCTCGCCACTCGGGTCCCCTTCGGGATCGGGGTGGTCGAACGAGGCGAAGGCGACGTCGAAGCCCCCGTTCAGGCCGGCCTCGGACCGGAGCCGATGGACTTCGTCGATGCCCACCCGCAGTTCGTCCAGCGACGTGAGCGTCGGGCTGCCGGTGATGGCCGCCATCGCCTCGGGTTGGGGAAACGGCATCCATCCGTCGGCCAGGAGGGCGGCGCGGCGCCTGGCTGCCTTGGAGTTGCCGCCCACCCAGATGGGAGGCCGGGGCCGCTGGACCGGCACAGGCACCATGGAGTGGCCGTGGGCCGGGAAGTAGGTGCCGTCGCGGTCCACCGATTTCCCGCTCCACACGGCCGACATGGCCTCGATGGCCTCGTCGAACCGCTTCCCGCGGGTGGCGAAGTCGCCCCCCAGCACCTCGAACTCGGCCCGCAGGTACCCGGCCCCCATCCCGACGATGACCCGGCCACCGGACAGGACGTCGAGGCTGGCGATGGAGCGGGCGGCCAGGTACGGGTTCCGGTAGCCGGCCACCAACAGGTTGGTCCGCAGCCCGATGGTCGAGGTCACGGCGGACATGGAGCTGAGGGCCACGAACGGGTCGAAGGCGTGATGACCGCCGTTGGCCAGCCACGCGTCCTGGGGGAACGGGTGGTCGGTCACGCTGACGGCGTCGAGGCCGGCCTCTTCGGCGGCCACGGCGAATTCGTTCAGCTTCCCCTCCCCGACCCAGGTCTCGAAGTGCTTGATGGCGCCGCTCGGGACACCCACGTCGAACTTCATCACCACTGCCCTTCCCCCTTGCCCGACCGGTGCCGGGCGCTCTTCCTTGCCGGTGGTACCGGGCTTCCTCCCGGGCCGCCGGTGGCGGGATTGCTCGGTCTGACTATCGCGCCGGCGACCGGTGGTCGGCCACACGGGAGGCGCCTTGGGCAATGGGCGTGACCACGCGGGTGCGCCTACGATGCCGGCATGCCGCTCGACCCTGCCCTTGTCGACCCGTCCCACACCGCCATCGTGATGAACGAGATCCAGCGGGGAACGGTGGGCGACCGGTCGGCACTCCCCATGCTGGTGGAGGCGGCGGCCCCCGCGGTCACCGAGGTGGCGCGGCTGGTGCGGGCCGGGCGGTCTGCCGGAGTGGAGATCGTGCACTGCGTGGTCGAGTCCCGGGTGGACATGAAGGGCTCCATGGGCAACTCCGTGTTCGGGGCGAAGGCGAAGAAGGCGGCCCTGGAGAATCCCCGTGACCCCCGCGAGCTGGCCGAGTTCGGCGAGGTCGTCCCCGAGATCGGTGTCGAACCGGGCGACCTGGTGATGAGCCGGCTGCACTCGATGGCCCCCATGACCGACACCGGGCTCGACATCGTGCTGCGGAACTTGGGGGTGACCACGGTGATCGCCACCGGCGTGTCGCTCAACCTGGGGGTGATGGGGCTGGTCATCGAGGCAGCCAGCCGTTCGTACAACGTGGTCATCCCGAGGGACGCCACCGTGGGCGTGCCCCCCGAGTACGGGGAGATGGTGCTGCAGAACTCGCTCTCGATCCTGGCCCGGATCAGCAGCGTCCAGGAGCTCATCGACATCTGGGCTCGCCCATGAAGATCTACGTGGCCCTGCCGGGCACCAGCCGCATGCCCGGCACCCCGGAGTGGGTCCGCCAGCTCCAGGCCCCCGACTACCAGCGCATCGCCCGGGCCGTCGACGACCTGGGCTACGACGCCATCGCCAGCTCCGAGCACTTCGCCATGCCCTACGAGGAGGTGCCCCGCCTCGGGCCGTACTGGATGCAGGGCCTCTCGGTCATGGCCTTCCTGGCCGGCGCCACCTCCCGGGTCCGGGTGGACGCCACCATCCTCGTCCTCCCCTACCACCACCCGCTCTCGCTGGCCAAGGCGGTCTGCACCATGGACGCGCTGTCGGGGGGGCGGGTCAATCTCTCGGTCGGCGTGGGCCACGCCGTGGCCGAGTTCAAGGCGCTCGGCGTGAGCTTCGCCGACCGGGGGGCCATCGCCGACGAGATGCTGGCGGCCATCGTCGAGCTGTGGACGGCCGACGAGCCCGTTCACCACGGACGGTTCTTCGACATCGAGGGGCTGGCCTTCGAGCCCAAGCCGGTGCAATCGCCCCGGCCCCCCATCTTCATCGGGGGCAACTCCAAGCCCGCTCTGCGCCGGGCGGCCCGCCACGACGGTTGGCAACCCAACCCGACCGACTTCTCGCTCGGGGAGATGCCGCCCCTCTTGGAGTACCTGTTCGCCCAGCCCGAGTACGCCGGCAAGGAGGACGCCTTCGACATCTGTTGGCTGGGCTCGCCCCCGATGTGGGAAGCGGACGGGTTCGGCTCGGCATCCCCGTCGGTCCTCGAGGCCTACCGCGACCGGTTGGTCGACTGGTGCGCCGAGCTCGAAGGGCAGCGCGTGACCCGGACGTCGTTGCCGTTGCCGCCCACCGGCTCGGTCCAGGAGTACATCGACCACCTGCAATGGTTCGACGGCGAGGTGGCGCCCCGGCTGGGTCGCTGAGCCCACTGCGTCATACAGCCGATGCAGGGTCACCCGGCCGGTTCAGGGCCCGATCGCACCGGAGGCCCGGCGGAATCGCGGGCCTGGTTCAGGGCGATGAGCACGAGGGGGACGTCCCGACCCAGCTGGGCCGTCTGCTCCTGGTAACGGCGGAGGTCAGGGTGCTGGTCGGCGACTGTCTCAAAGACGGAGGCCCGCTCGGCACCGGTGCTCACACGGGCCGTGCCCGGAATCTGGCGGCGGTCGATGCGGACCCAGCACCGGGGTTCGGCGGCGAGATTCCTGGCCCAGTAGGGGTCGGTCGGGCCGCCGCCCTTGGTGCCGCAGACGACCAGCTCCTCGCCGTATCGGTAGAACGGGAGACACGAGGTGCGCAGCGCGCCGGTCCGCCAGCCGATGGAGGTGAGGAGCAGATGGTCCCGGTGGTAGGGCCGGCCAGCCGCCTTGGCGAACTCGAAGGAGATGAGCGAGAAACCGGTCCAGCGCACGAGGGCACGGTCGATGGCCTTGCCCCGTCGGGTCGGCTTCATCACGATCATCCAGGGACGGCCGTGCGAGGAGAACGTGACCCGACCCCCCAACGAGCTGGTGGACGGCGTCTCCCCCGCCGGTCGGTCGCCCTCGTCGAACGCGGCCATCGTCTGCCCCCTTCGGTTCGCCCTCTGGCGTCTCCAGCCATGAAATATAAACTGCGCCCATCGACGACCAACTTGCACAGGGCAGCGAGCCCACCGCGCCCGAGACACGGGCCCGCAGACGCGCCGAGCCGGCTGACCGGGTCGCCGTCCTCGGGTTCGCCCGGACCCCGTTCGGGAAGTTCGGCGGCTCGCTCCGAGAGGCGACCCTCCCCGAGCTGTCGTCGGCCGCCGTCGTTGCCGCACTGGGTCGTGCCGGGGTCGCACCTGACCAGGTCGACCAGCTGGTCTTCGGGGTCAACTTCCCCGGATCTGACCGGTCGATCGCCAGGCAGATCCTCCTGCGTTCGGGGATCCCGGTCGACCGCAACGCCTACACGGTCGACCGCGCCTGTTGCAGCTCGCTCACCGCGTTGGCCGCCGCGTCGCGGTCCATTCGCCTGGCCGAGGCGTCGCTGGCCGTGGCCGGGGGGGTCGAGAACCTGAGCCGGGTGCCGTACTTCCTCGAGGGGGTCCGGTGGGGCCATCGCCTGGGAAACCTGGAGATGAGCGACCAACTGGTCATCTCCTGCCCCCATACCCACGAGCCCCGGGCGCGACAGGCCTCACGGGAGGCGCTCGAGTACGGGATCGACCGGGAGGCACAGGACGACTGGGCCCTCCGCAGCCAGGAGCGCTACGCCAAGGCGCTGGCGGCTGGATGGCCGGCCGAGGAGATCGTCCCCGTGGCCGGTACCGACGGACGCGGCCAGGCGTTCACCGTCGACCACGACGAGGTGCCGCGCCCGGCCACCACCGCCACCGCCCTCGCCGCGCTGCCCACCATCTACGGGAGCGAGACGGTGACACCCGGCAATGCGCCCGACCTGTCCAGCGGGTCGGCCGCGCTGGTGCTCGCCGACCCTCGAGCAGCAGGCGAGCACGGCCGTGAGGTGGCAGCCACGCTCCGAGGCTTCGCCGCCGTCTCCGGGGAGCCCCGTCGCATCGCCTCCATCCCGGCCACCGCCATCCGTGCCGCTGTGGACCGGGTCGGGCTCACGCTCGATCAGATCGACCTGATCGAGGTCAACGAGGCCTTCGCCGCCGTCCCCCTGGTGACGACGCTCATCCTGGCCGACGGCGACGAGCGACGAGCCGGGGCGCTGCGGGAGCGGACGAACGTCAACGGGGGATCGGTGGCCATCGGCCACCCGACCGGGGCGACCGCGGCGCGCATGGTGATGACCGCCATCTGCGAGCTCAGGCGTCGCGGCGGGGGCACCGCGGCCGTGGCGCTGTGCGGGGGCATCGGCGAGGGCGAGGCGGTCATCGTCGAGGTCGACGGGGACGCCTCTCGAACCATGACCCCCGACTCGCCATGACTCCCGACTCCCCATGACCCTCGACTCGGAAGCCTTCGACCGCTGGCGGAAGGAGAACGCCGACCGCCTGGTCCCGGGCGACAGCGGGGCGGCGACCCACTCCGGGCTGCCCGTGCAGCCCGTCTACACCCCCCTCGACCTGGGCACCCCCGGTCCAGAGGAACTGGCCCGCTACGACAGCAAGCTGGGCCTCCCCGGACAGCCCCCGTTCACCCGGGGGATCCGACCGGGCATGTACCGGGAGGGCCACTGGGTCATGGGGATGTACTCGGGGCAAGGATCGCCGACCGAGACCAATCAGCGGATCCGGTCGTTGCTCTCGGCCGGCCAGACCGGGTTCTCGGTGGCGCTCGACCTCCCCACCCAGTTGGGCCTGGACTCCGATCACCCCCTGGCCCACGGCGAGGTGGGACGGGTGGGCGTGCCCATAGACAGCCTGGCCGACATGGTCGAGCTGCTCGACGGCGTGGCCCTGGACAAGGTGGCCCAGATCCGCACCACGGCCAACTCGATCGGACCGCTGGCCGTGGCCCTGTTCGTGGCCGGCGCCGAGGTCCACGGGTACTCGCCGGCTGACTTCAAGGTGATGCTGCAGAACGACGTCCTGAAGGAGTACGTCGCCCGCCACACCCACATCTTCCCCTACCGGGCCGGGCGCGACTTCTCCGTCGACGTGATCGAGTACTGCGCCACCTCCCTCCCCCACTGGGAGCCGATCGAGTTCTGCGGCTACCACATCCGGGACTCCGGCTCGACCGCTGTGCAGGAGGTGGCCATCGCCGTCAGCAACGGCATCGAGTACATCCAGTGCGCCCTCGACCGCGGACTCAGCCTCCAGTCGTTCGCCCACTCGGTGTACATGTTCTTGTCCTCGGGACTGGACATCTTCGAGGAGGTGGCCAAGTTCCGGGCGGCCCGCCGTGTGTGGTCCGACGTCATGGCCCAACGCTTCGGGGCCACCGACGACGCCAGCCGGGCCCTCAACATCTTCTGCTACACGCTGGGCGGCTACCAGACGGCCAACGAGCCGCTCAACAACCTCATCCGGATCTCCTACCAGGCCCTGGCCGCAGTCCTGGGCGGCGTCCAGACCCTGGCCTCCTCGTCGTTCGACGAGGCGCTGGGTATCCCCAGCCAGGAAGCCGCCCACCTCGGGCTCCGGACCCAGCAGATCCTGGCCCTGGAGACGGGGGTGACCCGGTCGGCCGACCCCCTCGGCGGCTCGTACCTGGTCGAGGCCCTGACCGACCAACTCGAAGAGGATATCCGCGCCTACATGGCCCGCATCGAGCGGGAGGGCGGGGCCATCGGCGCACTCGAGTCCGGGTTCTTGGAGGCCGAGATCGACGAGCAGGCCTTCCGGTTGCAGAACCGCATCGACCGCGGGGAACACCCGGTGGTCAGCGTCAATCAGCACGTGTCCGCCGCCCCGCCGACCGCGCTCACCCGTGAGCCCACCCGCCGGGACCTGGCCGCCATCGAGCAGGCGCAGGTCGAGTCGCTGGCCCGCCTGCGCCGGGACCGCGATGCCGGCGACGTGGGCGTCGCCCTCGAGCAGGTGCGTGCCGCAGCCAGGTCCCGGGCCAACACGATCCCTCCCATCCTGACCGCGGTCCGGGCCAACGCCACCGTGGGCGAGATCTGCCAGGCCCTGGCCGACGTATGGGGGCGCTTCGATGTCCACCATCCCTGAGCTGGTCGAGCGGGCGGCCCGCGCCTACGGGCCGCGCACGGCGGTGGTCGACGGCGACCACCGACTGACCTTCGCCGAGGTCGGCGACCGGTCCGGGCGACTGGCCAACGTCCTGGCCGGGCTGACCAGGGAGCCTGGCGCCCGGGTGGCCATCTTGATGCGCAACCGGCTCGAGTACGTGGAGTGCGACTTCGCCATTGCCCGGGCCGGGATGGTGAAGGTGCCGGTCAACCCCCGGCTCAGCGACGACGAGCGCCGGTACCTGCTCGACGATTCGGGGGCCGACGTGCTCATCACCGAAGCGGCCGAGCGGCCCCGGGTGGCCGAGCTGGTGGCCGAGCTGGACCGATCACCCACCATCGTCGACATCGACGCCGGCGCCGACGGGGCCGGCGTCCTCGGTGGCTACGAGTCGCTGCTGGCATCGGCCCGGCCCGAGCCGGTCCCGCTGACGCCGGACCCCGAGCGGCTCAGCCAGCTGCTGTACACGTCGGGGACGACCGGACGCCCCAAAGGAGCCATGCTGGCCGACCGGTGCCGGGTGACGGCCACGCTCATGAGCACCTCCGAAGAGTTCTGCGCCGGCCCGGGTGACGGCATGATCCACGCCGGTCCGCTCTCGCACGGCAGCGGGTCCAAGGTGCTCACCTTCTTCACCCGGGGGGCGAGGAGCATCCTGTTGGCCAAGTTCGACCCGGCCGCCTTCTTCGCCGCCGTGTCCGAGCACGGCGGCACCTCGACGTTCGTCGTCCCCACCATGATCCAGATGCTGGTCGAGCACTGCCGCGGTGGGCGCGGTGGGCGCGGCGCACCCGGTGGTCACGATGGGTCGGGGGCGCCCGGCGGTCTCCGCAACATCACCTACGGCGGGGCCAGCATCAGCCGGACCACCCTCGATGCGGCCCTCGACACATTCGGCCCCATCCTCACCCAGGTGTTCGGGACCTCCGAGGTCCCCCATCCGGTCACCGTGCTGCGTCATCGCGACGAGCTCGACCCTCGGGTGGCCGGCAGCCCGGCCGTGCCCACCGGACGGTTGGTGCCGGCGGCGTCCATGCGCCTGGTCGACGGGAACGTGCACGGGGCGGCCGGGGCCGGCGCTGAGGCGCCGTTGGGCAACGGTGGTCAGGCGCCGTTGGGCGACGGCGAATCGCCCGGCGGCGCCGGTGAGCGCGGGGAGCTTTGGGTCACCGGCGCACAGGTGATGCTGGGCTACTGGGGCAACCCGGTCGCCACCAGCGAGGCGATCGTCGACGGCTGGTACCGGACCGGCGACGTGGCCAGCGTCGACCCCACCGGGCTCATCACCATCGTCGATCGCATCAAGGACATGATCATCTCGGGCGGCCTCAACGTGTACCCGGCCGAAGTGGAGCGGGTGCTCGCCGAGCACGAGGGTGTCAGCGACGTCTGTGTCGTCGGGGTGCCCGACGAGCGATGGGGCGAGGTGGTGGCCGCCGCCGTGGTGACCAGGGCCGGGTCCGGCCTCGACGGGCTTCGGCTCGGGGAGTGGTGCAGCGAGCGGCTGGCCGGCTACAAGAAGCCCCGGATCCTGGCCGTGGTGGACGACCTGCCCAAGGGGTCGACGGCCAAGGTGTCCAAACGGGCGGTGCGCGAGCTGCTCGTCCAGCGGGCCGAGCACGGGACCGGGACCGCAACCGTCTGAGCGGGTAGGCCCCTGGCTTTGCGATCACCCGGCTGGCACCGACGTGCCCGCCCGGTAAGAGTGTCTGACCGTGGAAGCCGACACCGAAGCAGCGAGCAGTACAACAGCGGACACCGAGCCCGCCGTCGACCCAGCCGCCATCGAGCCGGAGACGACCCCGTACGGGACCCGGATCCACGAGCTGGCTCTGGCCTCACCGGACGAGGTCGCCCTGATCTTCGCGGCCGAGGACAGGACCGAGCGCCACTTCACCTGGGCCGAGCTCGACGACCGGACGACCCAGGTGGCCCGGGCACTGGCCCGGCGCGGCCTCGGCGTCGGGGACCTGTTGGCCATGCAGCTGAAGAACTCGCCCGAGCTGGTCTTCGCCACCTTCGCCGCCTGGAAGCTCGGGGCGGTGCCGGTCCCGGTGCGCTGGGACCTCCCCGAGTGGGAGCTGGGTCGGCTCCGGGCCGTCATCAACGCCGCCCTGGTCGTCGACGCCGCCAACTTCGAGCTGTTCGAGGAGAGCCTGTCGGAGTCGACCGAGGTGCTCCCCGAGGTCACCGCCCCCCACCACTCCGGCATCTGCAGCTCGGGTTCGACCGGGTCGCCCAAGGTCATCTTGCGCAAGTCCCCGGCGGTGGTCACCGAAGGCGCCCCCGGCGCGCTCGGGATCATGGAGTCCTGGGGCCCGATCTCGGCCGATCAGCTGATCCTGACGCCCGGGCCGATCTACCACAACAACGGCTTTCTAACCATGTCCAACCTGCTCTCGGGTTACCGGGTGGTGCTGATGGAGCGGTTCCGGGCCGACCACATGGTGGACCTGATCGAGCGGCACCGGGTCACCGGCTTCACCGGGGCCACGCCGATGTTCCAACGGGTTGCCCAGCTCCCCGACATCGGCTCACGTGACTTCTCGAGCATCGAGTGGACCATGCAGGGTGCGGCCGTCCTGCCCCAATGGCTGGCCCGCTTCTGGTTCGACCTCATCGGGCCCGAGCGCTTCTACATGACCTACGGCTCGAGCGAGGGGGCGGGGGTCGTGGCCTGCCGGGGAGACGGCTGGCTCGAACACCCGGGCACCCTGGGCCAGCCCTGGACCGAGACAGAGATCAAGATCCTGGGACCGGAGGGCGACCAGCTCCCTGCCGGCGAGATCGGCGAGATCTACCTGCGGCAGGCCGACGGGATCACCCATGGCTACCTGGGCGACGTGCCGCCGGCCCCGGTGACCAACGACAACTTCACCACCATCGGCGACCTGGGCTGGCTCGACGAGGAGGGATGGCTGTACATGGCCGACCGGCGGGTCGACATGATCATCTCGGGCGGGGCCAACGTCTTCCCAGCCGAGGTCGAGGCGGCACTGAGCGAGCATCCCGGCCTGGCCGATGTCGTCGTCATCGGGTTGCCCGACGAGGAGTGGGGCCACCGCGTCCACGCCATCGCCCAGGCGTCGAGTTCGGACTCGGTAGTGACCGAGCGAGAGGTGATCGAGTTCGCCCGATCGCGCCTCAGTCCCTACAAGGTGCCCAAGACGGTGGAGTTCGTCGATCGCATCCCCCGTTCCGAAGCCACCAAGGTCAATCGTTCGGCCTTGGTGGCCGAGCGGGTGCCCGCCGACTGACCCAGGCGGAGGCAGGCGGAGGCAGGCCTGGGCGGGCGGAGGCAGGCCTGGGCGGGCGGAGGCAGGCGGAGGCAGCTTTCACCGGCTGACCTGGGTGCGGACGGCGGTCTCGTGACCCTCACGCGACCACCGCTTGCGTTCGAGGGACCCCCCGACTACCTTCCGTATGGCAGGTAGTGGCTTTCGGTTTTTCGCCAACGGAGCCCACTGTGCACGGCGCGGTGGGCCCGCTCAGGGGGGGTCCAGATGACGCGTGCGCACGTTCGGTTCGGATCGGTTCGGGTGGCCGTGGTGGTGGCCCTGATCGCAGTGGGCACCGCGCTCGGCACGTTGTCGAGCCAGGTGCCGGGGGCCAGCGCCAGCTCGGGATACCCACCGATCCCGAGTGGCCCGATCACCTTCGAGCTCTCAGCCGACCTGAGCGGCGCGGCCGCCGCCTACGGCGCCACGACCAAGGCCGCCTTCGACAACGTCACCCTCCAGGCCTTCAACGCCTCCCACCCCAACGGCATCGACGGACACCGGTTGATCATCAAGCTGCAGAACGACGCCAGCGACGTGACCGGCGCCGTCCAGGCCGCCAACCAGATGGTGGCGGACAAGGCGGCCGGCGTGGTCACCGTCTCCCAGAGCCCGGCGGCCCAGAGCCAGCAGCTGGCCGTGCTGACCAAGGCCAAGTTGCCGGTGGTGTCCACCTTGACCGGCTCGCAGTACGCCGATACCAGCCGGTACCCCTACGCCTTCAGCCCGGGCGGGTCCGTCCAACAAGAGGGAGCGGTGGCAGCCAAGTGGATGGCCACCAAGGGGGTGACCCGGGTGGCGGTGCTGACCGACGGGCTCCCCCAGGACACCGACGCAGTGAACCAGATCCTGTCGGGCATGAAGCACTTCGCCCCCAAGGCCAAGGTGGTCCAGTCGGTCACGATCCCGCCCGGTTCGGTGGACGACTCGGCCGCCATCTCCAAGGTCAAGGCGTCCAACCCCGACCTGCTCGTCGTCTACCTGGGGGTCGGCTTCGGACCGGTGTGGCAGGCGATGCAGGCGGCCAACTGGTCCCCCACCATCTTGTCGTCCGCCGGGGCCTGGTACGACGGGTTCGACGCCATGGGGGCACTCACCGCGAAGGCCTACGCGCCCTACGTCGATTGCGCGGCGACGCCCGCCCAGACCTTCACGGCCGAACAGCAGGACCTCTTTGCCAAGTACAGCTCGGTGACGGGGGCCTCGAGCGTCAACTACCTGACCTACATCGCCTCGGACTCGGTCCCGGTCGAGATCATGGCAGCGGCCATCGAGAAGTACCACTCGACCGATCCGAACGCCATCAAGAGGGCCATCGAGGGCATGGGCCACCAGACCTTCATAGGCATCCAGTACGACTACTCCCCCTCGAACCACTTCGGCCTGACCGGCCAGTACGGGCCGGCCGTGTGTGCCATGGGTCCGCCCTATGCCGGCGGGGTGGGCAAGGTCCCCATCAAGCAACCGTGATCGCGGCCCTTGGGTCAGCCGGGGGTGATCTGACGAGAGGACAACTTCCAGCCCTGTGGCGTGCGCGTGAATCGGTCGTTGTAGTGGCCGATGCCCCTCAGGACCGGTGAACCCAGGGTGTCGCCCACGAACAGCCAGTAGGACTCGGCCTCGGCCGTGTCGCTCCCGTCCACCCGAACGGCCAGCGTGGTGTTCACGTGCCGGGTGTTGGTGCCCGGTCCCTGGAAGCCGTCGGCCCGGCGGGCCCGGCGGTCGGCGGCGATCTGGTCCCTCCCCTCGGTTCGGCTGTGCCCCAGGTTCTCGCGGGCACTGCCGGGGAACTCCCACACGGCGTCGTCGGTGAAGCAGTCGAGGTAGTCGACCAGGTCGGGGTCCATGTCGGCCAGGTGGGCCACCCGGGCCACCAGGTTGCGGATCTCCTGTTCGTCCTGCACCAACTGCACCACGTCATCAATGCTCACATCGTGGCTGTCCATCGCCTCTCCCTCTCTTCCCGGTCGTCGGATCGTCTTCCCCGTCATCGGCTGGCTCGATCATGACAGTAGCGACGGTCCGAGGTGCACGGCGCGGCTCATGCACCGATCAGAGACCGCAGCCATCGACCGCACGCCGTCGAGGCCGGCTTTGGGCTCGGCGCCGCGGGGCCGTATACTGACAAACGAGTATCGTCGCCGCGCACACCGGCGGGCGCCGGAGCGAACTGGGGGTAACGATGGGCAAGCTCGACGGGAAAGTGGCGTTCATCTCGGGTGCAGCCCGGGGCCAGGGCCGATCCCACGCTGTGAGGCTGGCCGAGGAGGGCGCCGACATCATCGCCTTCGACATCTGCGAGGACATCCCCTCGATCGCCGTCCTCTACCCTCTGGCCACGCCGGAGGACCTCCAGGAGACCGTCAGTCTGGTGGAGGGTGCCGGCGGCAAGATCGTGGCCCGCAAGGCCGACGTCCGTGACTTCGCCGGCGTGACCACCGTTCTCAACGAGGGCATCGACATGTTCGGCCACGTCGACATCGTGCTCGCCAACGCCGGGGTGATCAATCTGATGCAGTCCTGGGACTACCCCGAGCAGACGTGGCGGGACATCATCGACGTCAACCTCACCGGTGTGTGGAACACGGTGCGGGCCGCCATCCCCCCCATGATCGAGCGCAACCAGGGTGGCTCGATCGTGATCACCAGTTCGACGGCGGGCCTCCGGGGTTTCTCCCATACCTCTCCCTACTCGGCGGCCAAGCACGGCGTGGTCGGGCTCATGCAGTCGCTGACCAACGAGCTGGCTCCCCATTGGATCCGGGTGAACACCGTCCACCCGACCAGTGCTGACACCCCGATGCTGCAGAACCCGAATACCTACAAGCTCTTCATGCCCGAGAAGGAGAATCCCGGGCGCGACGACCTGGCCGAGAACATGTTCGGCCACAGCCCGCTGCCCATCTCGTGGGTCGAGGCCAAGGATATCTCGGCTGCCATCGTCTTCCTCTGCTCCGACGAGGCCCGGTACATCACCGGGGTGCAGCTGCCCGTCGACGCCGGCGCCTTCGTCAAGTAGCACCGGCGGGCCGGCCTCTTGCCGGCGCGACTGGATTTGACGCCGCCGGACCTGGCTGACGCCGCCGGGGCCGCTCACTCCCGTACCAGCGGGATCACCTCGGCGCCGAAGACGGCGATCTGGTCGACGAGCTCGTCTGCGCTCCGGCAGCGAAAGCGGATCTGCAGGTGGGTGACCCCGGGGAGGACCCACTCCCGGATGGTGGCCGCCAGCTCCTCGGGCTCGCCTGCAACGGCGTGGTCCCCGATGTCCCAGCTGGGGGCGCCGACATACAGCGGCGTGGCCGCACCGCCGATATCGAACCGGCCGGTACGGCCGGCCCGCTCCCGTTCTTCGGTGAGGATGCCGATGGCCCAGGCCATCCCCTGGGCGGGGGGCCCTTGGGGCAGCCAGCCGTCGCCCCGGGTGGCGGCGCGGCGAAGGGCGGGGGCCGAGGAGCCGCCCACCCAGATGAGCAGGTGGGCTTGGACCGGGCGGGGGGACTGGCCCACGTCGTGCACTGCGAAGTGCGGGGTGTCGATGTCGGGCCACTCGTCGTCAAAGGCGGCCCGCAGCACGTCGATGGCCTCGTCGGTGAGCGATCCCCGCTGCTTGAAGGGGACACCCAGGACGTCGAACTCGCCCTGTGCGTGCCCGGCGCCCACGCCCAGGATGGCCCGGCCGCCCGACAGGTGGTCGAGGGTCATGAACGACTTGGCCGTGACCAACGGGTGCCGGTAGGCGACGATGAACACGTGGGACAAGAGGCGAACCCGCGTGGTGAGCGCGGCCAGCCACCCCAGGGTGGCCACCGTGTCGTACCACGCCGTCTGCATCCGCTCCACCTGGTCCCGCGGGACGGCTACGTGATCGCATACACCCACATAGGAGAACCCGGCGGCATCACACGCCTGAGCGATGAGGGCCAGCTCCTTGGCCCCGGCATCGTCCTCCCAGGGATCGCACTGCAGCCGGGACCGGGCCTGGATGGGCAACTGCATGCCGAAGTCAACGTTCGAAGCCGGGTTCGTGGTCATGTGACTCGACGCTACACAGTGGCGGTTCGCCAAACCTGACAGTAGCGTTCAAGGTAGGACGCCGCAGGGTTACCCGTTGACTCGTGCACAGAGAACTGGAGGTCCGTCATCCTCGATTACTTGATCAAAGGTGGAACGGCAGTGGACGGCACCGGGGCCCCTCCCCGGCAAGCCGACGTGGGCATCCGGGGCGACCGCATCGTCGCCATCGGTCAGGTGGACGAACCGGCCACCGAGACCATCGATGCCACCGGCCAGATCGTCACTCCGGGTTTCGTCGACCCGCACACCCACTACGACGCCCAGCTGTACTGGGACGGCCACGCCACGCCGTCGAGCAACCACGGCGTGACCTCCGTCATCGGCGGCAACTGCGGGTTCACCCTGGCGCCGCTCAAGGATGCCGACGCCGACTTCACCCGCCGGATGATGGCCCAGGTCGAAGGCATGCCGCTCAAGGCCCTCGAGCAGGGAGTGGAGTGGGGTTGGGAGAGCTTCGGCCAGTTCCTCGACGGGCTCGAGGGGCGCATCGGCGTGAACGCCGGCTTTCTGGTCGGGCACTGCGCTCTCCGCCGGTACGTACTGGGCGGCGAGGCCGGTGAGAGAGAGGCGAACCCGGAGGAGGTCGAGACGCTGATCGCCCTGCTGCGTGATTCACTCGACGCGGGGGGTCTCGGGTTGTCCACCACCCGGTCGTCGACGCACATCGACGGGGACGCAAAGCAGGTTCCGAGCCGCGCCGCCTCCGAAGAGGAGTTGCTCGCCCTGTGCCGCGAAGTGAGCGAGCATCCCGGCACCACGCTCGAGGCCATCGTCGAGGGGTGCCTCAAGGGGTTCAGCGACACCGAGACCGAACTACTGGCCCAGATGAGCGCGCAAGCCAACCGTCCACTCAACTGGAACGTCCTGACCGCTTCGGCCAAGTCGGCGGAGCGAACGGAGCACCAGCTGTTGCCGTCCAAGCGGGCCCGTGAGATAGGCGGACGGGTCGTGGCCCTGACCATGCCCATCTTCGCCGACCAGAATATGAGCCTGGCCACCTTCTGCGCCCTGTGGCTCATCCCCGGCTGGCACGAGATCCTGTCCCTGCCGGCCAAGGAGAAAGCAGCCAAGCTGACCGACCCGGCGGTGCGCGAGGAGATGCAGCTAGCGGCCAAGGGGACCGCCTTCGAGCGGCTGGCCGACTTCTCGAACTACCGCATCGGCGACACCATCGCCCCCGAGAACAAGCAGTACGAGGGGCGCCTGGTCACAGACATCGCCAAGGAGCAGGGGGCCGATCCTTCCGACGTCCTGATCGCCATCACCACCGCCGACGATTTCGCCACCGTGCTCTGGCCCTTGCCGGTGGGCGACACCGACGTCGACTGGGAGGCCCGCCGTGACCTGTGGGAGCGGGACGACGTGCTTCTCGGTGGGTCCGACGCCGGGGCCCACCTCGACCGGATGCTGGGGTCGCCTTACCCGACGCGCTTTTTGGCCGACACGCTCCGGGGGCGGAAACTGGTGTCCCTCGAGCGAGCCGTCCAGCTCATGACCGACGTGCCCGCCCGGCTCTTCGGGCTCCGTGACCGCGGTCAGCTCAAGGAGGGTGCCTACGCCGACGTGGTCATCTTCGACCCCGAGACGGTCAACAGCGGGCCGGCCCGACGGGTCTACGACCTCCCCGGTGACAGCCTCAGACTGATCTCCTCGTCATCCGGCGTCACCAGCGTGTTCGTGAACGGGACGCCGTCCATCGCCAACGGCGAGCCGACCGGGGCGCTCGCCGGCACCGTGCTCCGCTCCGGGCGCAACACGGACACGGTTCCCACTCACTAGACACTGGCCCCCACGGGACGAGAAAACTCACCGGTTCGCCGACCTGAGCTCGTTCACGGACCTGATTCGCGCGCCCTGGGAGCGACCGCTGAGAGTGACCGGGCGCTGGTCGGGCGATCCTCCGTTGAGGGCTGCGGCGGCATTTAATTCTGTCCACGTCTCGGCGAAAAGACCGCGGATCGCCAGAGTTCGGCGTCCCTAATTCGCCCAAAGGCGGGCAGAACAAAGACCGGTGGAAGTCCGGCGCGCCAAGAGGCGGTTGGCAAGCAACCCTCACAGACAGTGAGAGGCGCCCGTCGGGCAGCCGCCGCCGGGACCTCAGACCCAGCGTCAGACAGGCAGCTTCGCCGCTGCCGCCTCGCGCATGCGGGTGGTGCGGTGCACCGGGTCGGTGTCGATCTTGGGGATGACGTGCTCGCCCATGAGGCGGACCATCTCCAGGGACTCTTCCTTGGTGGCCATGCCGAGCCCGAAGGACAGTTGGTCGGCACCGGCCGCTTCCCACCGCTTGCACTGCTCGAGGGCGTGGTCGGGGTCACCGACGATCGTGCCCGCCGCCTGCAGGTAGGGGATCTGCTCGGCGGTCACGTCGGGGATGAG
The DNA here is from genome assembly GCA_036521415.1 of Acidimicrobiales bacterium. Lineage (GTDB taxonomy): Bacteria > Actinomycetota > Acidimicrobiia > Acidimicrobiales > RAAP-2 > DASXMT01. The sequence goes on from DATDHU010000081.1 coordinate 99,342, forward strand.
CTCGGGCCACACCGGGACCTCGGGTGGGTGAGGGAAGGTGTCGTGATAGCGGAACACGTTGCTCTGGAGATAGGTCATGTGCGAGCCGAGCATGGACTTCTCTGCTGCCTTGCCGTCCTCGGACAGGAAGGCGGCCGTGGTCACCATGATGTTGTCGTTGACGAAGGCGCCGATCGGGTCGGCGTCGCCGATGGCGGCCTTGTAGGCCTCCATCACGGGGCCCAACTCGTCGAAGGAACCCACGGAAAAGCCCAGGACGCCGAGCCCCTTCTGGGCGGCCATGGCGTAGCTCGAGGTGTTGCCGGCCGCGTACCACATGGCCGGGTGCAGCTTGCCGTAGGGCTTGGGCAGGATCTTGCGCGGGGGCAGCGACCAGAACTTCCCGTTGTAGCCCTCGTAGGTGTCCTGGAGCCACATCTTGGGGA
>DATDHU010000082.1:0-2696 GCA_036521415.1 Acidimicrobiales bacterium
TATCCGCGCCCGAGCCGTTCCCCCCGTTGGCCCGGGCAGCCACCAGAGATGTGGCCAGCGACACCCCCGGGACTTCGATCGGGTGCTGCATGCCGATGAACAGCCCGGCCCGGGCCCGTTCCCAGGTGGGTAGGGCGAGGAGGTCCACGCCGTCCAGCGTGATGGATCCACCGAGCACCTCGTAGCCCGGACGCCCCATGATCACGTGAGCCAGGGTGCTCTTTCCCGAGCCATTCGGGCCCATCACCGCATGAACCTCACCGCTGCGGACGGCCAGGTCGACGCCTCGGAGAATCTCACGGCCGGGGACGCCCACCCGCAGTCCCTCGATGCGCAGCTCGCTGGCGCCACTCGGCGTGGCGCTCATGGGACCACCAGCATGACATCGTCTCCTTCGACGACAACTGTGTAGACCGGCACCGGTTTGGTCGCCGGCAGCGAGCACGGCTCGCCTGTCCGCAGGTCGAACGTCGAGCCGTGCTTGGCGCACTCGAGCTCGCACTCCTCGGGCCACACCTCCCCCTCGGCCAACGAGTAGTCCTCGTGGCTGCAGCGGTCCCCGATGGCGTAGAAGTCGTCCTCGATCCGAACCAGCGCCACCCGGAGGTCCTGGATGTCGAACCGGCGGGCCTCCCCGGAGCTGAGCTCGTCCCGGCCGCAGAGCCGTACGGACTCACCCATTGCCGGCATCCGATCCGAGGGCGCTACCCTCGTCACCGAGCGGTCCCTCGACGGGAACATCCAGCCGGTGGGCCAGGGCTTCTTGAACGACGGGCCGGACACCCTCGACGGGGAGTTGCTGGGCAATGTCGAGGAAGAACCCGGCCACGATGAGCCGCTCAGCCGTCTCGGGGTCGATGCCCCGGGACTCGAGGTAGTAGCGCTGGTCCTCGTCGACCGGCCCCACCGTCGAGCCGTGGCTACAACGCACGTCGTTCTCCTCGATGTCGAGGTTGGGGACCGAGTCGGCATGGGCCCCGACGTCCAGGACCAGGTTGTTGTTGGTCTGCATGGCATCCGACCGGAACGCCCCCCGGTGGACCCGGATCAACCCGCTGTAGACCGAGTGGGCGCGGTCGGCCACTGCTCCCTTAAATAGCAGGTCGCTGGTCGTTCGGGGTGCAGCGTGATCCTGCAGGGTGCGGAAGTCGAGCATCTGATCGTCGCGCCCCAGGTACGCAGCGCGCAGCTCGCTGGTACCCCCCTGGCCGGCGAGCTCGGAATCGGTGCGCAACCGGGCGAAGTCGCCTCCGAGAGCCACGGCAAAGCTCCGCAACGTCGCCTCGGAACCGATGCGGCTGACCTGATGCCCGAGCTGCCATGTAGCCGGGCCGAGCGCTTGCACGCTCACGTAGGCCAACGTGGCCCTGTCACCCACCTGGACCTCGGTCACCGGTACGACCAGGACCTTGGAAAAGGCCGTCGAAGTCGCGCCGGGCGTCGTGGTCCCGGGGCCGAAGACGCCATCGGCCAGGTCGACCAGAAGCTCGACCACGCTGGCGTCGGACGAATCGGCCGCCCGGATGACCGTTCGGGGGAACACGGCGGCGCTGTCGTCACCCGAACCATCGATCAGGTGCACGACGACGATGGGAGCATCGAGAACGGCTCCGGGGCCGACGTCGATCACGACGGGGTCCGGGGCAAAGGCCTCGTTCAAGAGGACGAAGTCCCCTGGATCCGAGGCAATCACGCCAAGGAGGTCTTCGGCGTCGGCATGGTCCGCGAGCGGTCCGAGCGAACAGGCACTGGCGGCTGCCCGGGATGCTTCGAGATCGACCAGCCCACCGTTGTAGGACACGATGAGCGCAGTTCGCGGGCCCATCCGATCGACCAGGGCCCGGACCCGTTCCATCGTCCGGGGGTCGGGAGCGCCGCCGTCATGACCCGACGGACGGACCGCAGGATGGAACCGGTCGAGGTCGAGCTGGTCGATCCGGCTGTACCGCCAGACCTCGTCCTTTTCCGTCGGCAGGGGAGCCGAGGCGAACCGCTCCGCGGCGTCGGACCGGCGTCGCTCCAGCCAGGATGGTCCGGGCAATGCGGCAGCAGATGCGGGCGTGAATGTGGGCAGGACTGAGGCCTCTCGCGAGTCGAGGCCCGGTCCCCGAGCCTCCAGCACATTCTACCTGGTGCAGCCGGGAGGCTAACCGGCTCAGCCGGGCCCACCTACGCTGGTCGTATGACCGCCACCGCCATCGATCCCGCCGTCGATAATTTCGCTTCTGATGTGCTGACCATCGAGGCCAACGGCCACGTCGCCACGCTCTGGCTCGACCGGCCGGAGCAGCGGAACGCCCTCGGCCCTGACTTTTGGGCCGATCTACCTCTGGCCATGGACGCCTTGGGATCGGCGACCGACATCCGGGTCGTGGTCATCGCGGCCCGCGGGCCCCATTTCAGTGTGGGGCTCGATCTCAAGGCGATCGCCGAACCGGGCGGACTGTTCGACAGCAGCGGGGGCGTCACGGCGAAGCGGTCACCATCCATCGCCACACGAGGAAAACGGACCCGTGGGGAGATCCTCAGGCTCCAGGCCTCGATCACCGCGGTGGCCGCCTGTCCCAAGCCGGTGATCGCCGCCATCCACGGCTACTGCATCGGTGGTGGGGTCGACCTGGCCGCGGCGTGCGACATCCGGCTGGCCAGCGCTGATGCCACCTTCTCCGTTCGGGAGACGAGGATGGCCATGGTGG
>DATDHU010000083.1:0-53940 GCA_036521415.1 Acidimicrobiales bacterium
TCGCTCGCACCTGGGCGAGGAGCTCCTCGCCCACCGACAGGTCGGCGTCCTCGGCGGGCATCAGCAGCCACCCGGCCAGGTAGATCGGGAAGGCGAGGCCGCCGAGCAGGCCGAGGGCGACGAACCCGATCCGAACAACGGTGGGGTCCAAGTCGAAGCACTCGGCGATGCCCGCAGCGACGCCGGCCAGCATCCGGCCCTCGTTGGGCCGGCGCAGGTGGTCCGGGCTCGTCGTCGTCGAGCGGGGTAGGGAACCGGCACCATCGGGTTCCGTGGCGGCGGGACCAGGTGATTCGCTGTGAGAGGCGGCAGTGTCCATGCATGCAGCTTGCTCGGCCACCATCCAGAACGAAATCCGGTATGACCCTGGCCGGACCCTCACTCCCCTCCCCTGAGGTCAGGGATGTCCCTGATGACCACCTCCACTGCAGTGCGCGATCATCGAATATCGACGAATCGAACGAACGCGGCGTGCGAGCCCCCGAGAATCCCTCCCCGGAACCGGCCGGAGGTCCACAAACCCCCTTCTGCGGACCGCAGGGCCGAGGACCCGATCCGTCCTGGCATGGCCCTCCGGGATGGCGGCGGCGGGGTCGTCGCTGGCCCGATCGTGGTGCCTCCATGGATGGCGACTCCGATCAGGGTCGGCCCGATCATGGCCGTCGCGGCCGTCACCGCCCGCACCGGCATCTGAGGGGGCCTGTCCGCCGGAGCACCGACACCCGGGTCCTGGCCGGAGTGTGCGGCGGGCTCTCGGCGGCGACGGGCATCGACGTCACGCTGGTGCGGATCGGGTTCGCCCTGCTGACGCTGGCCAGCGGCGTCGGCATCCTGATCTATGTCCTGGCCTGGCTCTTCGTTCCTCTCGCCGGGGAGACCACCTCCATCGTCTCCCGGGTCGCCGCCGATCGGCGCGGCATCAGGTTGGTCATCGCCTTGGTCCCGGCCTTCGTGGTGGTGCAGCTCGTGGCGGGCACCCTGCACGTGGGCTTCGTCGGCTCGTTCAGCTGGCCCGTGTTCCTGGCCGCCGCCGCGGCAATCCTCATCCACCGCAACGCCAGCGAGGACGAGAAGGTCTGGATCAACGACGAGCTCATGCCCATGCTCAACACCGGGGTGGAGCGCCACGGCCGCTTTGCCCTGGTCATACGGGTCACCGTCGGCCTGGTACTCGGCATCGGCGGCCTCTTCGTCCTCGTCGTCGGGCATGGCACCGCCGCCGCCCTGCGACCGGTCGGCGGCGCCGTGCTGGTCGTCACCGCCATCGGTGTCGTCTTCGGTCCGTGGTGGCTCAGCCTGGCCCGCGACCTGCTGTCCGAACGCCAGGCCCGAGCCATGGCCGAGGAACGGACCCAGATGGCGGCCCACGTCCACGACTCGGTCCTCCAGACGTTGGCGCTGATCCAGCGGTCGGCCGACGACCCCCGACAGGTGGTCCGACTGGCCCGTGCCCAAGAGCGCGAGCTCCGCTCGTGGTTGTTCGAGGGGCGGCCCCCCGGCACCCTCGGGGACGATGCAGCGACAGTGGCCGACGGCATCGGCGTCATCCAGCGCCAAATCGAAGCCGATCACGGGATCACCGTCCAGGTGGTGGTGGTGGGCGACTGCCGGTTGACCGACGCACTGCGGGCACTGCTCGATGCCTCCCGGGAGGCCACCGTCAACGCGGCCAAGTGGTCGGGGGCTCCGCACGTCTCGTTCTACGCCGAAGTGGAGCCGCACGCCGTCATGATCTTCGTCCGCGACCGCGGCCAGGGGTTCGATCCCACCGCCGTTCCCGGAGACCGCCAGGGCATCGCCCAGTCCATCCGGGCGCGGATGGCCCGGTACGGGGGCTCGGCGGTCGTCCACTCGGCCCCCGGGGCGGGGACCGAGGTCGAGCTGTCGATGCCCCGTCGGGAGTTGGCCTCGTGAACCAACCGGAGCCGGTCTCGTGAGCGAGCGGCGCCGGCCGCGGATCTTCCTGGTCGACGACCACGCCATGTTCCGATCAGGGGTGCGGGCCGAGCTGGGCAACGCCGTCGAGGTCATCGGTGAGGCCGACGAAGCCGATGCGGCGGTGGAGTTGATCAACGAACGGACGCCCGATGTCGTCCTCCTCGACGTCCACCTTCCCGGCGGTGGCGGCCAGGCTGTCCTGCGCGGAGTGACGCCCCACCATCCCGAGGTACAGTTCCTGGCCCTGTCGGTCTCGGACGCACCCGAGGACGTGATCGCGGTCATCCGGGCCGGGGCGCGGGGCTACATCACCAAGACCATCTCGGGCGAGGAGCTCCTCCAGGCCGTGGACCGAGTGCAAGCGGGTGACGCGGTGTTCTCACCGCGCCTGGCCGGCTTCGTGCTGGACGCCTTCGCTGGAGGCGGTGCCGGCGGTGTCAACGGTCTGACTCCCGGGCTCGACCCCGAGCTCGATCAGCTCTCGCCCCGCGAGCGCCAGGTCCTGCGCCTCATCGCCCGGGGGTACACGTACAAAGAGGTGGCTCGGGACCTGACGATCTCGGCCAAGACGGTGGAATCACACGTTTCCTCGGTGCTGCGCAAGCTGCAGCTCTCGACCCGCCACGAGCTCACCAAGTGGGCAACGGACCGACGGCTGGTCTAGCCAGTGCCTCCCGATGGGAGGGGACCTGGAGCGTCGAAGGTGGCGGCCAGCCGGTGAGCGCCGAAAAGCGCCCGCACGGTCGACGTCGCCTCGTAAGGGCGATCGAGGGCCGAGCCGCCGGCCTACATCATTCCGACGATTGCGACGACTGATCGGTCCAGCGAGCAAAGACGGCGATCCACTCCTCGGGCCAGGCACCGTCACAGGGCATCGTGCCCGCTCGCAGTCGCTCGAGGATGGCGGGGGCGTGCTGACGGGCGTCGTCCTCTGACCAGAGGTCGAACACGAACAACATCGACCGCCGGTCCTTCTCGCGGAACAGGGGCTTCACGTGGTCAGACCAGCGCACGGGCTCGTCCGCGTCGGGCAGGACGACTGCCACTACCTGTTCAGGCTCGTCCGGGGCCAATGCCGAGATCCGGCCGCCGGGCGGCCCGGCAGCGGTGCTCCAGTCCCAGTGCGGCATGGGCATGTGCTCGGGAGGACGCGAGTCGACTTGTGAGTTCTCGACCGCCAGTCGCGAGCCCCACTCGATGTACGAACTGAAGGCCGATCGGAACTCTGCGTCATTGGGCAGCCCGGCGTCGAAGGCGGAGCGGATCAGCAACTGGGCCCATCGCGCCCGCTGCTCCTCGTTGAGGCCCTTGCCCCGGTGCTGAGACAGCATGTGCGGGTAGCCGCCATACGAGTCGCTGTACTCAGATGGGCCGCCGAACACTTCGCCGAGCCATCGCGCCACTCGTTGCGGATGGTCGGCCGACATGTCGGCGAACAGTGGGGCCAGCAGTTCGTCTTCCGGCACGTACCTCTCGTAGAACAGGCGCGTCAACCGCAATAGCGCCGGGTATCCCCCCGCCCACTCGAAGATCGACGGAGTGGTGTCCTGGGAAACCAACGGATCGCTGAAGTCGACGTACCAGTGCATGCCGGAGCAGAAGGGCTTGTTCTGCGAGTGTCCGCATCGGCACAACGCGCAATGCTCGGACGACGCTCCCTCGGCCCGCTCGACCGGCGCCCCCGTCTCATCGACGACCTCCACCGATCCGGTCAGGCGGTAGGGGCCGTCTTTGCTGACCAGGATCGTCGGCTCCCGAGAGCCGTTCCAGTCGACTTGGGCGCGGGACTCGACGTCGTCCATGGCATAGCTGAGGGCCCCAGACGGGCAGTCCCGCACAGCTCGGATGATCTCATCCATGCGTCCACCACTGGCGGTGACGAACGGTTCGGAGCGGGAGTGGAACACCGACGGCAGTCGATCGGTACACAGGCCCGAGTGCTGGCAGATTCCGCGATTGTCGAAGACGGTCAGTTGTTCGCCGACGGCCGTGTCGCGACGATCCGGTACCCGCTGGGGGTCCTTGGCGTCCTCGAATCCGCTACGAATGCACGCGGCGTCGCAGTTCGGCTTGACCGCCGACTGGCCGCATCGGCACAGGGCAGCTACCGGGTCGAGGTCGAGCGGGCACCCCAGGTAGTCCTGGACGGCGACTGGTCCGGTCACGATGTACGGGCCGTTCGGCACCACCGTGACCCGCGGCTGATCCGATGGGCCGTCCGTTTCGCGGAGGGTGGCGACCGTTGCCTCCGGCCATCCGGCGGCGATTCCCTGATCGGCCAGCGAGGGCAGGTCGGTCGTTCCGTGCGGTTCTCCAGCCATACCCCTCCATGATTACATGATTACAAGACCGGGCAAAGGCTCTCCTCGCCGGCCGAGCCCCACGACGAGCGGTTCGGGTTCGACAGCTACAACTAACGGTCGACCCCGAGGATGAGCCCGCTGGTCGGAACCCCGGTGCCCGAGGTCACCAGCACGTGCTCCACGTCGTCGACCTGGTTCACCGACGAGCCCCGCACCTGGCGGACGCCTTCGGCGATGCCGTTCATCCCGTGCAGGTAGGCCTCACCGAGCTGGCCGCCGTGGGTGTTGATGGGCAGCGAGCCCCCCAGCTCGATGTTGCCGTCGCGCACGAAGTCCTTGGCGTCCCCCTTGGCGCAGAAGCCGAGCTCCTCCAGCTGGGACAGGACATAGGGGGTGAAGTGGTCGTAGAGGACGGCGGTCTGGATATCGGCCGGCGACAATCCTGAGGTCTCCCACAGCTGGCGGGCCACTACGCCCATCTCGGCCAGCCCGGAGAGGTCCTCCGTGTAGTAGCTGGTCATCATCTCCTGGCTGTTGCCGGAACCCTGGGCCGCGGCCCGGATGACGGCTGGAGGCTGGCGGAGCGAGCGGGCCCGCTCGAGCGAGGTGACGACCAGCGCCTGTCCCCCGTCGGTCTCCTGGCAGCAGTCGAGGAGGTGGAGGGGCTCGACGATCCAGCGCGAGGCTTGATGGTCCTCGAGGGTGATGGGCTTCCCGTAGTACCACGCCTTCGGATTGGTGGCCGCGTGCTTGCGGTCGGCCACGGCCACCCGGCCCAGGTCCTCGCTGGTCGCCCCGGTCAGGTGCAGGTAGCGCTGGGCGGCCATGGCCACCCACTGGGCCGGGGTGAGGAGACCCTGGGGCGCGTACCACGCGAAGTGGGCCGCTTCGGCGTTGGGCACGGGCGGCCGGTTCTGCACGCCTCCGCCGAACCGGTTCCCCGAGCGCTCGTTGAAGGCGCGGTAGCAGACGACCACATCGGCCACCCCGGCCTGGACGGCCAGCGCCGCCTGCTGGATGGTCCCCGCACCCGCCCCGCCCCCGTAGTGGACCCGGGAGAAGAAGGTGAGCTCGCCCATGCCGAGGGACTGGGCCACGTTGATCTCCGGGTTGGTGTCAGCGGTGAAGGTGACCATGCCCCCCACCTCGCTCGGTGCGATCCCGGCGTCGGACAGGGCGGCATCGACCGCCTCGACCGCCAGTCGGAGCTCGCTGCGGCCCGACTCCTTGGAGAACTCGGTGGCCCCGATGCCCACCACCGCCGTGTTGCCGGCGAAGGCATGGGATGCCGACCCGGTCGCCGCCATCACCGGGCTCCTCGGGGACCCGGTGCGCCAGCGGGCAACAGCACCCGCACCGTGCCGGTCACGTGGTCGCCCAGCGAGTTGGATCCGGTGAGCGACACCTCGATGGCGCCGCGCCCCTCGGGGTCGACGCCGTCCTCCTTCGTCGTCACCGAGCCGGTCAGGGTCATGGTGTCCTTGGGGTAGTTGGGTGCGCCCAGGCGGATGTTCACGTCGGTGAGCACAGCCCCGGGGCCGGCCCAGTCGGTGACGAACCGGCCCACGAAGCCGTTGGTGGTGAGGATGTTCATGAAGATGTCCTGGGAGCCCCGCTGCTCGGCCAACTCCGGGTCGTGGTGGACGTCCTGGTAGTCGCGCGAGGCGAGGGCGGTCGAGGCGATGAGGGTGCGGGTCAGGGGGATGGCCAGGTCGTCGAGGCGGTCCCCCACCGACACCTCGTCGAAGGTGCGGGTGCGGCCGTCGATGCCGATGGCGTGGAAGGCGCTGCTCATGCCGACACCTGCACGCCGGCCCGCAGGTCGGCCACCAGCTGTGCGCCCAACCGGGCCAGCTGGCTCGACCCGGAGCCGAGCAGCAGCTCGATCTGCTTGCCCCACAGGAAGTAGCGGTGGACGGGGTAGTCGACGTCGGCCCCCATGCCGCCGTGGAGGTGCTGGGTGGCGTGCACCACCCGCTGGCCGGCGTCGGAGGCGAACCAGATGGCCACGGCCACGGCCACGTGGGCATCGAGCCCGTGGTCGAGCCGCCAGGCCGCCTGCCACAGGGTCACCCGGATGGCCTCGGTGTCGATGGCGGCGTCGGCCGCCCGGAGCAGCGTGCCCTGGAAGGTGGCGAGCGGCTTCCCGAATTGCTCACGGGTGTTGAGGTACTCGGCCGTCTGGGCCAGCGCCGCCTCGGCCACCCCGACTTGGAGGGCGCAGAGCCCGGTCCAGGCCCGCTCGAGGATCCACGAGAGGACGGCCGAGCCGCGAGCAGGGTCGCCCCCGGCCAGCAGGTCGCCCGCGGCGACCACCACCTTGTCGAGGTGGAGATGGGGGTGGACCTCCCGGTTGGTGGTCACCGCCCGGTCCAGGTGGACCCCATGTGCCCGGGGGTCGACCACGGCGACGACCGTCCCGCCGTCGGGGGTGGCCGCCGGGACGAGCACCCGGTCGGCCACATGGGCGTAGGGCACGGCCATGGCCGTGCCCGAGAGCTTGTAGCCGCCCGTCTTCTTCCGGGGCCTGGCCGTGACGCTGGGCCGGCCCGGTCCCCCGTTGGCCAGGTCGCCGGCCACGTCGGCCATCGCCCCGGTCAGGATCACCTCGCCGGCCACCACACCGGGCAACCAGTGGGCCCGGAGCCGGTCGGATCCGAACTCGGCCATCGGTAGGGCCCCGAGCACCAGCGTGGCCCACAGTGGGACCGGCGCCACCACCCGGCCCTGGGCCTCGAGCACCAGGCACAGCTCGACCATCCCGTAGCCGCCGCCGTCGACCGCCTCGGGCAGGGCCAGCCCGAGCAGGTCGGCCTTGGCCAGCTCGGCCCACAGGGCCCGGTCGAAGCGCTCGTCGCCGGCCTCGGTCTCCTTCACCCGGTCGGGGGTGACCAGGCCGGAAAAGATGGCCTGGGCCGACTGGCGGACCGCCTCTTGCTCCTCGGAATAGGTGAAGTCCATCAGCCGCCCTCCCCGGAGCGTTCGGCCGCATCGGCCGGTTCGTCGCCCGAGCCGTCGGCCGGTCGGAACACCGGCAGGGACAGCCCGTCGTCGAAGTCCTCGAACTCGGCGATCACCGGCATGCCGATGGCCACCGTCTCCGGCATCATGTGCGAGACGTTGGCCACCAGGCGGGTCCCCTCCTCCAGTTCCACGAGGGCCACGATGAGCGGGTAGTCGAAGGCAGGGACCTGGGGGTGGTGGTTGACCACGAAGCTGTAGATCGTCCCGCGGCCCGACGCCTGCACCGTGTCCCACTGGAACGACCGGCAGTTGGGACAGGCGGGGCGGGGTGGGTGCCGGAGCGTCCCGCACGCGGAGCACCGCTGGATCAACAGCTTGCCCTCCTTCGTCCCCTCGAAGAAGAATGCGTTGTCCTGGGTCAGGGAGGGACGGGGGCGCAAGGGGCGCAAGGGCGCCTCGGCCGAGGCCGCCTCGACTGGGCCAGACGCGGCTGGGCCCGACACCGGTGCCGCCGGGGTGCGGGGACGGAACTTGAGGATGCGGAACCGCGTGGTGGCGACAAGGGCGCCGGTGGCGTCGGTGAAGTCCTGTCGGTCGGTGACGAAGTGGCCCACGCCCAGAGCCGTCGTCTTCTCCGGTGAGATCGACTCGATCACCGACGACACCGTGATCTCGTCGCCCAGGGCGAGCGGTCGCTCGTAGTGCTGTTCGCAGTTGGTGGCCACCACCGAGGTGAAGCCGGCCGCGTCCAGCAGGGTCATCACCTGGTCCTGCAAGGTGCCGGAGCTCCGCCCGGCCTTGCGGGCCGCGTCGACGTCTTGGTGGAGCCGGAGGCCGCGCATGGTCCAGGCCTGGAGCATGGTGGGCGGGGCGATCACCCCGGGAAAGCCGGCGTCCTTGGCTGCGGCCTCGTCCAGGTAGACGGGGTTGTAGTCCCCCATCGCCTCCACCCAGTGGCGGATCATGGGCCGGTTGACCGGCTCGGATCCCTTGATGGGCGGGCCGGTGGCCTGGCCGGCGAAGCTGTCGAATTTCTCCTGGAGGGCCTCGCCGCTCAGCGCCGCGCCCGTGGTCCCCGTGCTCCCTGTGGTTTCCGTGATCTCCGTGCTCAACGCGAACCCCGCTTCATGCCCAGCCCGGCCGTGGCCAGGATCTCCCGTTGCACCTCGTTGACCCCGCCGCCGAACGTGTTGATCTGCGCCTGGCGCCCGGCCCGCTCGAGCTCACCGTGCAGCACCGCCCCGGGCGTCCCCGGGGCCAGGTAGCCGCCGGCGCCGACGATCCCGAGCAGGACCCGGTACACCTCGACGGTCGACTCGGTGCCGAATACCTTGACCGACGACGAGTCGGCCGGGCCCAGGGTCCCGTCGTTCACCGCCGCCGTCATCCGCCAGTTCAACAGGCGCTGCGCCTCGAGCAGGGCGTGGGTGCGGGCCAGGTCGGCCTGGATCCAGGGCACGTCGGCCAGGTCGTGCTCGATGGCCCACTCTGCCGTCTCGGCCCACAGCCGGTGGGCCAGCGAGGCCAGGGCGGCCAGGCCCACCCGCTCGTGGTTGAGCTGGTTCGTGATCATGCGCCAGCCCTCGTTCAGTGCGCCGACCAGCGCCCCGTTCGGCACCCGGACGCCGTCGTAGTAGCTGGCCGTGGTGGCCACGCCCCCGACGGTCACGATCGGTGTGCACGAGAATCCGGGCGACGCCGTGGGCACGAGGAAGATGGATATGCCCTTGTGCTTGGGCGCATCGGGGTCGGTGCGGGTGGCCAGCCAGATGTAGTCGGCCTGGTCGGCGCCACTGGTGAAGACCTTGGCCCCGTCGATGACCCACTCGTCGCCGTCCCTCGTCGCCTTGGTGCGCAACGAGGCCAGGTCGGTCCCGGCACCGGGCTCGGTGTAGCCGATGGCGAAGTTGATCTCGCCGGCCAGGATGCCGGGCAGGAAGAAGGCCTTCTGCTCGTCGGACCCGTAGCGCATCAGGGTGGGGCCGACCGTGTTCAAGGTGACGAAGGGGAAGGGTGCCCGGGCCCGCTGGACCTCGTTGAAGAAGATGAACTGGTCAGTGGCCGGGCGGCCCTGCCCGCCGTATTCCTTAGGCCAACCGATGCCCAGCCAGCCGTCCTTGCCCATGCGGCGGATCACCGAGCGGTACACGGCCCCGCCCTCGGGCTCGAAGTCCAGGGCGTCGCGGATCTGGTCGGTGATCACGTCGGCGAAGTAGGCGCGCAGCTCGGCCCGGAGGTCCAGCTGCTCAGGGGTCTCCTCGAGATGCATGCGGTGCGCTCCCCCTTCGGTGACGTCTTGGGTGCCCAATGCTAACTGCTACGCGTTCTAGCCAGGCCGGTCTGTCCGACCACAGCATTCATACTTTAGAAATCCACTCCAGACGCACGGGCATCACAGACCGGCGCGGGAGTTGAGCAACCGCCACCGGTTTACGAGCGGCTCATCCACGACGCCACGAGCGGCGACCAGCACCGCTGAGGTCAGGAGGCCAGTCTCCCAAGGAGGGCCGGGAGCTCGGCGATGTCGGCGATCACATGGTCCGGCTGCGGGGCGTCGCCAACGAGTCCGTCGAGATCCGACGGCCGGAACTTGCCCGTCCTCACCAACACGCCAGTGATCCCGAGTGCCTGGGCGCCGAGGACGTCGGAGACGATGTCGTCCCCGATCATGACCGCCGTCCGGGCGTCGATCCCGAGGTCGGCCAGGGCCGACTCGAACATGGCGGGCTCCGGTTTTCCCACCGCCATGACGTCGATGCCGGCGGCGGCCTCGATCCCGACGATGAACGCCCCCATGTCGAGCGCAGGGCCGGCGGCCGTCTGGTACCGGGTATTGCGGTGCAGGGCGACGACCGGAGCGCCCGCCATGGCCAACTTGAAGACTGCATCGAGCTCGGCGTAGCCGATGGTGGGGCCCGCACCGCACAGCAGCACCACGCCGGCGGAGCGGGCGTCGACCGCCTCGACGCCGGCGAGGTCCTCCCCGAGCTCGCCCTCGTTCACGACCAGGCAGCCCACCCCGGCGTAGTGCGACGCCAGGTACCCCGCCGCGCTGGTCACCGCGGTGAGGATGTGGTCCACCCCGACCGGCATGCCGGACGCGGCCAGACGGTCGGCGATGTCGCGCCGCGACCTCGAGGACGTGTTGGTGAGCAGACGGAACCCGATGCCCTCGGCCTGGAGCCATTGGATGGCCTCGACCGCACCGGGAAGCGGATCCCATGAGACGGTCAGTACCCCGTCGATATCGAGCAGGACGCCTTCAGCCACAAAGAAGGCTACCGCGACGGCTGCCTAGGACCGATGCCGGCGTCGAGGATCACGGCCAGGCGCGATGATGGAGAACCGGCCCGTCACATGCACGAAACATGCAGGGGTACAACTCGTGGGGGATGCCTCCCACCGCCGGAAGCAAAGGACGTCGCCCGTGAGCGTCCCGTTCTCGCAGGACAAGACCAGGTACATCGCCGTCAGCATCGGCCGTATCGTCGCCGCCAGCGGACGCGTGATCGACGGGACCCAGCGTGACTACGCCGACCGGATCGCCGATGTCGGGGGCATCCCGTTCCTACTGACCGCACGCTCGAGCTCCTCGCGCCTGTTGCGGCGCGCCGACGGCCTCGTCCTCACCGGTGGCGGGGACCTTGAACCCGGCCGGTACGGCGCTGAACGATCGCCCGAATCGAAGGGCATCGACCCAGAGCGTGATCAAGCAGAGGTGGACCTGGTCTCCGAAGCGGTGGCGCTCCACCTACCCGTCCTGGCCATCTGTCGTGGCATAGAGCTCCTGAACGTGGCCCGGGGCGGGACGCTCGTCCAACACCTACCGGACCTCACTTCGGAGCCCCATCTGGTCGTCGAGCGCCGCCAGGAGTTGGTCCACGCCGTCCGCATTGCTCCCGACAGCGAGCTGCGGCGGATCCTCGGTGTCGACGAGCTGGGGGTCAACTCGCTCCATCATCAGGCCGTGGCCAGTGTGGGCGAGGGCCTCCGACCGGTGGCCTGGGCCGAAGACGGGACGATCGAGGCACTCGAGGACAGGCCGCATCGGATCGTCGCCGTGCAGTGGCACCCTGAGCAGCTTCCCGACCAGGTGCATCAGATGCGACTCTTCTCGTGGCTCCTCGAACAGTCGGAGGACCGTCTGGCCCAACCACAAGCGACAGTGCGACAACCGGTCCAATAGGGGCTAGCTGCAACCTCCCATGCCCCTGGCGCCGGCGCCGGTTCGAAGCCAGTTCTCACGGTTGGAGGTCCCGACTTCGCCGGCCGATAGAGGCCGGCGTCGACTGGACGGAACGAGATGGCCGAACTCGGCCGATCTGCTCAGACCGGGAAGCTCTTGTGGACGGTGAAGCGCGTGACGTCGGGTTGAGGAATGCCGCCGATCTTTCCGAACGCTGGTTGTAGCGCCGAGGAGAAGAAGGTGTCCCAGTCGTCTTCCGAGTCCCACCATTCGATCACGCAGAATCCGTCGTCTGTTTCCCCAACGGCGTGTGCAAGCAATCCTGGCGGCGTTCCCTTCCCGCTGTCCCAGCCCAGTTCGGCCCGTACGGCATCATATTTATCGGTTCCTACGCCGGGAAACCTCAATACCTGGCCAATCGCCATGCTCTTCCTCCCTGCTCCTGACCCTGCCAGGGACGTTAGCCGTTGCGATATCCAGCGGACCGATTGAACGATGTGGTCTCCGAAGTCGCTCCTGACTGGCCCTCACGCAGGCTTGTGGTCGATAGCTGCATTGATACGGACTTCGATCTAGGTTTCGAGTCGGGGGCTAGCACTGTTGATCCGATCGATTTCGAGAGGATCCGGGAACGATTCCTTCCAGACCACGGATTTTCCGGAAAGAACCAGCACTACAAGAGCAAGTACGCCATTTCCGCCGCCG
The DNA here is from genome assembly GCA_036521415.1 of Acidimicrobiales bacterium. GTDB lineage: Bacteria > Actinomycetota > Acidimicrobiia > Acidimicrobiales > RAAP-2 > DASXMT01. The sequence continues at coordinate 12,097 of DATDHU010000083.1, forward strand.
CCATGATCCACGGTCGCGTCTATCCCGACCTGTTGGATGACGCCGCTTGGTGGCAGACCGATGATCTCTGGCTCTATTCCTTCTTCGCCCTTGTGATCTTCATGCGAGCTGCGCCCGAGCGGACGGGGCAATCGGTCAAGGAGGTTGCCCTCGCCATCGCCGATCGTCGAATGGTCAGGGTTGATCCGATCGAAGGCTCGTAAGCCGTACTCCTGAAAGACCGAGGTCCCAGATCTGGCGCGCTGGATAGCGTCGGCCGTCACGCGCCCTTCGTACACCGTTTATCCAATGGAAACGTTCTGTTCTATCAATGGACATCCACGGGGGGTTGAATGGACCTGAGGCCGGCACCGGCCGATTCGCTAGCAACTCCCCCGGCATCGGAGGCCAGGTATCCGCATGGGCGACACCAAGTCTCTCGCTCAACAGGTCCCGCGATCGAAGGCGGCGCGGCTGTTGGGCGGTGTGGACCGGCTCGGCCTGGCTGATGCAGTCGTCCGGGTGGCGGCGCGCACGGCGACGGGCGCCCTACCCCGTCGTATGGCCGGCCTCGGCCTGGAGCTGTCCAAGATCGCCGTGGGCCGGTCCGCGGTCGCCCCCGAGCCGGGCGACCGCAGGTTCGCCAACCGCGCCTGGACCGAGAACCCTGCCTTCCGGCGCCTCGGCCAGACCTACCTGGCCTGTTCGAAGACCGCCTTCGATCTGGTCGAGGCGGCCGACCTCGACTGGCGCACCCGTGAACGGGCCCGGTTCGCCACCGCCCTGATGACGTCGACCCTGGCGCCCACCAACGTGTTGCCCCTGAATCCTGACGCGGTGGTCCGGGCCTACGAGACCGGAGGACGAAGCGTGGTTTCCGGCCTCGCCAACATCGCTCGTGACGTCCGGTTCAACCACGGGTTCCCCCGCACCGCCGACCCGGACGCCTTCGAGGTCGGACGCAACCTGGCCGTCACCCCCGGTGCGGTCGTCTTCCGCAACGACGTGTGCGAGCTGCTGCAGTACGCCCCGACCACTGACACCGTCCGCGCCACGCCGATCGTGCTCGTACCGCCACAGATCAACAAGTACTACTTCATGGACCTCGCACCGGGCCGGAGTTTCGTGGAGTACGTGGTCGGACAGGGTTTCCAGATGTTCCTGGTCAGCTGGCGCAACCCCACTGCCGAGCAACGTCACTGGAACCTCGACACCTACGTGGCCGGCGTCGAAGAGGCGCTGCGGGCGGCAACGGAGATATCCGGCACCGCCCAGGTCAACACGGTCTCTCTGTGCGCGGGTGGGATCACAACCGCCGGCCTCCTCGGGCACCTGGCCGCCACCCAGGACTCCCTGGTCAACGCAGCCACTTTCGCCGTCACCCTCCTCGACTTCTCCGTCCCGACCATGATCGGTCTGTTCGGGAGCCGACCCGTTGTCGACAAGGCGCTCGAGCACACCCGCCGTCGCGGCGTGCTGCCCGCCCATGAGGCCGCGGCCCTGTTCTGCCTGTTGCGACCGAACGACCTCATTTGGAACTACTGGGTCGGCTCCAACCTCCTCGGTGACCGGCCGCCTGCCTTCGACGTGCTGTCGTGGAACGCCGACCCCACTCGCCTGACGGCCGGGCTCCACGCCGACTTCCTGGACATGTTCGCCAACAACTCGCTGGCTCGAGGGACGTTCCCGGTGTTGGGGTCCCCGGTCGACCTCAGCAAGGTCGAGTGCGACGCCTTCGTGGTTGCCGCCCGCACCGACCACCTGACCGACTGGAAGGCCTGCTACGCCACCACCCAGCTACTCGGTGGCAGGAGCCAGTTCGCCCTGTCCCGCTCGGGCCATATCCAGAGCCTGGTCAATCCACCCGGCAATCCCAAGATGAGCGTCTCCCTCGGACCGGTACGGGGATCGGACCCAGACGAGTGGTTGGCCGGGGCCGAGTCCCACCCCGGCTCTTGGTGGGAACAGTGGTCCGACTGGGCCCAGTCGCGGTCGGGCGGGCAACGGTGCGCACCGACCCATCTGGGCAGCGAACGCCACCCGACGATCGAGGCGGCGCCGGGGCGCTACGTGCTGGCCCCGTGAGCACGCACCATCTGTTCGCACTATCCCACTCCACCCACGACACACCGACAGCAATACCGACAGCAACCCCCGACAAAGACACACCGACAGAAAGGCACACCATGAATGCACTCGAAGTGACCGAGAAAGTCCAAGACGGCGTGATCAAGGCCATAGAGACCAGCCAGGGCTGGACCCTCGGTGCCCTGCAGTCGTCCACGTCTGCCTTCGACACCTTCCGTCCCGACCTGTCGTCGATGCCCTTTGCCGACATGATGCCCACTCCAGGTGAGACGGTGGACGCCACCTTCTCCTTTGCCGGCCGCCTGCTCGAGGCCCAGCACGCCTTCCTGTCCAGCCTGGTGGGCATCACGGCACGGGCGCCGGCCCGCGCCCCGGTGGCCAAGAAGGCAGCCTGACCGGCCCCATGCCGCAGGCAGTCCTCACCATCAACAGCAGGAACTACGGGGCCTGGTCGCTCCGGGGCTGGCTGCTCTGCCGATTCTCGGGCATCGACTTCACCGTCCAGTCCGTGGACAGCCAGGACCCCTGGGCCCGAGCCGAGCTCCTAATGCTCTCCCCCTCCCTGCTGGTGCCGCGGCTCACCCACGGGGAGGTCTCGGTGTGGAGCACGATCGCCATCGCCGAGTACCTCCACGAGCTTGACCCCGAACGGGGCCTGATCCCCGCCGGTGTGGCCGAGCGGGCCAGGTGCCGGTCGGTCTCCGGGGAGGTCCAGTCGGGATTCGCCAACCTGCGCTCGGCCCTGCCGATGAACCTGAGAGCCAACCACCCCGGGTTCCCGGTCTGGGAGGGCGCCCGGGCCGACCTCGATCGGGTCGAGGACATCTGGCACGAGTGCATCACCGCCTCGGGCGGCCCCTTTCTCTTCGGCGACCGGCCAACCCTGGCCGACGCGATGTTTGCGCCGGTGTGCACGCGCATCCGGACCTACGACGTCAAGGTCGGCTCGCTGTCCGACGACTACACCGCCACCATGCTCGCCCTGCCGGAGATGGGCGAGTGGACCGAGGAGGCCAAGAAGGAGCCCGAGGACGTGGAGGAGCTGGAGATGGAATTCTGAATCGAGCCTTTGCCGCGCCTCAGTCGTTGGCCAGGATGAAGTTCCGCACGATCGGGTAGATCTGCTTCTCCCATCTGCTCCCGCTGAACACCCCGTAGTGGCCCACGCCGGGCTGGAGGTGGTGGCGCTTCTTCGACGGCTTGACGCTCGAGCACAACGCCTGGGCGGCCATGGTCTGGCCGATCCCGCAGACGTCGTCCTTCTCCCCCTCGACGGTGAGCAGGGCCGTGCGGCGAATGGCGCCCGGCTCGACCGGCACGCCGCGCCAGGTCAGCTGGCCCTGGGCCAGCAGCTCGCGCTGGAAGACCCGCTCCACGGTCTCCAGATAGAACTCGGCCGGCATGTCGAGCACGGCGAAGTACTCGTCGTAGAAGTCCTCGATCCCTTTGGCCTCCTCGTAGTCGCCCCGGACCAAGTCGTTGTAGAGGGCGATCTGCTGTTGGACGTGGCGCCCGAGGTTCATGGCCACGAACCCGGACACCTGGATGAAGCCCGGGTACACGCGGCGGGTGGCGCCCCGGTAGCGGAACGGGACGGTGGCGATCACGTTCTGCTCGAACCAGCTGATCGGCTTGGAGTGGGCTAGTTCGTTCACCTTGGTCGGGCTGACCCGGGTATCCACCGGCCCCGCCATCAGCACCAGGCTCTTGGGCTGGGCCGGGTTGTCCGCCGCGGCCATGAGCGATGCCGCACTCAACGCGGCCGGGCAGGGCTGGCACACGGCCATCAGGTGCGTGCCGGGGCCGATGTGCTCGAGGAAGGTGACCAGCTGTCCGACGTAGTCGTCGAACCCGAACGTGCCGTGCTCCACCCCGACATCGCGGGCGTTCAGCCAATCGGTGACGTACACGTCGTGGTCAGCCACGAGGGACCGAATGGTTGAGCGGAGCAAGGTCGAGAAGTGACCGGCCAGCGCGGTGACCAGCAGCACGACGGGTTGGGGCCCGGTGATGTCGTCCTTGGCAAAGTGGAGAAGGGTGGAGAACGGGGTGGCGAGCGCCACCTCCTCGCGCACGGCGGTGGGCCGCCCGGCCACCGTCACCTCGTCGATGCCGAACGGGGGCCGCTCGTGGGCCAGCCGGGAGCGGCCCACCATCTCGTAGGCGGCGGACAGGCGGCGGGATAGTTGGTTGTCGGTCCAGGCGTCAGGAAGCTCGCCCATCGACCACCGGGCCAGCCCGGCCCATGCCCGCGCCGGCGCGGTCAAGTCTCGCTGCGCCTGGTAGGCCTGGTAGAGCATGGTCTCACCCGCTATCGATGCTTGCCCGGAGTCACGTTAGAGGTCCAGGAGTTCCCGGTCGAGGTGATGACACGCTACCCGTCGTCGACGCTGAGGCAACACCGAATGAGCGGCCGCGGCCCGGGCGTGGCCGTGGGCATCGCCCGCCCTCACCAGCGCTTGGGCGGGTCGCTGCGGGCCAGCTCGGCCAGGTACCGGTTGTAGGCGCGCAGCTCCTCGTCCTCGTTCACGGAGACGTTGACGACATCGGCGTCCACCACTCGCCCGGTGTCGTCGAGCGTGGTCCCGGGCCCGGCCGAACCCTCCCCGGCCAGCTCGGCGTCGGCCATCGGATGCGGGCCCGTCCCACTCTCCGGCGAGGCGAGAGCGCCGCGTCGTTCCCCGGATTCGAGGGCGCCGGTCCGCCCGGTCCCGAGGCTGGCCTCGGCTACCGTGCGCGACAGCTTCTTGTCAAGGGCCCACCCGGCGATCTCTTGGGGGGGCGTCCCGGCCGCGGCGGCGGCCGAGCGCTCCTTGGCCGCCCGGAGCCTGTCGAACGGTGTGGTCTTGTCATGGATCAGCTGCCACCACATGTAGACGGCGTAGATGGCGAACAGGGGCCATTCGACGGTGTAGGCCCAGCTCAGCTCGTTGCCGTGTGTGGCGGCGTCGTATTGCCAATGCCCGAGGAACAAGAACCCAGACACGATGACCAGCACCGACGCGTGGAGCCCGATGCACCGCCATGTGAAGTACTTCCGCATCGAAACCCAGCGTAGATCCAGCCCCAGCCCCTGCGGTCATCGTGGCCGTCGGGTCCGTCGGCTGCTCCGGGGCACCTGGGACCCTGCCGTTGACGTTAAGGTCAGCGATAAGGTGGACCCCCGGGAGGTCTCAGATCGATATGGCAAAAGGGGTGCCGGAGAATCGCCTGAACGGCTTTGGGCACGGAACTGACGGAACCGTAGGCCCGAGGCGGCCCCAGCCGCGCCCCGCCGGCGCCGCCTCGGCCGACGATCGCTACAAGTGGGTCGCCCTGTCCAACACGACCCTCGGGGTACTGATGGCCACGATCGACCTGTCGATCATGCTGATCGCTCTCCCCGACATCTTCCGGGGCCTCGGCGTAGACCCACTCAGCCCGGGCAACAGCTTCTACCTGCTGTGGATGATCCTCAGCTTCATGGTGGTGACCGCCGTCCTGGTCGTGAGCCTGGGCCGCCTGGGCGACATGTACGGCCGGGTGAAGATGTACAACCTCGGCTTCCTCCTCTACACGGTGTTCTCGCTGTTCCTCACCGTGACGTGGCTGAGCGGGACGGGCGGCGCCCTGTATATCGTCATCATGCGGGTCTTCCAAGGGGTAGGGGCGGCGTTTCTCATCGCCAACTCGTCAGCCATCCTCACCGACGCATTCCCCGAGAACCAGCGGGGCATGGCCCTCGGGATCAACCAGGTGGCCGGGATCAGCGGTACCTTCATCGGCCTGGTGCTGGGCGGCCTGCTCGCCCCCATCAACTGGCGGCTCATCTTCTTGGTGTCGGTGCCCATCGGCCTGTTCGGCACGGTCTGGGCCTACATGAAGCTGCGGGAGGTCCCCCGGCGGGTGGAGGGCAGCATCGACTGGGCGGGCAACATCACCTTCGCCCTGGGACTGATCGGGGTGATGGTCGGCATCACCTATGGCATCCAGCCCTACGGCGGCCACGTGATGGGCTGGACGAGCCCCACCGTCATCGCACTGCTCTCGGGCGGGGTCGTCGTCTTAGTGGCCTTCTGCCTGATCGAGACCCGCGTCGCCGACCCTATGTTCCGGCTCGCCCTCTTCCGTATCCGGGCCTTCACCGCCGGGAGCATCTCCACCCTGTTGTCGAGCATCGGCCGGGGTGGGCTCATGTTCATGCTCATCATCTGGCTGCAGGGCATCTGGCTCCCCTTGCACGGCTATTCCTTCTCCCGGACCCCGCTCTGGGCCGGCATCTACATGCTGCCGTTGACGATCGGGTTCCTCGTCGCCGGACCGGTGAGCGGGATCCTCTCCGACCGCTTCGGCTCCCGTCCCTTCGCCACGGGCGGCATGCTGGCCGCCGCCCTGTCCTTCGGACTCTTGGAGCTGTTGCCGGTCGACTTCGCGTATCCGGCCTTCGCCCTCCTGTTGCTGATGAACGGCCTGGCCATGGGGGCCTTCGCCGCCCCCAATCGGGCCGGCGTCATGAACAGCCTGCCCCCGCAGCACCGGGGGGCGGGTGGGGGCATGAACTCCACCTTCCAGAACTCGGCCCAGGTCCTGTCGATCGGGATCTTCTTCACCCTGATGATCATCGGGCTGGCCTCCACCCTGCCAGCCGCCCTGTCGAGCGGGCTCATCGCCCACGGCGTGCCGGCGGCGGCGGCCGAGCGGGCCAGCCACCTGCCGCCGGTGTCGACGCTGTTCGCCGCCTTCCTGGGCTACAGCCCCATCCAGCACTTGGTGGGCCCGCACGTGCTGGCCCACGTCACCGCGGCCCAACGTGCGACCCTGACCGGTCGGACGTTCTTCCCCAACCTCATCGCGGCGCCCTTCTCTGACGGCCTCCACGCCGCCTTCGACTTCGCCATCGGTGCCTGCCTCGTCGCCGCCGGCGCGTCGGCGCTCCGCGGGGGGAAGTACGTCTACACCGAGCCGGCCCCGGCCGGGCAGCTCGAGCCGGAGGACGCAGGCGAGACGGCCCAGGTCGGCGTGGCTGTTGCCGGTCCTGCCGGCTGACAGTTGCGCGACAACGGCACACGCCTGGTGCAGGCTGATGTGCCCGTAAGCGAGGGCGCGGACATGTGCGTAGACTAACTGACACGCGTTCTAGAACTGTCGGGACGATCACCCAGGAGGACCATCATGGACTTGTCCGACATCGACCTGTGTGACTCGAAGAACTTCGTCAACGGCGTTCCCTACGACTGGTTCGCCCTCCTGCGCAAGGAGGCGCCCGTCTGGTGGCAGGACGACCCCCTGAGCCACAACGGCGGCTTCTGGGCGGTGAGCCGATATGACGACTGCGTCACGGTGAACCGGGAATTCGATCGGTTCTCCTCGTATCAGGGCAGCGCCTTGTTCGTCGACATGGACGCCGAGAACCTCGAGCAGCAGCGGCTCATGATGCTCAACATGGACCCGCCCTTGCACACCCGCTACCGGCGGCTGGTCAACAAGGGCTTCACCCCCAAGATGATCCGCGACCTCGAGGCCACGGTGGTCGGGTACGCAGACGCCATCATCGACAACGTGTGCGAGAAGGGCAGTGCCGACTTCGTCACCGAGATCTCGGCCGAGCTGCCCCTCCAGGTCATCGCCGAGCTGATGGGGGTGCCCCAGGACGACCGCCACCTGGTCTTCGACTGGTCCAACCGGATGATCGGCTCCAACGACGAGGAGTACGCCGACGCCGGGACCCAGGCCGCCCTGGCCGAAGGCGTGGAGCCCGGCCTGTCCAACGCCCAGGCAGCCATGGAGCTGTTCGCCTACTGCGACGAGCTGGTGGCCAAGAAGAAGGGCGATCCCCACGAGGACCTGATCAGCGTGCTGTCCCACGCCGAGATCGACGGGGACGAGCTGTCGACCACCGAGATCGACCTGTTCTTCATGTTGTTGGCCGTAGCCGGCAACGAGACGACCAGGAACCTGATCTCGGGGGCCATGGTCGCCTTCTTCGACCATCCCGACCAATGGGAGAAGCTCCGGGCCGACCGGTCCCTCCTCCCCGGCGCGGTGGAAGAGATGCTCCGCTTCGTCACCCCGGTGATGCACTTCCGCCGTTCGGCCGTCTCAGACACCGAGATCGGTGGCCACCCGATCGCGGCCGGCGACAAGATCGTGTTCTGGCACACGTCGGCCAACCGGGACGAAAGCGTGTTCGACAACGCCGATGTCTTCGATATCACCCGGACCCCCAACAACCACATCGCCTTCGGCGGTGGCGGGCCCCATTTCTGCCTGGGTGCCAACCTGGCCCGCATGGAGATCAAGGTGATGTTCGATCGGCTCCTCGACCGGATGCCCGACCTCCGACAGGACGGCAAGATCGAGCGTCTGCAGTCGAACTTCATCAACGGGGTCAAGCACCTCCCGGTCGCCTTCGAGCCGTCGGCGCCGGTGGGCAGCTGACCGCTTTGTAGCCGGAGCCTCGCTTCGGCCAGAGACATCGGCGGCGGGGGCGCCGCCTGCCGTAGGGATCGGTTCGGAACACGGGGAGACCGACGTCGAGCCGATGGCCCGCTCCAAGTCATGTACTCCTAGCTGCTCCGTCTTGATGCCGTGCGGGTTCGTACCGGGCCCGACCGGGGTATTTGACGGGCGCGACGGGCCCGGGTCGGCGCGACGGTGGATGCAGGCGAAGTTCAGCCGAGACACAACCAAACCACCGCAATCAAGGAGAAGAGGCATGTCAAAAGAAGCCAATATGGCCGCGCAGGCCGTCGGCGGCGAGATAGGGGTGAGCCACGATTTCGACCGCTTCAGCGAAGTCTTCGCTGAGAACGCCATCGACCACGATCCGGCCGAAGGCCAGCTTCCCGGCCTCGAAGGGACCAAGCAGTACTGGCGCAATCTCGAGGAGTCCTTCCCCGACTTCCAGCTCGACGTCGACGTCTTCGAAGCGAACGATGACTACGTCACGCTCGCCTACCGCCTCTCGGGTACCCATCGGGGCAAGTTCATGGGCTATGCCCCGACCGGCAGGCATTTCGAGGTCCGCTCACTCCAGGTGGGCCGGTTCGAGAACGCCAAGATGGTCGAGCGCTGGGGTTCCACGGACGTCCTCGGCATCTTGACCCAGCTCGGCCTGGTCAACACACCCGGTTCGTAAGCACACACGCCACTATCGAGAGGTTGCAGTCATGCCCTACATCACGGTCGGTCACGAGAATTCCTCGGCGATCGATGTCTACTACGAGGATCATGGCGAGGGTCAGCCGGTCGTCCTCATCCACGGGTTCCCGCTGAACGGTGCGTCTTGGGAACGACAAGTCCCCATGTTGCTCAGTTCCGGACATCGGGTGATCACCTATGACCGGCGGGGGTTCGGGAGGTCCAGTCAGCCGGCCACCGGTTACGACTACAACACGTTCGCCGCCGACCTCAGCGTCGTCATGAACACCCTGGACCTCCGGGACGCCGTCCTGGTGGGTTTCTCGATGGGTACAGGAGAGGTGACCCGGTATCTCGGTACCTATGGCTCGGACCGCGTGGCCAAAGCCGTGCTGCTGGGCCCCCTCGGCCCCTGTCTCCTGCAGGCCGACGACAACCCCGAAGGGGTGCCGGCGAAGGTCTTCGAAGACATCAAGTCGGGGATCCGTGAGGACCGTTTCGCCTTTCAAAAGGACTTCCTCGACAACTTGTACAACGTCGACGCCTTCGGTGGCACCGCCCGGATCAGCGAATGGGCTCTGCAGAACAGCTGGAACGTCGCCGCCGGAGCCTCGGCCATCGGCACCCTGTCCTGCGTCGATACGTGGGGCACCGACTTCCGAAAGGACATGTCCGGACTGGCCTCCGTCCCGGTACTGATCGTGCAGGGGAGCGAGGACCGAATCCTTCCGCCGGAGAGCTCCGGGCGGCGGCTTCCCGCTCTGCTTCCCGATGCCGAGCACCACGAAATCGAGGGCGGTCCGCACAACATCGGATGGACCCACTCGGAACTGGTCAACCCGATGCTCGCCGGATTCCTGGCCCGGTAGCGGCGCGTACCCGACCCAACGAAGCAGCCCACCGAGCCGTACGGTTCGGTGGGCTGTGGGCCGGAATGTTGCCATACTGGGTGGCTGCATGAGCGACGACGCACCGGATGGCTGCATGAGCGACGATGCAGCCTCGATGACATGACCGGCACCGTGCCCGGCGAAACCCTCCACGACGTGGTCGTGATCGGAGCAGGAGCGGCGGGGGTGAGCGCGGCGATCGAGTGCTTCGACATCAAACTCGACGTCATCATCCTCGACGGCGCCGGCAAGGTCGGCGGCCAGATCGACGAGATCCCCCATACCGTGCGCAACGTGGCCGTGGCCTCGGACGGCAACGACGCACTAGTCGACGCCATGGCGCGCCACGCCTCGATCCTCGGGGACCGCCTGCAGCTGGGCCAGCCGGTGACCGGGCTCGACCTCGACAGCGGGCTCGTTGTCACCGACCGATCCCGATGCCGGGCCCGGAGTGTGCTGGTGGCCACGGGATCGCGCCGACGCGAGCTGGCCGATGCGCCCGAAGGTTCATACGGAGGGGCGGTGACCTACTTGGTCGAGCCCCATGTGGCCCGGTTCGCCGGCCTGCCCATGGCGGTCGTCGGCGGCGGGGACAGCGCCGTGCTCGACGCCTTGGAACTGGCCGAGGCGGGTTCACCGGTGACCCTCGTGCACCGCTCGCCCCACCTCACCGCCCGGTCCGATCTGGTCGAGCGGGTCCGGTCCGAGGGACGCATCACCGAGCTGGCCGGGTGGAAGCTCGACAAGTTGGTCGGGTCGGATCACCTCCAAGGGGTCGAGGTGTCGGACACCGGCACCGACGATCATCGGCGGCTGGACGTGGGCGGCATCGTCCTCAAGCTCGGGCGCCAACCGTGCGTCGACCTGGTTCGCGACCAGCTGGACCTCGGCGCCCACGGAGGGATTGCCGTCGACGCCGCCCTCCGCACCTCGCATCCGGGGACGTTCGCCGCCGGCGACGTGGTTGACGGCGCCTACGAGCGAATCGCCACAGCCGTCGGCCAGGGCTCGCTGGCTACCCACTCCATCCTCACCTATCTGCAGTCACGTCCATGACCGTCTCGAGCCTCCCCACCGCGGCGACCATCCTCGATGCGCTGCAATGTCCAGCGGGCCCGAACGGCGGCCAGGAACCGGGAGAGAGCCCGGGCGAGATCATGGATCCGATCCTGGCCTTGCACCGCAACAACGCCGAACAGTGGGACCGCGAGGACGACGCCCGGTCCGAACAGGGGGACGCCCTGGTCGCACAAGCGAAACGGGACATCGACCGGCTGAACGGCGCCCGCCACCGCTACATCGAGGCCATCGACCGCGCCGTCATGGCCGTCATCACGCCCAGCGAAGACGCGCAGATGGTGACCGAGAGCCCGGGCATGGCCATCGATCGCCTGTCGGTGCTGGTGATCCGGCTCGCGTCCACCGAGGCCCGGGCGGCGCCGGGAACAGCCGATGCCCGACGGTATGCCGAGCGGCTTCCCCGCTTGCGGTGCCAGCTCGATGCCCTCGAGCGGGCCATCGCCACACTGCTGGAGGAGCTCGACGCCGGCACTCGTCGCTTCTTCGCCTACGAGAGCCTCAAGCTCTACGGGCCGGGAGCTCCCGGACCAGTCGGCTGACCGTGCGCACCGGCATCGTGTGGAGGCGGTAGCCACCACGATTGAAGCCGATGACGAGTTGGTCGCCCACCACGGCGGCGTGGGCGATGCCGAGCGGGTGTGGGGCCAGCTCGCCTGTGATCCGGGAGGTCACCTCGGCCCCGGGGGCCAGCCCGTGCAGCTCGCCCCGGCGGCCCACGCCGAACGGCACGCCGTCGGCCACGACCAGGGGCACGCCGCCGCTCCCCCAGGCCAGGTCGTCGCCAAAGTGTGCGGAGGACACCACGGCGCCGCCGGCCAGGTCCAGCTGGGCCAGGCCCCCTCCCCCCAACTGCTCCCAGTCGTAGTCGTCGAGGCCCGAGCCCCCAAGGGCACTGCCGGCCGCCCACAGACACGGCCCCGATGCCACCAGGGCGCCGCACGCGAAATCGACGGCGACCTCCCATCGGGTCGCACCCAGTCCCCCGCCGTCGGCCTCCACCAGCCGCACCCTGCCCTCACCGCCGAGGGCGACCCAGCCGGTGCCGCCCGGTGTCGAGCCGCCAGCCAAGGCGGTGACGAAGCCGAAGGACTCCTCGGCCGTCCGGTTGTCGAGTCGCCGGCGGGCGGTCCCGATGGGCTCGCTCACCAGCACGCCGCCCAGGCGTTGAGCCCGAGGCCGCGACGTCACCAGGCGGTCGCCGACGCCGACCACCCTCTCCACGTCGTCGATGAACACGAGCTGCCGCTCGACGGCAAGGTCGGGCCCGACGACGGGGCGCGGCCCGGGGGACGGTGGTGGATCGAAGACCCGCACCGACCCGAGGTGGTTCAGCACGGCGACCTTCCCGGTGTCGGCCAGGTCGACGATGGCATGGACGTCCAGATCGAACTGGGACGGCTCGTCGTCATCGGGGAACAGGGTGTCGCCGAAGACAGCCAGGGGGTGGAGCGAGGCGTCGGCGAACACGACGTTGCGGCCCAGGTTGTTCCACGCGCACCGTTGGCCCAGGGAGACGACCCGACCAATCCCTTCGGGCTGCGAGTTGACCACCCGGCTCACGGGCAGCGAATCGATCACAGGAGCTCGCCGAGGGTCCGCAGCACCGAAGCGGGCCCGATGGCATCCAGGCAGCCCACCGACGCAGGGCACCCCCGCGGCGCCGGGTGCGTCCCGCTCAGGTCGACGCGTTGGTTGTAGGCGTACGCCTTCTCGGCCCGCCGGCACTCCGGATCGCAGGTGGAGCCGCGCACCAGCCGGGTATGGCTCCAGTCCCGGAAGTAGATGGCAGGCGTCCGGGACAGGGTGACCGTGGGCGTCCCCTGCTGGGCGGCGATGTGGGTCAGGCCCGTGTCGACCCCGACGACGGCACGGCACGTGCTGAGCACGTCGACGGCCTCGCCCGGGGTGGCGGCCACCACGCCGTCCAGCCCGCCGTCGACCAAGGGGTTGCCCTCTTCCCCCCGGGTGACGACGGCGACGCGCAGGCCCCGGCGCCCGATGGCCTCGCCGAGCTCGAGCCAGCGCTCGGGCGCCCACCGCTTGGCCGCACCGTCGGCGTCGGCCACCAACATGACCAGTCCCTCGGCATCGGGTCGTCTCCGTGCCTCGAGCGGCACCGGCTTCGAGAAATCGCCGACCAACCCGAGATCGGCCCCGATGCGGGCGATGATCTCGTTGATCGACAAGGGCCCGTAGGCGGCCTCGAACTCGGAGGTCCCCCACCAGTGATCACGCTGGAGCCGGTGGTCCCGGAGGTCGACCAGGGATTCGGGCTCGATGGCGTCGTCGCCCTCGAACAACGTCCCGGCCAGGCCGCTGACCCGTTCGGCCAGGGCCGCCTGGCTCGGCGAGCGGGCCACCAGCCAGGTCTCGCCGCCCGAGCACCGACCTTGGCTCACCGCAGCCTGGACCACCGGGAGGGAGACGACCAGGTCGCCCAAGCCGAACGACACCGGGGCGATGAACCGCCGATTGACCGCCCTCATGCCGTGGCGTACTCGGTGGTGTCGGCCATGCCCAGCTGGCTGAACGCCAGGCGGCGCTCGGCGCACTTGTTGCAGCGTCCGCAATGCCGATCGGAGCGTGGGGCGATGCAGGAGAAGGTGAGGTCGAGGGCGAAGCGGCGGCCGGATTCGATGATCTCGTGCTTCTTGCGACCGGCGTAGGGGGTCACCACCTCGAATGGGCAACCGAGTGCCCGACCGGCCAGCGCCGAGAAGTCCGCAAAGAAGGCGCGGTCGGCGTCGGGGAACGGATTGGCGGCCAGCGTGCCCAGTGCGATGGTGGGGATGCCATTGAGCGCACACCAGACGCTCGACTTGGACAGCAACAAGAGGTTGCGGCCGGGCAGGTAGACGGCCTCGTCGGGTGAATGATCGTCGGGGACATCCCGTCCGGTCACGCTCCAGTGCGACCCATAGATGTCAGCGACGGGCAGGTCGAGCACGATCAGGGGCTTGACGGTGTTGGCGGGCAGGGTGGCCAGGAACCGCTGGAGGTGCCCGACCTCCACGTCCTCCCAACCGAGGCCGAATCGAATGTAGATGGGCGTCACCTCGCGCCCCTCGCTGGCCAGGTCGGCGACCAGGACCGCACTATCGAGACCGCCGCTGGCCAAGACGGCGACAGGATCGGCCACGGCCACTACGCCTGCTGCTCGCCCCGGTACACGCAACCCGAGGTACACGTCTCGCGCACCACGACCTGGGAGAGCTCGGGCAAGGCGGCGTCGAGCCGCTCCCAGATCCAGCGGGCGAGCACCTCACTGGTCGGGTTCTCGAGCCCTTCGACCTCGTTCAGGTAGTAGTGGTCGAGCAGTCCGATGAGAGGCCCCATGGCGCAGGTGATGTCACTGAAGTCGCGAACCCAGCCCTCGTGCTCATCGACTGGGCCGCTGATATGCACGGCGACCTGGTACGAGTGCCCGTGCAGGCGGAAGCACTTGTGGTCGGGAGCCACGTTCGGAAGCCGGTGCGCGGCCTCGAAGGTGAACTCCTTGAAGATTTCCACGCCCCAGACCCTAACGTTCGACCTCAGCGCGGTCGACTATGACCTCGACGTCCGAAGCGACCGACTCATCAAGCGTCGGCGGTTTCGCCTCATGTGGCGAGTAGAGTTCCTGACCAGGCGTTTTTCGATGACCCATTCAGTGACATACCGACCGATCATCGGACGGCGACGCAGCGGGCGGCTCACGACAGCCATTCCCGAGCTTTCGGGCCCAGCGCTCTCGGAACCCAGGGGAGACGATCTTGGCTGATGACGGGGAGGATGGAGGCCGCCTCATCGATGGCGAAGGCGCCGAGCGCCGGTTGCTCATCCCCTACGACAGCGCCTCCCCCTCCCCCTTCCTTCTCGGTGAGGCGGCGCGTGGCCTGTGCCGGCCCATCTGGGTAGTCGACCTGGACGAGCCCGAAATGACCGAAGTCGAGCGCCTGCTGCGGAAGTTCGGGGTCGTGGTGAACACGTCAGGCATGGAGGCCGGCCAGTTGGTCGAGGCGCTCAGCGCCACGGACCCGACCGGGATCATGGCATTGAACGACCGCCGAACGGTCTTGCTGGCCGAAGTGGCGGCTCGGCTCGATCTGGACTTCCATTCCCGGACGGTGGCCGAGCGGCTCACCGACAAGAAGCTGCAACGCCAGGTGATGCGGGACGCCGGACTCCCCGTGCCGCCATTCCTGATCCTTCCCGACGGGATCGAAGGACCGGAAGCGGAGCGTCTGGCTCGAGCCATGCACTTCCCGGCGGTGTTGAAGCCGAGGCAGGGCGGCGGCAGCCGAAACGTCATCCCCGTGGCCGACACAGCAGAGCTCGGCCGGATCTTCGAGACATCGCCGTGGGACCGCACCGAGGAGTCCGGCTGGATTCTCGAAGGATTCCTCCGGAATGCAGAGCCGCCGGCCTCGCGCTTCTCCGATGTCGTGTCGGTCGAGAGCTTCCTCCACGCCGGGACGATCCACCACCTGGCGGTGACGGGCCGATTCTCGTTCGCCGACCCCTTCCGCGAGACGGGCAGCATCCTGCCCAGCGACCTCAGCCCTGACGACCGGCTCTTCGCCCTCGGCCTGGCAGCCACCGCCCTGACCGTCCTCGAGGTCCGGCACGGCTGCCACCACACCGAGATCAAGTTCACCCCCGACGGACCGTCCGTCCTCGAGGTGAACGGCCGGATCGGCGGTGGCGTCCCCGAGCTGCTCAGTCTGGCCACCGGCCGGGTGTCCGTCCTGAGGCTGGCCATGGAGCTGGCCCTGGGTATGCCACCCTCAGTGGAACTGCCCCTGTCGTTCCCCAGGATCGCCTACCGACGCGTCGCTCCCCCGCCCATCTCGGCCACCCGCATTACGGCCATGAGCGGCCAGGACGATCTCAGCCGGGTGCCCGGCGTCGATGCGGTGACCATCAATCGCGGCCCGGGCGACGCCGTCGACTGGCGTCGGGGCTTCGGCCAGATGGTCTACAGCGTCTATGGGACTGCCGACGACTACGACGAGGTCGACTCTGCCGTCCGGCGTATCGATGCCGCCGTGTCCATCTCCTACGACTAGTCAATCCCTGGTCACCGGGTTGTTCGCCTCGGAGGCGCCCTGGATACACAGCCGCCTGGCCGGCCTTGGGATTGTCCCACCGGCGTCCCGGGAAGCCATATGCACTGGTCCCGACGCCGTCGTACCCCGGGCCGACCGGAAACAGGCCAGTGGGTCCGCCGGAGAGGGGACGACAGGCAAACGGCCATGGGACGCCCGAGGTTCATGATCCTCCTCAACGGACAGCAATGACCCGTTCCGGCGCTCCAGTCGCCGGGTCGGCGGCCAGCGAGATGGCCGCCGATGGACGACCGAGCGGGACAGGCTGAGGAGACGGGTGCATGAGCACAGGCAAGGCAGCAAACACAGCGAAGACCAGGCGGCGCCAATGGGGTGCCGACAAGCGGACGGCCCTCCCGGCGGTGGCGCCCAAGCGAAGCGACCACTCCCTGACCGTGGGGCGGGTGGCCATCGTGGTCACCGTCCTGGCCTGGGTCGGCTACCTCTTGTCGGTGACCCTCAGCCACTTCCTGACCGGGAAGCCAGGCGGCCTGCGGTTCTCGCTCGAGGCCGTCTCCTACCTGGTGATCGTGACCGCCCTCACCGGGTCGGCCCTGGCCTACCTGGTCACCCGGCAGGGCTTCCTCCATCGCACGCGGTCC
Organism: Acidimicrobiales bacterium; assembly: GCA_036521415.1. GTDB lineage: Bacteria > Actinomycetota > Acidimicrobiia > Acidimicrobiales > RAAP-2 > DASXMT01. The sequence continues at coordinate 28,942 of DATDHU010000083.1, forward strand.
CACCGCCGCGTTCCCCGCGCCGTCCTCGACGGCCTGTTCGACCGGACCATGCCCACGCTGACCGTCCTCGTGCCGTCGTACCGGGAGGACGTCCGGGTGGTCCGCACCACCCTGTTGTCGGCCGCCCTCCAGGAGTACCCCAACATGCGGGTGGCCCTGCTCATCGACGACCCACCCGAGCCGACCAACCCCAGCCACGCGGCCATGCTCGAGGCGGCTCGGGCGCTGCCCGACGAAGTCGCCGGCCTGCTCTCGGGCCCGAATGAGATCTTCACCCGAGCCCTCGAGGCCTTCGAGTCGCGGGTGTCGCCGGACTACCAGCCCGATGCCGAGGAGATCCGTCGGGTCGGGTCCACCTACGGCCTGGCCGCGGCCTGGCTCACCCGGTTGGCCGACGACGAGGAGATCGTGGACCACGCTGACCAGTTCTTCGTCGACGAGGTGTTGCGGGCGCTGGCAACGGACCTCTTGGGGGTGGCCGCCGCCCTCGCCGCCGCCGCCCAGGACGGGGCCACCTTGCCCGCCGACCGCATCCTGCAGCTCTACCGGCGGCTGGCCTGGACCTTCCAGGCCAAGCTGGTCAGCTTCGAGCGCAAGCAGTACGGGTCGCTGTCGGCTGAGCCCAACAAGGCCATGAACCTGAACAGCTACATCGGCCTCATGGGCGGGAGCTACCGCGACGAGATGGTCGAGGGGCGGCGCGTCCTCGTGCCGGCGCCGGCCCACTCGAGCAGCATGTCGGTGCCCGACCCCGATTACATCCTGACCCTGGACGCCGACAGCATCCTCCTGGCCGAGTACTGCCTGCGACTGGTCTACCTGCTCGAGCAGCCGGAGAACGAGCGGGTGGCCGTGGCCCAGACCCCCTACAGCGCCTTCCCCGGCTCGGCCACCCGGCTCGAGCGCATCGCCGGGGCCAGCACTGACATCCAGCACATCGTCCACCAGGGCATGACCCACTACGACGCCACCTTCTGGGTGGGGGCCAACGCGGTGATCCGCAAGCGGGCCCTCGACGACCTCGACGAGGCCGACGAGGTGCACGGTTGGCCCATCCACCGCTACGTCCAGGACAACACGGTTATCGAGGACACCGAGTCGAGCGTGGACCTGGGCGTGCACGGTTGGACGCTGGTCAACTACCCGGAGCGCCTGAGCTACAGCGCCACGCCGCCCGATTTTGGGTCGCTCTGCATCCAGCGGCAACGGTGGGCCGACGGCGGCCTCATCATCCTGCCCAAGCTGTGGCGGAACGCCAAGGAGCGGAAGCGGCGGGGCGACCGCATGCGCCTGGGCGAGCGGTTGCTACGGGTGAACTACCTGGCCTCGATCTGCTGGGCCAGCATCAGTCTGGTGCTCATGTTGGCCTACCCCTATGACAACCGGCTGCTCTCACCCTTGGTCATCGTGGCCGCCATACCCTATTTCGCCGTCATGGCCAGCGACCTGAAGCGCTGCGGCTACAAGCGCTCCGACGTGGCCCGCATCTACGGGTTCAACCTCATCTTGTTGCCGGTCAACCTCTCCGGGGTCTTCAAGTCGGTCGGCCAGGCCTTGAGCGGCAAGAAGATCGCCTTCGCCCGCACGCCCAAGGTGCGCAACCGGACCACCACCCCGGCCCTGTTCGTCCTGGTTCCCTACGCCCTGGTGGCGCTGTCCGCCTACACCCTGTACCGCGACGTGCCCGGCCATCGCTGGGTCAACGCCGTGTTCGCCGGGTTGAACCTGTTGCTGGCCAGCTACGCCATCGTGGCCTTCTTGGGGCTGCGGCACTCGATCGTCGACCTCTGGCTCAACACGGTGAAGCACCTCTACAAGCCCCTCCCCCCTCCGCCGGCCTCCCGACGGCCCGAGACCCTGGCCCCCGCCCACTGGTCGATGGTGCTCCACAACGGCAGCGCCGACGACCACTACGACGGGCACCCGGCCGTCCGGGAGTACGCCGTGGCCCGTCAGGCCGAGTTGACCACGGAGGCCTCGATGACCAGAGAGTCAGGCATGACCAGAGACCCAGGACCCGAGCCGGGCGCTGGGGCGAAGAGCACGAGACGGAAGAAGGCCACATACAACATGTACAAGGACAACTACCGGCGGGGCGACCCGGCCGACCAGCCGGTCACCGAACAGGCGTCGTGAGATGGGCCAGGAACCGTATGACCCGCCTCGCCGAAAGGTCTCCGTGTGGCGGGTCGCCGTGGCCGCACTGGTCGTGGCCGTCGCCGTGGCCGGCACGGTCAAGCTGGTGACCCGGACGACCAGTGCCAGAGCAGCCACGCCGGTGGCGGCGCCGTGGTTCGCCCCCTACGTCGACACCACGCTCACCCCGACGTCGCAGTTCCAGATCCCGACCTCCAACGTGGCCCACTCGGTCGTCCTGGGGTTCGTGGTGGCCGATCCGACCTCGGCCTGCACGCCCAGCTGGGGCGGGGCCTACTCGCTCGACCAGGCCGAGCAGAGCCTGTCGCTCGACAACCGGATCGCCCGTTACCGCCAACTCCACGGTGACGTCATGGTCTCCTTCGGTGGCCAGGCCAACCAGGAGCTGGCCACGACCTGCACCAGCGTCGACGGTCTGACCTACGCCTACCTGGGCGTCGTCAACCGCTACCAGCTGACCACCGTCGACTTCGACATCGAAGGGGCGGCCCTGACCGACACGGCGGCCGTGTCCCGCCGGGCGGAGGCGGTGCACAACGTCCAAAAGACGGTCCGGGCCGCCGGTGGGCACCTGGCCGTGTGGCTCACCCTTCCGGCCAGCCCGACCGGGCTCACCGCCGCAGGTGTCCAGGTGGTGCAGTCGATGCTCGACGCCCACGTCGACCTGGCCGGGGTGAACCTCATGACCATGGACTTCGGGCCCTCCAAGCCCACGTCGACATCCATGATCGACGCCGTCGAGCAGTCGCTCACCGCCGGCCAGCAGCAGGTCCAGGCCGCCTACCTCCAGGCCGGCGACCAGCTGACCACGGCCCAGGCCTGGAACAAGGTCGGTGCCACGCCCATGATCGGGCAGAACGACACGGCTGACGAGACATTCACCACGAGCGACGCCCAGCAGCTGGTGAACTTCGCCGACGCCAAGGGCATGGGCCGGCTGTCCTTCTGGTCGCTGAACCGGGACATGCCCTGTGGGCCCAACGACCCCAACCCGGGCCAGGCGGCCAACAACTGCAGCGGCCTGTCACAGCAACCGCTCGCCTTCTCGGCCGTCTTCAACCAGCTGACGGGCCGGTCGGCCTCGGCGGCTTCGGCGGTGACCGACGCAACGGCTGCGCCCACCGGGCCGGACAACCCCCTCACCAGCCCGTACCCGATCTGGGAGACGGGCGGCAGCTACCCGGCCGGCACCAAGGTGGTGTGGAAGCACACCATCTACCAGGCCAAGTGGTGGAACCAGGGGCAGGCCCCCAACACCCCGGTGACCGGTGCGTCGGCGACGCCGTGGGTGCTCATCGGACCGGTCCTGATGGGCCAGAACGCGGTGACGAACACCACGGTGCCCACCGGCACGTACCCGGCGTGGTCGGCCTCGAGCGTCTACCCGGCCGGGAGCCAGGTCGTCTATCGGGGCATCGGCTACCAGGCCAAGTGGTGGAACCAGGGCGTGACCCCCGACGCCTCCGATCCCGGCGGCTCGGCGTGGGCGGCCATGTCGTAAGTGCTTGCTAGCCGGCGAGCATGGTCAGGATGCGGGCCCAGGCGTCATCCCGGGCGTCCTGGTTGAACGTCGGGGTGCCCGGCCAGAAGAACGCGTGCTCGGCGCCGGGGTAGCTGACCAGTTCGTGCTCAACGTGTGCCTCCACCAAGACGGCGCCGATCTGTTGGCGCTGATCGGCGGGTATGAGGGCGTCGTCCTCGCCGACCAGGTACAGGATCCGGCCGGTGATCCCCGGCGTCAGCTCGAGGGTCGGAGCGGGCTGGCTCATCGGAATGTCGGTGGTGGGAAGCCAACCTCCGTAGACCACGGCGGTACGACTGATCGGCAGTTGACACGCGGCGAGATAGGCCAGGTGTCCCCCGGCACTGAACCCGACCATGGCGATCCGCTCGATACCCGGTTGGGCGTGGAGCCAGGCCACACAGGCGTCCACGTCGGCCAGCGCCTGATCGCGTCCGAGCTGGTGCAGCTGTGCGAACCCCTCCCGGCGTCCGGCGTCGTCGCGCTCGAACCAACGACCCGGTTCGGCGTGGCGGTGGTAGAACTCCGGAGCCATGGCCAGGTACCCAGCCTCGGCCAGCCGGTCGGCCACCCCGCTGATGTCGGGGTTCACGGCAAACAGCTCGTGGGCCACGATCACGCCGACCGGGGCCGGGCGATCAGTGGGGTACGCCAGGTGGGCCAACAGCGTGCTTCCGTCGGCCACGGAGATCGGGGCGGTCGCCCTCGTCGTGTTCATGCCTTCAGGGTGGACCACCCGGACACCGGTAACCAGAGCACCGTATTACTGGCATGGGGATGAGTACGATAAGACCGATGGCGCCTGCCGGAGACCCACAGGCACTGGGGCAACTGCTCCGAGCGCGGCGTGAGCGCCTGGTCCCCGGTGATGTGGGCCTGCCGGCAGGAGTTCGCCGGCGGACCACCGGACTGCGCCGCGAGGAGGTCGCCTCCCTGGCCAACCTGTCGACCACGTACTACACGTTCCTCGAACAGGGCCGCCCGGTACGACCGTCCGATCAGGTTCTGGACGCGCTGGCTTCGGCGCTCCGGATGTCCAGAGCGGAACGCCGGTACCTCCAGGTTCTGGCCCGCGGCCGCGACAGCGTCGTCAGCCCCGCTGCCGGTATGCCCGAGCCGGCCGAACGGGTCGATCAGAGGGTGGTCGACCTCGTCCAGCGCCTCGATCCCTCCCCTACCCTGGTCAAGGGGCGTCGCTGGGACGTGCTCGCCTCGAACCCCTCCGCCCGCGAGCTGTTCACCGACTGGGAGGCGTTGCCTGCGGGTGAACGGAACCTCGTGCGCTGGATGTTCACCGCCGGTCGGCCCAGGGACGTGTACATGGAATGGGAGGCGGAAGCCCGCGCCATGCTCGGCCGATTCCGACTGGCCGCCGCTCGCTACCCCGACGACCCGGACTTCGGCGCATTGATCGATGAGTTGCAGCACCACAGCGAGCAGTTCCGCGCCTGGTGGCCCGACCAGGACGTCGCCGACATGGGCAGCGGATCGAAGAAGCTATGTCACCCGACACTCGGGCCGACCGACTACACCCATGTCGTACTGCACCTCGCCGACAACCCCGAACAGACCCTGGTCACGTATTCGGCGACGGGCACACCCCCCTCGGCCGCACCGCGCACCGGTCGGGGACGACCGCCGAGGACGACGGCCGGGAACCGCCCGGTAGCGTGGCACGAGCGTGCCTCAGTCCTCACCCCGCGACACCGCGGCGTCTTCGCCCCGATGGCTGTACCGGGCCCGCACCGTGCTCATCTACGCCGCTGTGTTCCTGGTCGTCACCGCAGTGTCGATCGGCATCGCCTTCAAGCTGACCCCCCTGCAGTCGGTGTCCGCACTGGGTGAGACGGTCGAAGTGGGTGCCGCCGCCCCGACGCTCAGTGTCCGTGGGCCGGGTGTGCTCGACCTGTTCGGGCAGACCGTGCCGACCGCGCTCCAGTTCCCCGGCCCGGTTCGTCCCCGGCTGGCGCTGAGCCGGATCAGCCTCAACAGCCAGGTGGCCGGGTTCTTGCAGCCTTCGCATCGGGGCGATGTCGCCACCGAGCTCGGCCGGGGCCTGGCCGGCGGCTGGGTCCGCTACTTCGTCTGGGAATCGGTGATCGTCGCCGCCTCTGCCGTCCTGCTCCTTGGGGCCATCGCCGGATGGCGCCGCTTCTCATGGCGGAAGACGTTGATGATGATCGGCGCCGGGCTGGTCTTCGCCGAAGTGATCAACGTCGGCGGCATCCTGGTCACCGCCTTCAGCGTGCCGAGGATCCTGAGCCAGGTGGGCTCACTGCAGGACCTGGTCGGCCGGGCCGCACCCGGGCCGGTGATCGAGCCGGCCGGACCGCCCGTCTCGGGTATCCAGGCCGTCGTGATCGGCGACTCCACTGCCGCCGGCGTCGGGTTGGGACCGGTCGCCGACCCGACACCGCAGGACACCGCCTGCCAGCGCAGCTCCGACTCCTACGCCGCGGCACTGGGTCGGGTCAACCAGTGGAACGTCTTGAACCTGGGCTGCAGCGGCGCCACCATCCCGACCGGCGTCCTCGGGGCCCAAGGCATCGGGAGCCAGACCATCCCGGCGCAGCTGGCCGTGGCCAAACAGGCGACCCGGGCATCGGTCATTGCCATCAGCATCGGCGCCGACGACCTCCAGTGGTCCGCCACGGTCCAGCTGTGCGCGGCCGCCGCCACCTGCGACGACAACGCCACGACCGCCTTCTTCCAGACCAACCTGGCCACGTTCACCGAGAACTACTACCAGCTGTTGCAGCAGCTGGCCGGCCTGCCCCAACATCCCACCGTGCTGGTCAACCTCTACTACGACCCGTTCGGGCCCAACCTCTCGTGCCTGGACGCTGTCGGCATCACCGCCGACAAGGTCAAGGTCCTGGACTCTCGGCTGGCCAGCCTCAACGCGGTGCTGAAGAACGGTGCCGACGCGTCGGGGTTCGACACGGTGGCCGTCAATTTCGCCGGCCACGAGCTGTGCACCCGACAGCCGTTCGTCCAGGGGCTGAGCAGCAACGCCCCGTTCCACCCCACCGTGGCCGGAGGCCTGGCCATCGCCCTGGCCGACGAGCAGGCGTTGGTCAAGTCTTCGAAGACGCCGCTGGGCTGAGCCGGCTACAGGCTGGTGAACGGGGCCTGGTCCACCGCCCTGTCCCCCTCATGACTGGCCCGAATCAGCTTCGGATAGGCCGACTTGTCGAACGCCTCGATGAACCGGCGGACCGGCTCGGGAAGCCGGACCGTGACGATATTGGGCAACCCGAACCGTGCCGGTTCGGTCAGCACCTTGACGTCGGTCCGCTGGACGGCGACGGAACTGATCCGATGGTCGACCCCGACGACGGCGCGCAGGTACACGGCAATGGCACAACCCCGGGGGTCTCTGGGTTCGGCCCGCACCCCGGTGCCGCCGAGCGCCGCGGCTACCTCGTTCTCGCAAGATCCCAGCCCCGTAAGGACCTCACGAATCTGCCGCTTGAGCAGCCTATTTCCTCTCACGGTGCACTCCTCTCACCGCCCTTTGCCCTTCAAATTCGAGATTACCCCTCTGCGGGGCGTAAGAGCCAGGAGGTCAGGGGCCCAGGAACTGCTCGGCCGCGTCCTCGTCCTCGAAGAAGGCCCTGATGCTGATGATCAGGTCGGCATCGTCGAACCCCACCAGGTAGATCATGCGTCCGGCGAAGGACCTGTGGTCGGCGGCGATACGGATGTCGGCGATGGTGGCCACATGGCTCTCCCCCACCAGCCAGTCCTCCCATTTGATCGGGTCGTACGTTCCACCGGTCACGTCCTTGACGTCGGAAAGGTGGCGCAAGACTTGGTCCCGACCCGAGAACGTACCGGCGAGCGCATGATGTCCGGCAACCCGATAGGTCACCCGTGGGGAAAGCATCTCATTGGCCCAGCTCGGGTCGAAGCGGCCGACATGATTCATGAAACGCTGGGTTCGTTCGAGCCGGGTGGGCTTCACTGTTCCGGTCACGCCGCTCTCCATGCTTGCCTCCCACGGTGGCGTCCTGTGCAGCCTTATGCTGCCTTTCTATCAGGGGCCTCGAACCCGAGATCGCCCCGAGGGCGGGGTCGACTACTTCAGGAAATCGAGGAACTCGGCATTGACCACCTCGGGGTGGATCCAGCCAATGTTGTGGGGGCGGCCGGGGACCTCGACGAACCGTATGTCCTTCACCAGCTCGGGCAGCCGTCGGCCGGTCGCATCGATGGGGAGGATGCGGTCCTCGGTGCCCTGGAGGACGAGCAGGGCACGTCGATCTTGGGCAGGTCGTCGCGGAAGTCGGTCAGCCAGGTCGGCACACAGGCCAACGTGGCGTAGGCGGAAGAACCAGCGGCCACCTGGAAGCTGGCATTCCAGGCCTCGTCGCTGATCCGGGTGCCGTGGAGCTCGTCGACGTTGTAGAAATTGTCAAAGAAGAACTTGAACCACGCGTAGCGGTCCTTCTTGATGGTCTCACTGAACCCGTCGAAGACGCTCTGGGGGACGCCCTTGGGGTTGTCATCGGTCTGGAGAAGGAACGGAGGGATCGGTCCGAACAGAGCGGCCCTGGTCACGCGGGCGGGGCCGTAGGTGCCCAGGTACCTGGTCACCTCGCCGGTGCCCATCGAGAAACCGGCTAGGACCATGTCACGGAGGTCGAGGTTGTCGACCACCACCTTGAGGTCGGCGGCGAAGGTGTCGTAGTCGTAGCCCGCGTGGGCTGGCTCGATTGGCCGAACCCACGGCGGTCGTAGGTGATCACCCGGTGGCCCGCCTCCAAGAGGACCGGGGCCTGCCTCTCCCACGAGGCCCCGCTGAGTGGGTACCCGTGGATGAGCACCACCGGCTGCCCCGATCCGTGGTCCTCGTAGTAGATCTCGATGTTGCCGGAGTTTTCTTCACCAACCGTGACGTAAGGCATGTCCAGGTCGCCTTCGCCGATCATCCAACTCGCGTCCTCGGGCACGAGCGAACTCGGATCAATTATCGCGCTCAGCCAAACCGACCACCGGCGCTTCTTGGCCGTGGTGAGGTTCCTCGAGACCCGCTAGCGCTGGGACGGTCCCGGACCCAGCACGACTGGACCCAGCCTGTGTCTCCTTGCTCGTCCGAGCCGATGACTTCGGGGTGCCGGTAGCGTCAAAGGGATCATGGAAGCTACGAACCTCGACACCATCTACGGGTCGCCCCAGCTCGACTGGGCAGCATCGAAAGCAGGCTCGAAGAGGGCGTGACCCAGGCCCCGGACAGCGGCGGCCCCGACCGCCACACGTGCTGGTTGGCCACGATCAACCGGGACGGGAGCCCCCATGTCACCGGTGTCGGCGCCCTCTGGGCCGACGGCACGTTCTGGTTCGAGACGGGCGGTGACACTCGCAAGGGTAGGAACCTGGCCCGGGACCCGCGCTGCACGCTGAGCGTCGCCACCCACGAGTTCGACCTCGTGGTCGAGGGCGAAGCCCGGAGGGTCACCGACCCGCCAACCGTGGCGGCCATGGCCGCCCGTTGGGCCGCCGGAGGCTGGCCCGCTCGAGTCGATGACTCCGGTCGGGCGCTGACGGCCGAGTTCAGCGCACCATCGGCCGGACCCCCGCCGTGGTTCGTGTACCGCCTCACGGCCCACGCCGCCACCGCTCTGGGCACGACGGAGCCAGGTGGCGCAACCCGCTGGCGCTTCTGACCAACAGTGCCCTGATGCTGATGATGGACCGGGCTCCTCTGGAGCGTCGGGGCCGCTGCCCGAGGCTCAGGGCGCCAGGGCGACGAGGTCGTCGGCCTCGGCCCGGATGGCCGCGGCAAGGGCGGGCAGGTCCTGCACCAGGGCGGCGTCGGCGCAGAGTCCGAAGTTGAGCTGGTCCCCGTAGGAAACCGCTCCCACCCGAAGGGCGTGGCGCTCGGCGATGTCGGCGATGGCATAGAGGGCGTTCACGGGCCGCCCGACCACGGAGACCGGGGCCCGGGGTCCGGGGACGTTCGATACGTTCAGCGCGAACTCCCTCGGATGGAACTGGAACCGCTCGCACAGGAGCCGGAGCCGGGGAGACAACCGGCCCAGTTCCGCCAGCACCCGGTCCAACTCCTCGGCGTCGTGGTTGGCCTTCCGAAGGGCGGACTCCTGGCGGATGAGACGAAGGCGCGTGGCTGGATCGGGTTCACCCACGGGAAGACCGAGGTAGAAGCACGAGTCCCGATTGCCCAGGTCATCACTCGAGTCGTGCAGGCTGACCGGAACCTTGACCCGGAGCTCGCGGAGCTGGCTTTCCCCCGACCCCATCCAGCGCCGCAGTCCGCCGGCCACGCAGGCGAGGACGGCGTCGTTGACGGTGGCGTCGGCGACCTCCTTTGACACCCGTCGCAGCGAGGCGAGCCCGGCCGTGGTGAAGGCGACCGAGCGCTGCGCCCCGATCTGACCGTCGAAGGGTGACGGGCCGACCCCGCGCCGGAACTCGCGGTCGACGAACCCGGCCAGGTCACGCCGATGGCGCTCGTGATGGAGCTCGGCGGACGCCGCGGCCGCCCGCGCGGACGAGGCCGGCGCCGACGAGCCGTCCACCTCGTCCCAGAGGAGGGCGGCGGCGTACCGCATGGTCGTCTGACCGTCCGCCATCGCATGGTGGACCCGCCACACGAGCGCGCTGCCCCCATCTTCGAGCGGGCCGAGCACGTCGATCTGCCAGAGCGGCCTGCTCCTGTCCAGACGCTGCACGAAGAGCCGGGCGAGCTCCCCGTCGAGGTCGGCAGCAGTCAAGGCGGCGGCCCCCGTGGCGTCCACGACGTGATCGTCCAGTTCGAACTCGGGGTCGGGCACCCAGGCCGGCACCGCGGTCGTGCCGCCGAGACGCCGGCTCAGCGAGGGCACGGCCTCGACCCGGCGTCGCATCGACTCGCGCAGCTCGCCGACGTCGAGGACCGGGCCGACCAGGATCAACTTGCAGGCGTGCCCGACCACCGTCTCGCTCTCCAATGACAGGATGGCCAGATCCTCGTGGCTCAGCGGCACGCTCTCCCGCGCCGTGGTCGGTGCCGGCATGGCCACAGGTTACCGGCCCTCCCGGTACGGCATGACCGTCGAGCAGGCAGCCGAGTCTCAGTTGCAGATGGAGCAGCGGGCGGTCGAGGACGGGCTCGAGTTCCACCTGGGCGGCCTGGCCAGTGGCACACGAGGGACGCCCACCGCCTTGTGCACTGGCCAAGGAGTGCGGCCGGCAGGGTGAGCTGGTGGAGCGGCTTCACCGGGCGTACTTCACCGAGCAGGCGTCGGTCTTCGACCACGACTCGTTGGCCGAGCTGGCCACCGAGGCCGGGCTTGACCGCGACGAGGTAGGCCAGGTGCTGGCCGGCGACGAGTACACCGACGAGGTGGTCGAGGACGAAGCCACCGCCGAGTCGCTGGGGGCGACCGGTATCCCCTTCTTCGTCGTCGACCGGCGGTACGGATCGCCGGGGCCCAGCCGGCCGACGTCCTCCTGGAGGTCCTGGAACGAGCCTGGGCGGACGACCATCTGGAGCCGTCAGCCTGACCGCCGGTCACGACGACGCGTCGCTCACCGTCCACCGAAACCAACGCCGTCGCCCAACTGCTCACTGACTAGGCCCAGCCTCTGGCCAGGCTGGTGCTGTCCTCATGGCCGGCGAGGACAGCGTCCCTGCCTCCCGGCTGGTGCGCGCCACCTGGGTGCTGGCCGAGCGCGACGGCCACTGGTCGGTGAAGGCATTCCACAACAGCCCCATTGATTGCTGACGGTACTGCTGGGACATGGCGGCGATCGTCCGGATGCGGCAGCAAGGGTAGATGGAGCAGAATCTGTACCCGCCAGCATCGAGGAGCGCCATGGGACAAGCGATCGGTGAAAGTCTCCCCTTTGCCATCGGAGTGGCCATCAGTCCCATCCCCATCATCGCGGTCGTCCTCATGCTGTTGTCGAAACGGGCCGGTGCCAACAGCGCGGCGTTCGCCCTTGGCTGGGTCGTCGGCATCGCTGGGGTGACCGCGGTGGTGTTGGCCGTGGCCGGATCGATCGGCACCACGTCGGACGGGTCGCAATCGAGCGGGACATCGACCGTCAAGCTCGTTCTCGGGATCCTCGTGCTCTTCCTCGGCCTCCGGAACTGGCGGAAGCGACCGGCCCCCGGGGAGACGACCGCACTGCCGAGGTGGCTCCGAGCCATCGAGAACATCACCCCAGGAAAGAGCGTCGGCCTCGGGGTCGGGCTCTCGGCCATCAACCCAAAGAACCTGATCATGAGCCTGGGCGGCGGGATCGCCATCTCCCAGGCGCCGACCTCGCCGGGAGGCCACGTCGGGGCCGCGGTCATCTTCGTGGCTCTCGCGGCCACGACCGTCGTCGTGCCCGTGGTGCTCTACCGGATCATGGGGGCCCGGGCACAGCCCATGCTGGAGTCGCTCGACGCCTGGCTCGAGCAGAACAGCGCAACCGTCATGTCCGTCTTGTTGTTAGTGATCGGAGTCGTGCTCATCGGCAAGGGCATCGGAGGGTTCTGAGGCAGATGGGCCGGTTCAGGCCCTCCGGGCCGCTTCGGGAGGGTCGGTAGCCTTCCTCATCTTCGTAACCAGCGCCTCGAACATGGGATAGCCGATGGCTCCGTGCATGGCGTCAATGGAGGGCTTCCACATCTCCCAACGGTCGACCAGCGTGCGGCCGAGCATCACCTTGATCAGCTCGAAATCGAAGTGGCCGAGGTATTCGAGTGCGGCCAGTTGCTCGAAGTAATCGAGCTCCCGGTAGAGCACGTACGCCTCTTCGGCATTCGCGGCGATGAAGCCTTGAAAGGCGGCACTGAGATCTTCCTTCGTTTCGAACTGGCCGACCAGGCGCCTCGTCGCCACCAGAGCGTCTTCATCCCACCGGCGGAGGAAGTCGGCCGCCATCTGGGACTCACGGGCCTTCCTGGCTTCTTTGACCTGTCGGCCGGCAACGACCGCGGCGCCGATGGCGCCCAGGAGGCCCAGGGCGCCAACGGACGTGGCGATCGCCGTCACCTGCTCTGCCCAGTTCGGATCAGACGTCTGGATCCCCTTCCCGAGCGCCGGTCCCCGCCTGAGTACGGAGCAAGGCTAATGGGAACGAGGGAGATCCAGGCGCCGTCAGACGGGTTGGACCGTTGGTTGGGCCTCCTCGGGAGCCCTCGCCAGCACCCCGAGGTTCCCCCACCGGAGGACGAGTGCCGCCACCACCGCTCCGAACACGAAGACGAGGGACGACCACAGGAATGCGGTCGTGTAGCTGTGCAGCGCGGCCGCCTTCAGGTTGGCGGGGGTCGCCGCCTTCCCGACCAGGTAGGCCGTAACGGCACCGGCCGCCAGCGTGTTGAGCAGGGCTGTGCCGATAGAGCCGCCGACCTGTTGGCTGGTGTTGAGGGCGGCCGATCCCACGCCGGCGTCATGCGGACGCAGTCCGAGGGTGCCGGTACTGAAGGAGGGTGCCAGGCTGAGCCCGAAACCCACGCCCAACAGGATGATGAACGGGAGCACATGGCTGACGTACGAGCTGTGCAGCCCGACCAGGTGGAGTAGGTACAAGGCCACGGCGTCGATGAGCAGGCCGATCGGGAGAATGATCCTGGGCCCGACCCTCGGCAGCAACACCCGGTTGGACACCTGGGCGGTGGTGGCCAGCGCGGCGACCATCGGGAGGAAGGCGAAACCGGTCTTCACCGGGCTGAACCCCAAGGTGCCCTGCAGGTAGTACGTAAGGAAGAGGAAGACGCCGAAGATGCCGGCACTGGCGAACAACATGGCCAGCATCGAGCCGCCACGCGTGCGGTTCTGCACGACCCGAGGCGGCAACAGCGGGTAGCGCTTCCGGGTCTCGACAAAGGCGAAGACGGATAGCAGCACGAGCCCAAGGACGAGGAACCCGATGGTGTACGGATTGCTCCACGCGGTGGTCTCGGCGTGCGAGAAGCCGTAGACCAGGCAGAACAGCCCACCCGTGACCAGGAACAACCCGGTGAAGTCGAGGGGGTCGCGGTCGGCTGCCTTGTCGTTCTTCAGCCACAGCAGTGCACCGACGGCGGCAATGGCAGCGAAGGCGAGATTGACGAACAGGGTCCACCGCCACGAGGCGTAGGAGGTGAGGATGCCTCCGAGCAGGAGCCCGAGGGCCCCTCCGGCTCCGGCGATGCCGCCGTAGATGGCAAATGCCTTTCCCCGCTCTATCGGATTGGTGAAGGTGGTGGTCAGGAGGGCAAGAACCGATGGGGCCAGCAGCGCCCCGAAGGCCCCTTGGACGCTACGGGCGATGACGAGCATGGGGAAGCTGACCGATGCACCCCCCAAGGCCGAGGCACCGGCGAAGCCGACCAGGGCGATGAGCAAGGCGCGTTTACGCCCGATGATGTCCCCGATGCGGCCGCCGAGGAGCAGCAGGCTGCCGAAGGCCAACGAATAAGCGGTCACGATCCACTGCCGGTCGGCGTTGGAGAAGTTGAGGGCGTGCTGAGCGGTAGGGAGGGCGATGTTGACGATGGTGTTGTCGAGGATCACCATCAGCTGGGCGATGCCCAGCACGGCAAGGATCCACCAGCGTCGGGCGTGATTGGCCTCCCCGTCGGAAACCTGTTCCCTGGCTGGCCGCTGGGTGGCGGTCGTTGTGCTCATCGTGCCTCCATCGAAGGTGAGTGAAGCCCCCCGCCTCCACGCGACCGCGTATCCCAGCGAGCATACGGAGTCATGGGCCACGGCCAGACGGTGCACCTGAAGACCGTTCGTCCGTCGGAGCAACGACGTCATTCGGTGCGCCTGGCGATTCGTCGACGCCACCGAAGGATGGGGACCAGCGCCGGTACTGCTACAGCCGGCACGCGGGAATACCGAGGGTTGCAAGGTAAGCCGGCTGATCGCAGCTCCAGCTAGAGTCCACGCTGGGGATGACCCCCGTATCAAAGCGTCGGGACCAAGGAAGAGAAACGGCATGGAGAAGAGCACGTCGGAAAAGAGCAAGTCTCCTTCTCAGCTGATCGACGCGAGAATCAAGGAGCTGGGCGACTGGCGGGGCGAGATGCTCAGCCGGCTCCGTACCTTGATCAAGGAGGCCGATCCCGAAGTCGTCGAGGAGTGGAAGTGGAGAGGGGTTCCGACGTGGTATCACGACGGAATCATCTGCACGGGCGAGACGTACAAGAACGTCGTGAAGATGACCTTCGCCAAAGGGGCGGCTCTCAAGGACCCTTCGGGCCTTTTCAACTCCAGTCTTGGCGGGAGCACGAGGCGTGCCATCGACTTCCACGAGGGCGAGAAGCTGGACGAGAAGGCGTTGAGGACTCTCGTTCGCGCCGCCGTGAACCTGAACCAGGCCACCGCCAAGAGCTGATCCACCGGAATCAAGCAGAGGCCGGCTTCAGAACGGTCGGTCCGGCCAGCCCGTCTTGCGTCCGACGCACACTGCAGCCGTGCGGCTACGGTCTGCTGCGAGGCGGCCGAGGATGGGAGGCCAGGTGGCGATTGCCGACCTGACATGGGGTGTGGTGGACCGAGAGGAGCTGACGCGGCTCGTGGTCCTCTCGCCCCACTTCGACGATGCAGCGATGGGGGCCGGCCATCTGATCGCCAGTTACCCGGGCACCACGGTGGTGACGGTCATGGGCGGTCGACCTCCTGCCTACCCCGACGAGCCCAGCCCCTGGGACGCGCTCGGAGGCTTCCGTGCCGGAGACGACGTCGTCGCCGCCCGCCGAGAGGAGGACCGGCGAGCCATGGACGTCCTGGAGGCGACGCCGCAGTGGCTGGACTTCCCCGACCACCAGTACCTGGCGCCCGAGGATCGTCCGACCCCGAAGGACATCGCACCCGTCCTGGAAGCAGCCGTCCTCTCCTGGAACCCCACCGCCGTCTTCGCTCCCATGGGCCTGGCCAATCCCGACCACGACGTCACCCACCAGGCGGCCATGCTCGTCCGGGAGAACCTTCGAGACGTCGCCTGGTACTGCTACGAGGACGCCGGGTACAAGCACATTCCCGGCCTGTTGGCGTGGCGGGTCGCCCGGTTGCTGCGGCACGGGCCGTGGCCGACCCCGGCCATCGTCCCCCACCAGGAGGACGAGGAGCGAAAGCGGCGCGCCATCTGGTGCTACGCCAGCCAGATCCCACCCTTGGAGCAGGACCATGCCCTCAGCCAGCGACTCGACGGCAGGGCCCCCGAGCAGTTCTGGCGCCTGGCGCCTGCGCCGGAGGGTTGGGGCGGCCTGGCTGATCTCATCTGACGCTTCGGCCATGTTCGAGCGCCTCAAATTGGCGATGGATCGTCAGCGACGATTCAAAGATTGATTCTTCCCGCCGGCGCCGGGAGCGTAGGCGGATGCAAGAACCTTGGAGGATTTTCGAAATCAAGCGCATCCAGTGGATCGGTGGCCGCAGCATCACGATGAGTAAGGGCTGGAAGATTCCATTTCTTCTCGATCAATTTGAGGATGGATGTGTGATCATAAATCGTGTCACTCACGAAGTTGGGCCGGGCATAAGGAGAAACGATAACTGCCGGTACCCGAAATCCAAGTCGGTCATACGCGGTCTGTCCCGAATCACTGACGTTGACCTTCTTGGAGTAGGGAGTGAAGCGCAAGAGCAATCCCAGCCACCAGTGCCGCTTGAGCGGGTTTGCGCCAGGAATGTCGTCGGGTATGGGCGCCGGCGGCGGCGCTACATGGTCGTAGTAACCACCGTGCTCGTCGTACACCCAGATCAACAACGTCCTTGGCCAGCCCTCCCCAGACATGACGGCGTTGATCACCTTTGACGCAAAAGCTTCCCCGTCTTGAATGTCTTGAGGATTCTCTTCTGACCACTGTCCGAAGTCCGGGTCAATGATGCTGACCGACGGCATCGTCCCATTGCGGGCGTCGACAAACAGTTGGCTCATCGTTCGCAGGTGATTGATCGATCGCAGCGTGCCCAGTGGGTAGAGATCGGCCGTGCACTGCAGCTTGCTCTGGACCGCCTTCAAGAGACTTGGAAAGATCCAGGCAAAGAAGGCGCCAATCATCCGGACGATGTTGACGCCCGGCGTGTGGAACAGGCGCTTGAAGTTGAGCTGCCAGGGCGCGACGTTGTGATAGTTAATCCAGCTGATGTTGTGCGCGGTCAGCAGATCGAAGATTGTGCCGGCTTCGGGATAGTCGCCCATCCCGAACGGAAGATCATCGATCAACCCATGGGCGGTACCGGCGATCATGAAGCGACGATTGGGGAACGTCGGACCCAGACAGCTACTGAACCAACGAGTGGCCAACGGAAAGGTCTTGGCCAGGCCGTAGTAGAAGGGCAGGTCCTGCTCGGTCCAGTAGGTCATGGCCCTGCTGGCATCTTTGCCGGGCAGCGTCTCTTCAATGCTGCGGACGAAGCCATCGCAGGCGCCATCGTTGTCTTGGATGTGGCTGGCGTTCCAAGTTTGGGTAGGCAAGCCCGCCACTTGGCGTGTTCCCGAGAAGTGTGTCAGCGGGACGGCTGAGCCATCCGCCTTGTTGTTGCTCTCGGTCGGCTGGCCATCGGTTCCGAGATTGAATCCGTCGCCATGCCCAGCGAGCATGCCGAAATAGTTGTCGTAGGAGTGATTCTCCATCATGAGGATCACGATGTGTTCGACCTCGGGGATCGAGTCGGCCCCCTGTTCCTTCGTGAGATCAGGGCGGGCTGACGCAAGATTGGCCTGCTGCTTGCCGACCCTTCTTTTGGCCTTGCGAACCTCGGCACGCTCGAGCACGCGTGGAATTTTGCCAGATGACCAATTGAAGTGCCACGGAGATCGGAAGGTGACTCAGATTGACGCGATGGCTTGGGCAATGATTGCTCTGCCGAGGTCAAGGTTGATCATGCGGGTGTCCGGACGATCCGCGGAAATGAGACCTTCACCAACGAACTATCCGTGCCATGCAAGGACTCGCATGGCTATCACCGCGGTCCGTCGCTGGCATGCGCGGAGCGGAGCTCGTCGTGCATCTCCCATGGAGCGCTGGGCAAGACGTGCCCCGTTTCGAGCAGTGACTTGAGGTTGGCACACACGGCGGGCCATCCGGCCGAGACACCCTCGAGCTGACCGGCGTCGATGAGGTGCTCGTGGATGACGGTGAGCCGGACGATCTCCGCGTGGCTCTCGATGCCGAAGGTCACCGTCGGGGGCGCGTCCGAGGGCGCCTCACCGGGGACATCCCAGGTCATTTTGAGGCGGCGCGGCGGCACGGACTCGAGCACGGTGCCGACAACATCGGCGACGCCCGAGCCGTCGGTCCGTCGGTGCTCCCACTGCGATCCGAGCCCCCAATCGGAGACGTTGCTGTGCCCCCAGTACTGGGCGGTCAGGTCGGCATCGGTCAGGGCCTCCCACACCCTCTCCGCCGTGCTCTCGATATAGGTGACGTACACAAAGCTCGGCCGATCGGCCATGTTGTCCTCCTCTGCTCGTTGTTTGACGGTGCTCAGCAGCCGGAGCCGGGGCTGTTCGAAGTTGCCGATCCAGCGCTCCTGGATCTCCCAGAGAGGCACCGGATTGAGGTAGTGGAGCTTCTCCCGGCCCCTGCGAATCGTGCTGATGAGGTTGGCTGCCTCCAGCACCCCGAGGTGTTGGGTGGCGGACTGCCGGGCCATCTCCAGTGGCTCGCACAGCTCGCCAAGGGTCTGGCCATTGCGGGCGCGGAGCCTGTCGAGCACGGACCTGCGGGTCGGGTCCGCCAGCGCCTTGAAGACCATGTCCGAATCCCCGACCTCCGAATTCCCGACCACTTCTCCATTATGCAGGTATATACCTGCATAAGTCAACCGGGTCCCAGTCGGGCGAGGATCGTCGACACCGCCGCGGACTCCGGCTCGGGGCTCCCTCGACCGGCCACGCGCAGAGGACGTACCGTTCAATGATGCAGTACCTCATGCTCATGTGGGCCGACGCCGATGCGGCCAGTGGTGACGAAAGCGACTTCCAGGCCTGGGCAACATTCGACGAGCAGGTCAGGGCGGCCGGCGCCTTCGTGGCCAACGGTGCGCTGATGCCTGCGGCCTCGGATGCCCGCCTGGTGCGTACGGCCATCGCCGGTCACCAGCTCCCAGACGCCGTCGAACACAAGCCGTTTGCCGACGGCGATCGGCAGATCCAGGCGTTCTACATCATGGAGTGCGAGGACATGGACGCCGCCCTCGAGTGGGCCAACGGCTTACCGACCTACGGATACGTCGAGGTCCGAGAGCTGATCCAGTACTGAGGCTCGGCTGCCGGCCGCAGGGCCGGCTCATCAGCCCAGACGGAAGATGGCCAGCGACGTGGCCAGGAGCACCACGCCCCATGTCATGGCGACCAGTGCTCCCTCGAGTGGCGCCAACAGGACGCGCTGGTCAATTGGGATCAACGCACCTCCTCGCAAGGTCACCCGACCCTCCACCCCGGCGGCGCGGCGACGGATGAGTCGCGCCGGGGTGCTCAGTCGGCGCTGGGCCAGGGACAGCGCGAACGCGGCGATCGCAGCCAGCACGGGGGCCAGGGCCAGTCGGCCTGTCTGGGCCACGTAGGCGACCAGCACCGGGAACGAACCCCAGGCGAGGGCGAATCCAGCATCGGTGTGGACCACCCCACCGAGCAGCTCCAAGTTGTAGGCGACCACCAGCAGTGGGCCGAGCACGAGAAACGGGATCAGGGGCCAACCGACCCGGGACAGTCCGACGATGCCCAACGCGATCGCACCGGCCAGACCCACGAGGGTCAGCGCAACCAGTGCCGGGGTGGGTATCCGGGTACCCAGCGGCCTCCCGTGGAGTTCGTCGAGTGCGTGGGCCGCGAATCCGACGGCGAACAGGAACGCCAGCAAGGTGGCCACCATTCGGGTCACATCGACGTTAGGTGCCAGGCACGCCCCGATCACTACGTAGCCCAGGTGCCACGCGGTGTAGGGAGGGTGGAGCACGGTCCACCAGTCCCGCCAGCCTCCCGGCCGAGCGGCGTAGAACGCGGGGCGATGCTCGTCACCGGAGCCCGCCGGTGCCGCAGGAAACGGCGGCTCCGACCCGGCGGCGTCGGGGTCCGGCTGGTCATGCACTGCCGCGAGTCCCCCACATCACCAGTCCACCACCGAGGCTCATCACCCGGACGCCAACGTCTTCGATCCCGGCCCGGCGCCACGCGTCCACCGTCCATGACACCGGATAGTCCCGGTAGTGGTGCGAGATACTGGGCCCGAGGAACCGGCCCACCCTGAACCACTCGCGCCCTCCGGTCACCAACCCGCCGATTGGGAGCAGCAGCCTGGTGTAGAGCCACCACCACATGCGCCAGAAGCGACTCGGAGGCGCGAGGAATTCCAGGCTGGCGATGGTGCCACCGGGCTTCACGACGCGAGCGAGCTCGCTGAGCGTGGCTTGGGGGTCGTCCACGTAGCGGAGCAGGTAGGTGAAGGTCAGCGAGTCGAAGGCACCGTCGGGGAACGGCAGTTGCTCACCCCGTCCGGCCACCAGTTGGATGCGCCCGTTCAATCCGGCTGCTGCGATATTGGACTGCCCTCGGGCCAGCATGGTCCGGGTGAGATCCAGACCAACGACATCGGCGGCGGTCCGCGCCGCCAGCTGCAGTGCCACGCCGGCCGTCCCCGAGGCGACGTCGAGCACGGTGCCGGGCGACGCGGCCACGATCCGGTCGACCATGGCTCGCCGCCATCGGCCGTTCTGGCCCATGGACAGGATCTCGGCCAGCTCGTCGTAGCGCTGCGGGAGCATTGCGAACAATTGCTGCGCAAAACGGTTCCGATCGCCGGGAGCGTTCGGCACAATGGATCCTCCTCGGGGTGAGAGAATCTCACTGTAGGCCCGGCCAGCAAGGAAGGAGCCCTGTGGGCTCATCGCGCTATGACGCCCTCGTGATCGGGGGTGGTCCCGCAGGCAGTATCGCAGCCTATGTTCTGGCCGCAGGCGGAGCCCGGGTGGCGCTGGTGGACAAGGCAACCTTTCCCCGGGACAAGGCGTGCGGCGACCTGGTCGGCCCCCGCGGCCTGCAGTTGCTGGCCGACCTCGGCATACCGATGCCGGCCGGCCGCGATGTCGGGGACATGCTGGTCGTCGGGCCGACCGGTCGTCGGGTCCGGTTGCCCAGTGCCGAAGGCCTCACCTACCCCGGGCACGGTACCGCCGTCACCCGGACGGTCTTCGACTCCACCCTCTACCAGGCGGCCATCGGGGCTGGAGCCGAACCGATCCACGGGCGGGCGGCTGAGCCGCTGGGGCCGAGCGACCGATTCGACGGGTACCGGATGAGCACGGGACAAGACCTCCACGCCGACTTCATCATCGGGGCTGACGGTGCCACCAGCGGAGTCGCCACGGCGGCCGGTCTCGTCGATGTGAACAGGGTGCTGTGGGGGTTCGCCGTACGGGCCTACCTATCCGAGGTGGTCGATCTCCCGGCCATCGTCCTGTGGGAGCCGACACCCTGGCATGCGTTCCCCGGTTACGGCTGGGTCTTTCCCGGGCCAGACGGACACGCAAACGTCGGTCTCGGCGTCGGTACCATGACGGACCGTCAGGCAGGAGCGACGGCAGTCCGGGCCCTGCCGGCCTTCCTCGAGCACGGCCGGAGCCTCGGCCTCCTCGCCGATTCGGGTCCGATGTCTCCCTCGCCGCGCCTCGGGGGCTGGCTCAAGATGGGGATGGTCGGGACCACACCGGCCGCTGGACGGGTGTTGCTGGTGGGCGATGCGGCCGGTCTGGTCAACCCGCTGCAAGGCGAGGGGATCGCCCAAGCTATGAGCAGCGGACGTTCGGCCGGCGAGTCAGTGCTGCGTCACCCGGGCAGTGTGGCCGAACACTATTGCGCCACCCTTGCTGCCCAACACCTCCCCTATCACCGGATCGCCGCCGCCATCCAGGGTGCCCTGTTGGGTCGGCCCCGCGCCGTTTCCGCCGTCACCCGCTTCCTCACCACCGTTGGCCGCAACGATTCCCTCGGTGGCGGATGGGCAGTGTTCTGGAACGAGTTGCTTGATGGAGCTCCGCCCGGACACCACCGGGCTCTGGCCGCCGCAGCCACGCGGGTGGCCCGTTCGCTGACCGGACACACCGCCACGGCCACTTGGTTCGAGGCCGCCATGCCCGACCTGTCGCGGTCCTAATCGCTCGCGTCGGCGAAGGAATGGTGCTCGTGGGTCACCACCCACCGGTTGTCCACCTTGCTCAGGCCGATGGTGAGCCGCAGCCGCTGCTCGGGATGGCGGGCGAAGTCAGCCGGTGTGGCGCATCGCAGCAATGCAAACGCGAACGCAACTTCCGAGCCGGCCGTGACGTCAAGGGATTCGATGTCGAACATCGCCCCGGACGCCTGCCACTGGAAGAAGCCGGGCCAGGTGTCGCGATAGGCGTCGAGACCTCGGACGCCCTGGTGGGGCGGGGGAACGTCGAACATGACGATGTCCGGCGCGTGGTCCTCGAGCACGGCCGGCATGTCGCCGTCGTGGACCGCCGCAGCCCAGCGTTCGATCAGGTCGCGGACCTGCTGTTCATCGGTCATGGTTCCTCCTCAGGATGGTCGTCTGCCAGTGGAACCCGGCCCGGCGCGCGAATTCATCGCCGCGCGCCAAGATGGGGCCATGCCAGCGTCCGCCGAGTTGCTCAACGCCGCCCGATCTGGCGATTCCGATGCCTTCGAGCAGTTGGTGGCGCCGTACGGCCCCGAACTGCAGGCGCACTGCTATCGGATGCTCGGCTCGATCCATGACGCCGAGGACGCCGTCCAAGAGAGCCTGGTGCGTGCGTGGCGCAGCATCGGCAGTTTGGACGACCGCGGCTTCGTCCGCGCCTGGCTGTACAAGATCGCCACCAACCGGTGCCTGAGCTCCCTCGAGCGCCGGGCCCGCCGGGAACTGCCCGTCGATGTCTCACCGGGCACACCGGCCACCGAGATCAGCTGGCTCGAGCCCTTCCCGGACCCGTCGCCCGAGGCCAGCTACGTCCGCCGGGAGAGCGTCGAGCTCGCCTTCGTCGCTGCACTGCAGAACCTGACCCCGATCCAGCGGGCGGTGCTGATACTCCGTGAGGTCCTCGGCTTCTCGGCGGCCGAGGTGGCCGAGCAGCTCGACACGTCCACCGCGTCGGTGAACAGCGCCCTCCAACGGGCCCGAAGGGCGGTCGACTCGACTGCACCGTCTCAGCAGAGCGAACTGCGTGACCTGGGCGATGAGGCCGTCCTCGCCATCGTCACCCGCTGGGCCGATGCCTGGCATGCCGGTGACGTCGACGCCATCGTGGCGATGCTCGCTGACGACGCCCGCTACTCGATGCCGCCGCTACCGGAATGGTACCGGGGCCGGGACGACATCCGTGCCTTCCTGCTCGACGGTCCACTCAACTCTCGCTGGCGGTTCGTGCCCACCACGGCAAACGGCCAACTCGCATTCGGCACCTACCTATGGGACGAACGCTCCGGCCACTTCATACCCGGCGGCCTCGACGTCTTGACCATCCGCGGCGGACGGGTCGCCGAGGTGACCGCATTCCTCGCCGCCGACCTGCCACGTTATGGCTTGCCGGACCACATTCGCCCCTGACCGTCCCATCGCCAGGTGCCCCGCCCAGGCAGGCGTCCGGCTGGCCCGGGCTAGCGAAGCGCCTGCCAGCCGGCGAGACCGGCCAAGATCACGAGAACCACGGCGGTCACCAGGCGCACGGTCCGGATATTGACGAATCGCAGCACACTCTGTCCTCCGATCACCGCCAGGGCGGCCACCGCCCACAGGGCCAGCACCGCTCCCACCCCGACCGACAGGGGCGAGTGGTAGTGGGCAGCCAGGTTGGCCGTCAAAATCTGGGTCAGGTCGCCCCATTCCGCCACAAAGATGACGATGAACGCCGTCGTCACGACGCGCCGGCCCGAAGCTGCCTCCCGTTCGACGAGCACCTCTTCCTGATGGGACTTGGAGGCCTCCCGGACCGCCAACCCGGCGCCGGCAAGGAACATGAGGGCCACGATCCCGTCGAGCACCCGGTGCGGGACCAGGTGGAAGAGGGCAACTCCGACGGTGACGGCGATGACGACGTGGACCGCGAACGCGGCTGCGGCTCCCAGCCACACGGCCAGTGGTCGTCCACGCGTCGACATGACGAGCGAAGCGAACATGGTCTTGTCCGGCAGCTCTCCGACGAAGATGATCGGAAAGACTGCCGCAATGATGGCGATGCTCAGGGCGGCCTCTCTCGCCGGGCCGAAGGGTCCACCTTCGCCCCGGCCACGACAACATGGCTGGAACGAAGGTCTCATCCACCTGCGGACAGGTCCGGTGACCGGGCTCCGAGGAGCCGGTATGTCGACCACCGATTGGGGGCTACTCCCCTTCGCGCTTGCACTCTAGACCAGGGGCCAACCTGCGGTCAGACCAGGGGCCCGGCTCTGTTCGTCGAGCGCCTTGAATCTGGCGGAGTCAGAACGCCACACCGCCTGAGCCGGGAGGCATCGTCGCTGGTGGTGACGTGGCGGGGGGCGACGTGGCGGGAGGCGAGGTGGCGGGAGGCGAGGTGGCAGGCGGCGTGGTCGGTGACGGCGTGGGGCCGGCCTCCGGGGTCGGCGCGGTCACCGGCGCCGGGGAGCTCGTCGAACCCGAGGTCGGAGGCGGCGATGTGCTCTGGGTCGGCGACGACCCGGTCCCGGGCGAGGTGGTCGGGCTCACGGGCATCGTGGTCGTCGGCCCCGCCGACGATGGCGTCGGCGCAGTGGTCGCCCCAGCGGAGGATTGGGCCGGCTTTGCCGTCACGACGACAGACCACTTTCCCCAGGTGTCGGTCACATTGCCGTTCACCTGCCCGGCGCCCGAGTCTCCCGAGAACCAGTACAGCGGCTTTCCGCCATAGGTCACCTGGCGAACACCACCGCTCCGCTTG
This sequence comes from Acidimicrobiales bacterium, assembly GCA_036521415.1. Taxonomy (GTDB): domain Bacteria; phylum Actinomycetota; class Acidimicrobiia; order Acidimicrobiales; family RAAP-2; genus DASXMT01. The sequence goes on from DATDHU010000083.1 coordinate 53,464, forward strand.
ACGGTGCCGAGCATCGACGCCAGCACGCCGCTCCCGGCCTGTGCCCTGGTCGTTCCCTTGGCCACCAGGACCTCGGGCCACACCTTCAGGCACCGGGTGGTGCAGGGGGTCTTGCTCGCCTTCAGCGTGTAGACCGTCTTGCCGCTCACCAGGATGGTGCCGAACTGGGCATTCTGGGTGGTGGCGACGATGCGGTTCGGCTTGTGCCTGGTCGCCGCGCCTGCGGTGCTGGCGACGATCGTCGACAGAGAGACCGCCCCGACGGTCAGGGCGACAGCCGCGGCGCGACAGGCGAAGCGGCGGGCTGCACGTTGGGGTCGGTTCGCTGATTCCACGCCGTTAGCTCCCTCATCTCGTCGTCACCGGTACTACGACCGAGGTTTGCGGGCGGATCATTCGGATTTGAGATGACGGCCCGGCCCGACGACGTGGCGTGCCGTGAAGAGGAGAAATCAACGCCTGGGTGATCCTTTTTCG
>DATDHU010000084.1:0-27596 GCA_036521415.1 Acidimicrobiales bacterium
GTCGTTCGCCACATCAGCGATCGGATCGCCGTGATGTACCTCGGGAAGATCGTCGAGGAAGGGGAGGCGGACGAGGTCTATCTGCGGCCGACCCACCCGTACACGGCGGCGCTCCTGTCCGCCATCCCGGTCCCGGATCCGACCCGCCGGCGCGAAGGGTCCCGCATCATCCTCTCTGGCGAGGTCGGTGAACCGGTCGGTGGAGCGGGGGGTTGCCGCTTCCGGGCCCGGTGCCCATTCGCCATGGAGATCTGCGCCAGCGTCGACCCCGAGGCGTTCGTCACGCCGAGCGGGACGACGGTACGGTGCCACCTTCACACCACGGGGCCAGCCCTTGGCGGAACATCGGTCCAGCTGCTGCCGACCCCGGCGTCCGCCACGAAGGGTGCGGCAGTTGGAGCGGTGGGCGAGGTGCCAACGGCCTAGCCGCCCGCGCCGGGCCTCGATCCCGCTCTCTCGTAGAAGTACGGCCACTGCTGAGCATTCAGCGCTGGATCTCAATGAGCAGCACCCAGGTATCGGCCAGAGCCGCCACGTATGCGACGACGATGCCCGGCGCGAACCAGTACAGGCCGCCACCAGCTTCAGCGATGAACGTGGCCGCGCCGATGACCAAGAGAAGCGTTGCCGCCTGACCCAAGAGCAATTGCGCGGCGATGCTGCCTCTCGGCGTTGCGGCCGCGTCCGGGCCTCGGCGGCTGGCCAAAGCCGTCATGTGGCCACGTCCGACCAACGCCCATGCGATCACGCCGACTCCCAGCAGGCCCAACCCGCGCGCAACGCGCGGCACGTCCGGGATCAACACCAATGTTGACAGGAGGAGGATCTCCACAAGGAGCACGAAGACCTCCAGGGCACGTCGGCTGAGCCGCGTCGATGCCGTAATGGCGGCGAGATTGATCGACATCCCCACGAAGAGCAGACCCGCCAGCGCGGCGGATGCTGTCGCCTGTGCGGTGAAGAAGCCTTCCCATGCGTGCGGTGTATAGGCCATCGAGTGCCGGGACGACCCTCTCGTGCGGGCTACAAGGCCGACGTGAGGAGCTCGACCACGGGCTTGGGCTCCCAATTCTCGTCCCATAGTCCCCCGAACCCTCCTGGCGGTGAGGGCCTGCGGTGCATCGGTGAGTCGACAGCGTGAAACCAGACGAACGGCACGTCGGTGGCGAGAAGCGCCTCGTAGAAGCGACTCTGGTTCTCCGGCGTGGCACCTGGGGTGGCTTCCGGCGGGACTGCTCCGCTGGGGAACGAGGTCTCCTGTACCGCGACAACCCGGCCAGCAGGCATCCCAGGGGTGGCGGCCACGAGTTCGTAGGCCTCGGCTACCCAGTTGGCGGCGGTCAGGGGATCGTTGCGATGAAGCACCCACCAGGGATGGACGTTCAGGAACGAGAAGTCGCCGATCGAGGTCGCCAGCTCGGGGTAGGACTGCCAGTCCGGAGGCTGGAACCCCGTGGTGACGGGAATCCCAAAGCGTTCGCGGGCCTCATCGAGCTCGCGTACGAGTCGGTCGTGGTCGGCGATCCCCTTCTGGATGATCTCGTTGCCCACGCACACCGCGTCAACCGCGCCCGCTGCGGCGTCCAAGTTCTCCTTCTCTGTCGCCAGGAGCTCATCGCTTTGCCACCAAAGCTTGGCCACTACATGCTCGAACCCGCAGTCCTTGGCGATCTGGGGGGCTCGTTCGAGCCCAAACGCCATCGTGTTGGTCACCAGCCCCCGGAACCCGGAGTCACGAAGGCGCTTCAGCTCTACGGTGAGCTGGTCCTCTGTCGCGGCGTGCGCTCCGGCGAGAAAGTCGAAGGGTGGGCCAGGGTTGTAGTTGATCCACCCGCTGGCAGTCCGCAGCGATTCGAGTACGTCGGCAGCCACGGCCGCATGATAGACCCGAACCGCAGCAGAGCACCGGTGACCATCACTCGTGAGACAAGAGACGAACCTGATGTCGAACAAGGCAGTCGTGGAGACCCTGATCTCCGCCATCAACGAGGACGACGAAGACACGATGCGGGCGGTGGTCGATGACGATTTGGTCTCGCACGGCGCTTTGGGCGACGTGCGCGGACCGGATGGATTCGTCGGCATCATGCTGAGGAACATACGTGGAGGGTTTCCTGACGCACACGTTGAACTTGTTGCTTTGATCGAAGGAGGTGACCTGCTCTCGTTCCGACTCGATGGCTCAGGTACTCATCTCGGGCCGTTCCTCGGCGTCCCGCCCACGGGCAGGGTCGTCCGCATCAGGGGCATTCATCACGTGAGGGTGCGAGACCGTCGCATCGTCGAGCATTGGCAAGGGCCCGACATCCTCGCCATGCTCATCGACATGGGTCTGTTCCCCCCGAAACCCTGACCAAATGGGCGTCCCGGCGAAATACCACCAAGGAGTGGCGGGCAAGGCGGATTTCGTCTCTACTCTTCGTCGGTCGCTCTCGATGAGTCCTCATCGACGGAAGGACCACAATTCGCCGCGACGGGAGGGCCGAGGCGTGCGCACAAGCCATGCAAGGACCAGGCAATTCAGCTGGAGGGTCCAGCACCTCCTGGTCATCACGGTCGGTCTGCTCGTGAGTACCATCTGCGTGAGCGGCTTGCTCATGCAATCATCGGCGGCCATTGCCGAGCCGATTGCAGCCGCCACCGGGTCGGCGGCGAACGTGACCTTCGACGGATCAGTCCCTATCGGAAACGGCCGCTCGATCTACCTGCACTGCGAGGGCACGGGCAGCCCGACCGTCGTGCTCATCTCGGGCTACCACGATGGCAGTGCGCCATGGTCGGAGAGCGGACCTGTGGCGCCGGCCGTCGGACCGGCCGTGCTGCCCGGTCTGGCCACGAGCAATCGGGTCTGCGCCTACGACCGTCCCGGGACGCTCGACTACTCGAAGAACCCGCCGACGATCACCACTCGGACCACGCCCCAAACGATGCCCCAGACGGCGGCTGCCGTTGTCAATGACCTGGGATCGATGTTGACCGCGGCCGGGATACCGGGCCCGTACGTACTGGTCGCCCACTCGATGGGAGGGCTGTTCGCACTGCTGTTCGCACGGACACATCCCGCTCAGGTCGCCGGGCTCGTCCTTGTGGACGCCTTCTCGCCGGAGATACCCAAGTTGCTCGGCCTCGCCTGGCCTGCGTACGACAAGTTGCTTGCACACCCGTGGGGCCTGCCTCAAGCCCGAGAGCCTGGTTGGGAAGTCATCAACATCAACCGAAGCGTCGCTGAGTTGGCCGAGGCTCCGCCGTTGAAGGCCCGGCTCCCGATGGCCGTCGTGAGCAAGACCGAACCCTTTCCCCTACCCACAGGAATCAAGGGATTGAATCCCTCGGTCGTAGAGCAGGTCTGGAATCAAACTCAAAGGCAGCTCACTGCGCTCGAGCCGGGGACACCGCAGCTCATTGCGACCGGCAGTGACCACTACGTACAGATACGCCAACCGGATCTCGTCATTGCCGCCACCCGGCTGGTACTCCTCCGAGCCGCGCCGTTGCTCCCTCAGGCCGACCTGCCTTGACTTAAAGCCCACTTCATCTTTTAGGGTGGTCTGAATTTGCTCATCAAGGAAGCCGCGACTGCAGTGGAGGTCGCTCCCGGGTTGACACTCCAGCGGAGGGTCGCTTTCACGGGCTTTGCCGGGGGCGGCCAACGGCGCGCTTAGTTTTGCGGCCTCCTTGCGTCGTATCCGGAGTGCCACCTGGACTGGCCAGAGGAACCAATCCATTCACGATCGAGAGGAGAAAGCGGTGACCAACCTCTATTCGCCCACCGGCTGGAATGGACCGGCGATACTCGTGGAGAGGCTTACGAAGTCCTTCGGCGAGGTCAGGGCGTTGTGCGGTGTCGACTTTGCCGTCGAGCGCGGCCAAGTGCTCGGGGTGCTCGGCCCCAACGGTGCCGGAAAGACCACCGCCGTCAAGATCCTGACCACGCTGCTCCAGCCCGACCAGGGGCGGGCACTGGTCGAAGGTCGCGATGTTGTCCGCTCGGCGGCCGCCGTCCGGGAGGTCATCGGACTGGCCGGACAGTCGGCTGCTATCCAGGAAGAACTGACCGGGAGGGACAATCTCGAGATCATGGGACGGCTGTACCACCTGGACAAGACCGAGTCCAAGCGGCGCGCCGGGGAGCTCTTGGAGCGCTTCGGACTCGTGGACGCGGCCGACCGGCCAGCCAAGGGATATTCCGGCGGCATGCAACGACGTCTGGACCTGGCCGCCAGCTTGGTGGGTCAACCGGCTGTACTCTTCTTGGACGAACCGACCACCGGACTCGACCCCCGGAGCCGCCTGGGCATGTGGGACGTCATCCGGGAATTGGTGGCTGGCGGCACGACCCTGCTCTTAACCACCCAGTACCTGGAAGAGGCTGACGAACTGGCCGACGAGATCGTGGTCATCGACCACGGGGAGGTCATCGCCGCCGGCACGGGCCAGACCCTCAAGAACCGGATCGGCGGTGAGGTCGTCGAATTCGTCGTCACCGACCGCGCCCGTCTCGTCGAGGCGGTGAACGCGGTTGCACCACTGAGCGACGGCGAACCCGCAGTCGACACCGAGACCGGCCAGATCGGAGTCCGGGTGGGAGAGCGCGGGTCGGAGGCCCTGGTGCAGACGGTACGGGCGCTCGACTCGGTCGGCATCGACACCGAGGGCATGGGGCTCCGCCGGCCGTCGCTGGACGACGTGTTCTTCTCACTCACCGGGCAGGTTACCGATGAGGAGCCCGAGGCGAGCAGCACACGGACCCGTCGATCGAGTCGACCCGAGGACGCGGGGACCAGTTCGGAGCCAGCAGGAAAGGGAGGCCGCTGATGACGACCACGACCGCCACCATGCTCGAAGCGCTGGAGATACCTGAGCCTCCGACCGTGCAGCGCATCCGGTACGGCGTGATGGACATGGTAACCCTCACCCGACGCGACGTCATGGTCTGGACGCGCAACCCGGCCTTCCTGGTATTCGCCATCGTCCAGCCTGTGATGTTCGTCCTCCTCTTCCGGTACGTGTTCGGGGGGGCGATCAATGTTGACGTACCCGGGGGATACGTCAACTTCCTCATGCCCGGGATCATCGCCCAATCGGCCGCGTTCGCCTCCTTCGGTACGGCGATCGCGCTGGCGCGCCAGATCCAGCGAGGCGTCATCGACCGGTTCCGCTCGATGCCCATGGCGAGGTCCGGGGTCCTGCTCGGGCGCCTGATCGCAGACACGGCCCGCTTGACCCTCACCGTCCTCGTCATCCTGGCCGTGGGTTACGCAGTCGGATTCCGGTTCGAGAACGGCGTGGGGCCCGCCATTCTCATGGTCGTGTTGGGGATCGTCTTCGGCGTCGCCATCTGCACGATCAGTGCCTATGTCGGCCTCGCCATCAAGGACGAGGAGTCGGTGGGGTCGTTCGGGCTGATCTGGCTCTTCCCCCTTACCTTCATCAGCGCCGCCTTCGTTCCCGTCGCTTCCATGCCCGACTGGCTCCAGGCCTTCGCCAAGAACCAGCCGGTCACCATCGTGATCGACGAAATGCGAGCCCTGGCTCTGGGCGGTCCGCTGGCCGAGCACGGATGGCAGAGCGCGCTGTGGTTGGCCGGGATCTTCGCCGTCTTCGTGCCGCTGGCGGTACGGGCCTACCGTCGGACTTCCTGACCGCCCCGCCCCTCAGCACGAACCAGGCTGCGATCCACCGGCTTCCTACCGAAGTCGTCCACCCCCCGGATTGATCGCAGGGTCCCTATCGGCGGGTCTGGGCCTCGGGCCTCGCACGACCTACGATTCCCAACATCCACTCCGGAAAGGAGAGATGTGACGAGGCCTGCGCCGAGGGAGCTGTGGAGGAGCGCACGCCCCGGGCCGACTCTCGGGCAACACCACCGGGATCCGAGCGCGCCAGCCTTCAGCACCAGCGAGACGGACATCGAGCCAGAGCCGACGAAACCGACGCCGGTACGCGTACTTGTCATCGAGGACGACCCGGACGTCGCCGATGGCATCGAACGGATCCTGACGACCCTCGGGTTCCAGGTTCACGTGGCCTTTGATGGAAGAGACGGGCTGAACAAGGCGCTCGCCAATTCCTACGGCTTGATCATCGTGGATCTCTTACTGCCCTCCGTGAACGGGTTCAAGCTCTGTGCTCAGATCCGTGAGGCCGAGTCATGGGTACCCATCATGGTGCTCACCGCGAAGACCGGCGACCTCGACCAGGCCGAATCCCTCGACGCCGGGGCGGACGACTTTCTGACAAAGCCATTCGCCCTAGCAGTGTTCGTCGCACACGTCCGAGCCCTGCTTCGCCGGACCTCTCACATTCAGGTCCGTCGCCTCACGGTGAACGGCCTTGTACTCGACCCGGTTCGGCACCGGTGCTCGAATTCGACCGTCGAGGTCCAGTTATCGGCCAGAGAGGTCGAGGTCCTCGCCTGCCTCATGACCAACAGTGGACGAGCAATGTCGAAGAACGAGCTCCTCACGCGGGTATGGGGCCCGGACTTCCAAGGGGACCCGAACATCGTCGAAGTCTATGTGGGCCACCTCCGCAAGAAGCTGGAGGTGCCCTTCGGACGGAGAGTGATCGACACGAGACGCGGATACGGATACCAACTACATCGAGCCGACGACAGGGAATGATCGCCAGACCGCAGTTCACCCGTTCCATTCGGTTCAGGATGACGGCGTTCTACGCGTTGCTCACGTCGGCCATCCTCGCTGCCGGCGCCGTTCTGCTCGTGCTCTCCGTCCACAATCACCTGGTAGCCCAGGTCGACCAGACCCTGGTGACCGACGCTCATTTTGTGCGGGGGCAGCTCGCCCAACACAACTACCTCCCCCCAAACGGGCCGGCCGGGCAATACGGCGAGCTACTCGAAGCGAACGGGAAGGTGTTGGGAACGGGCGAGACCTTGCACGGGGTCCCGCTGCCGGTCACGGTGACGCCCGATGGACCGGTACCGCGTCTGACCACCATTCAGACTCGACGATTCGGGCCCCTGCGGGTCCTCGAGGTCCAACTCGGGCGTGGATCGGCTCCGATTCTGGTCGAAGCCCTGCAGATCGACCAGATCACCCAAGCGACCCAGTCTCTAACGGTCGGCGTTGCCATCGGCGCACCACTTCTCGCTCTCGTCCTTTCCCTCCTCGTTTGGGTGATAACCGGCCGCGCCCTTCGACCAGTTGAGACCGCTCGCGCCGCTGTCGCCTCGATCTCCGATTCTGACCCGGCCAGCCGGATCCCCAGTCCTCGCACGGGCGACGAGGTGGAGCGGCTGGTCGGAACCATGAATGCCATGCTGGACCGGCAAGGGGAGGCCATCGAGCGCGAACTCCGCTTCATTGCCGACGCCAGTCACGAGCTCAGAAGTCCGATCGCTGCAGCGAGAGCGGCGCTGGAGTCCGAAGCGGCGAGAGGCGGTGCCAGCCCCTCCCGGGACGTGGCCCTCCGTGCACTACGTCGCCTCCATGACCTCGCCGACCAGCTGCTCGTGCTCGATTCCGCCGGGCGCAAGACGTCCGAGGCGATCCCCGTTGACGTTGACGATCTCATCTTCGCCTACGCCGAGCAGCTCCCACCGGGAACAACCCCTCACATCAACACCTCGGCGGTCTCCGGAGGCCAGGTGTACGCCGAGGAGGTGGACATCATCCGCATCATCGAGAACCTGGGGTCGAACGCCGTCCGCCACGCACAAAGTCAGGTTGTGGTCGCGCTGAGCGAGGTGGCTGATCGAGTCGAGTTGACGGTCACGGACGACGGGCCAGGTGTCCCTGACGACAGAAAGAGCCTCGTCTTCGAACGGTTCTACCGACTCGAGTCCGATCGCAGTAGGGCTTTCGGAGGCGCGGGGCTGGGGCTGGCCATCGTGCGTGATCTCACGACGAAGTACGGCGGTTCGGTCCATGTCGAGGACGTATCACCATGTGGGGCTCGTTTCGTCGTCCAGCTCCCGGCGAACGGGTCGGAGTCAAAGGTGTAGCGCGCCGTTCTCGGTTCGCTACAAGGACCACCGGGCGATACATCGAGAACATGGAACCGATCGAAGTTCTGAACGAACCTTCAGCAACAATGGTCGATCCTGAACTCTCTTTCAGGACAGATACCAGGCGCCGTGTCGGTGACTCCTAGGTTCCCGCGACGTGACCGGAACCGGTGTCGACCGTGCGAACACGACACGACATCGAAGACGGCCTCGCCAGAAACGGCCTCGCCAGAGGTGGGCTCGCGGCTGGAGGCGAGGGGCGGTCATCCTGGTTGCAGGAGCGGCTGTGGCGACGAGTGTCCTCACTGTGGTGAGCACCCGAGCCGAAGGCGCCCTGTCAACGGCCGGGGGTGCTCTGTCGACGAGAGGGCTCCTCACCGCGAGTTGTCAAGAATCCTCGCCGGCCGCACCGATACGATGGGCCGCTCGATACAAGCCGGTCCGCCAGGGCGACGGGGCGACGGCAATCCGCATCGTGGACGCGGGCCGGGCAGCTCCGGGAGATGCGATATCGACCGTCGCGGGAGCGTGGGATCTCTCCTGGTCGACTGCGGCGGGCCGACAGGCCACCGCCCGTTCGGCGATGGTTACTGGCTCTCGCCGCACGATCGACGCGAGCGCGGCGAACCTGCTCTCACCAGACGGAAACTGCTCGTTGTACCTCTCGGTCCCGGCCGCGAAGCATCGCCTGGTCGGCGTCATCGGTGACAGCGTCTTCGCGGCAATTGCCCAACAGGTTCGGTCGGAATCGTCGCCTCTTCGCACGCTTCCCGCCTCGACCTGGGAGATCCGGGCGACGAGCGGATTCGGATGGGGGGCATCGGCGCCGGCATGGCCGCTCAAGACGGTCACCGGAACGTGGGCCATCGGACTGGCCCGAGGAATCTTCGCCCAGCATCCATCCGCCCTCGTGGTCGAACTGGGAGCGAATGACGCGATGCGAGCGGCATTCGCCAAAGCGACGCGCCACCCGTCTCTCGCCGCAGTCCTCGATGGCGTATCGACCGATGTCAAGGGCCTCCTCGAAGCATCGGCAAATGCCCGAATGCCCTGTGTCGTCATCGTCACCGCTCCTGAGCATTCGACGACGCTATTCGGGGCCGGCCCCCGATATGCCGTCCAGGCCGAGCGAGTGAATCAGGTCGTTGCATCCGACGCCCTCGCCGCTGGTGAGCACGTGAAGATCGCCGATTGGGCGGCGTTGTCCCAGACCCACCACGAGGGCCCAGACGATTGGTTCCTTCCTGACGACGTCCATCCGAACCTGACCGGGGAGGCTGCGCTGGTCGGCATGGTCCAACAATCGATCCAGTCCTGTCCAGCCCCTCATTCGGGAACGGTGAGCTCATAACCGCTCGGCGAGCGCCACACGGAAGACGTGGCCGACGACACGGCTCTGGCTTGGAAGACTGAGACAATGTCCACGCCGTCAAGCCCCTACTACCGTGACGATCTCGCGCTCGTCCATCACCGCGGATTCGCTTTCCATGCCGAGGCATGCGCGCCGGGGATCCTGGCCCTGCTGGACCCGATTCTGAGGCGCGGCGGGCTGGTCCTGGAGATCGGCTGCGGGAGCGGCCTGCTCACCGAGCGACTTGTCGCTGCCGGCCACCGGGTCACGGCCACCGATGCGTCACCGGCCATGCTCCGCCTCGCCCGCCGAGTCGTCTCCGGCCCGGTCGAGTTCCGCCGCCTGACCCTTCCGGACGACGCCGTCCCCGAAGCCGATGCCATCGTCGGCATCGGCCACGCCCTGAATTACCTGCCCGACGCCGATGCCCTCACTCGAGGGCTCCGGTCGCTGGCACGCTCGCTCCGGCCCGGAGGCGTGTTCGCCCTCGACGTCTGCGATCTCGAATGGGGAGTCGCCCATACCGAGCCGAGCATCGGCAGGGTCGGCGACGACTGGGCGATCATCTCCCGGTTCTCCCGGCCGTCACCCGACCGGTACGTGCGCGAGATGACCACGTTCCTTTGCAACGATGACGGTTCATGGCGCCGGGACGACGAACGACACGACAACGTCCTGGTCGAGACGTCCGGGATCCCTGGACTTCTCGGCTCCGAGGGCCTCCAGGTCGAGGTGCGCTCCGCCTTCGGCGCAGAGCAGCTGCCCGGCGGCCTTCGAGCTGTGGTGGGCCGTCGCCCGGCATGATCCTCGTCGACGCCCGGCGGTGCGTCGCCGCTTCCTCTGGTAAGAACTGCGCCATGCGAAGTCCCGAGTCGAACCAGTGAGGCGTGGCAGGGCTGCCGTCGCCGTGCGGTGCCTGCAGCCCCGCTGAGCGCCGAGCAGCGCCGACAGATCCACCAGACCGTCATCGCCCTCACCACCCGGCAGGGTCTCGACGGTTGGCGCATCAGCGACCTGGTCGCCACGACCGGGGTGTCCTCCCGCACCATCTACAAGTACTTCCCCTCGAAGGAGCACCTGTTGCTCACCTCGCTCATCGAGACCTCGGAGATCGAGTTCGCCCAGATCCGAGAGACAACCATGCGGCGGGCCCGCACGCCGAGGACCCGGGTGCTGCGGGCGCTCCGGGAGTGCACCGCCGGTGTCATGGACTCACCCGAGCTGGCCAAGGCTCTGGTGCGCGCCTGGACTTCGGGACAGTCCTCGATCCCCCCGATGCTGGCCGGGTTCGAGGACGGACTACGGGCGACGCTCGCCTACGCCATCGCGGGGGGTCCGCCCTCGCCGACCCAGGACAAGGTGGCCGAGGTGATCGAGATGGTGTGGGTGACCAGCGTGATCGCCTGGACCTCGGGGCTGCGTGGGCCCGAGTACGTCGACCAGTCGGTGCGGCGCGCCCTCAGTGTCATCGAGCTCCCGGGCTGATGGGACCGGGCGAACCGACCGCGGGCGCGGGCCGACCGCCGCTCCTGATCGTGACCGACGTGGCCCCGTACCGGGAGGGGCCGGCGGGGGTCCACCGGGTGCTCGGCCAGGCGGCTACCGCCCTGGCCGAGCTGGGGGCCATGGCCGGGCTGGAGCCGGTGACGGTGACCGGGGTCGGCGAACTGACCGTCGACCAGCTCGAGGCCGGCGGCGTCGTGGCCCTGTTCACCATCGGCGAGACACCGTTCACCCCGGCCCAGCAGACGACCATCTCCGACTCGTGGCGCCGAGGCGACCTGGGCGTCCTCGGGGTCCATGCCGCCACCGATGCCTGCCACGGGTGGGAGGACTACGGCACCATCCTCGGGGGCCGGTTCGCTGGTCACCCCTGGACCCAGTCGTTCGCCATCGAGGTGGCCGACCCGGCCCATCCGGCGACGGCGCACCTCCCCGATCCGTGGCCGTGGCACGACGAGATCTATCTCTTCGAACGGTGCCGCCCCGACGCCCGGGTCCTCCTACGCGTCGATCCCACCCAGCTCGACATGACGGTTCCCGGCGCCCGCCTGCCCGACCAGGGGCTGCCGTTGGCCTGGTGCCATGCCGAAGGAGGGGGCAGGACGTTCTACAGCGCCCTCGGGCACTTCCCGGCGGCGTGGGAGAGCCAGGCCTACCTCGCCCATCTGCTCGGTGGCCTGCGCTGGGTCCGGGCCGGGGAAAGCTGAGCCCGAATGGCCGCCGACCGGCATCCGGCATCCGGCATCCGGCATCCGGCATCCGGCATGGGACTATGAGTTTTATCTTGGCCCCGGCTCCAGGTTAGAGTCCCCCGATGGCCCGCTTCTTCACTGAGTCGGAGTACGAGCTCGCCGACGCTGCCTGCGCCCGGCTGATCCCCACCGACGAGCAGCCCGGAGCCCGGGAGGCCCGGGTGGTCGACTACATCGACGGCTTCCTGGGTGCCTTCACCACCGATCCCCCGCTGATCTGGGCCGGCGGCCCCTTCTCCGGGCGATTCGGGGGGGCGAGCGGTTTTGCCTCGTTCCACCGGCTCACACCGCTCGAGGAGCTCGCGTGGCGGACCCGCATCGAGGGATCGCTCGGGATACCCGAGCGCGAGCGGCTCGGGCACGTCCACGGGTTGCAGGAGATCTACCGCGAGGGCCTCGAGGCGCTCGGCGCCGACTTCACGTCGCTGCCACCCGACGAGCAAGACGAGCGATTGCGGGCGGCCGAGCCCTTCACCGCGGTGCTCTATGCCCACGCCTGCCAGGGCATGTACGGCGCCCCCGAGTACGGCGGGAACCAGGGTCTGATCGGGTGGGAGAACATCGGCTTCGCCGGCGACGTCCAGCCGCGAGGGTACAGCGACGAGGAGGTCAGCCAGCCGTGAGCCGAGACTTCGACGTCATCATCGTGGGTTCGGGACCGGGCGGCTCGACCGCCGCCGACGTGCTCACGGCGGCTGGCCGCTCGGTGGTGGTCTTCGAACGGGGACGGAACCGCCTGATCGAACTCGAGCCCCCGTTCAACCTGATCACTGATTACTCCAACGACGAGATCAAGTTCATGAACCGCCATTTCCTCGGGCCCGACCCGTGGCTCGACCCGCGCACCTTCCGACCCGGCGCGGAGGTGCCCGACCCGGTCCACGTGGGCGACGTGAACAATCTCCCGGCCACCGTGGGCGGCGGCGGGGTGCACGCTGACGGCAAGCTGCCGCGGTTCCGGGAGGACGACTTCCGCCTCCGTTCGCTGCTCGGACCGGTGGACGGCGCCGACATTGTCGACTGGCCCATCGGCTACGACGACCTGGAGCCCTTCTATGCCGAGGCCGAGCGGCTGGTGGGCGTGGCCGGCGAGGCCGGCGCCAACCCGTTTGCCGCCGCCCGCTCGGGACCGTACCCCATGCCACCGGGCGCACCGATGTACGGGTCGCTGCTCACGGTGGCGGCCGCTGAACGGCTCGGGTACCACCCCTACCCGGGCCCGACCGGCGCCAACTCGGTTCCCTACGACGGCCGGCCGGCGTGCAACAACTGCGGCTTCTGTGCCTTCTTCGGGTGCCCTATCCACGCCAAGGGCGACCCAGTGGCACCGCTGCGCCGGGCCCTTCTCACCCGCCGGGCGGAGGTCCGGCCCGATTCGTTCGTCACCCGGATCCTCCTGCGCAACGGCCGAGCCGTCGGGGTCGAATGGCAGGACGCGCAGGGGGAACTCCATGAGGAACTGGCCGACCAGGTGGTGGTGGCGTGCGGGGCGATGGAGACACCGCGGCTCCTGCTGCTGTCGGGGCTCGAGCATCCCCAGATCGGCCGGAACCTCATGTTCCACTTCCAGACGATCAGCCTGGGCCGTCTGGCTCACCGGGCCCATTACCACAAGGGCCGCTCGGTCTCCCACCTCCACGACGACCACATCGTCCCCGACCCCGAGTCGTTCAAGGTGGCGGCGGACGCCGGCCTGCCCTGGCTGAAGGGAGGCATGGTCGAGCACTGCGGCCCCGGCCACCCCATCCTGGAGGCCAGTACGTACCCCTGGGGCGCCGAGCACAAAGTGAAGATGCGCGAGTCGCCCTTCCGGGACCACCTGGTCGCGTTCACCATGCAGGGGGAGGATCTTCCCCAGCCGACCAACCGGGTCGACCTCGACCCCGCCGTCCGCGACGTACGGGGCCATGCCGTGGCCCGGACCACCTACCAGCCACACTCCCACGAGATCGTCTCGTCGCGGTACCACGGGGCCAAGCTCGAGGCGATCCTGGCGGACGCCGGTGCCGGGTGGACCAGCACCGTGACTTCGCCGATGCTCGATGGCAACCCCTTCGGCATCACCAGTCCGGCGGCAAAGATCCCTGCCTCCAAGCACGTCATGGGCACGGCCCGCATGGGCGACGACCCCGCCACCTCGGTCTGCGACCGTTGGGGGCGGCTCCACGACGTGCCCAACGTCCTGGTCGCGGACTCGTCGCTGTTCCCGACCAGCACCGGCTACGGCCCGACCCTCACGCTGGTGGCCCTGGCCATCCGGAACGCCCGCGCCCTACTCGAGTAGCCCGGCCGGCGGGATGGCCTGGTCAGCGAAGGGCGACGGCGATTTCGAGCTCAACGGTCCCGCCGCGGGGCAGGGAGGCGACGCCGATGGCCGATCGGGTGTGCCGACCCGCTTCTCCGAACACCTCGAAGAGGAGCTTGCTCGCCCCGTCGAGCGCCGCCGGCTGCATCTGGGTGCCGGGGGCGACGGCGGCGAACCCGAGCACGGTGAGGACGCGTTCGATCCGGTCCAGGCTCCCCAGCTCCTCCCGGAGCACAGCCAGCGCGTTGAGCACGCACACCTCCGAGGCGCGGCTCGCCTGTTCCACCGTGACGCTGTCGCCGAGCAGCCCGGTGCAGGTGAGCTTGCCGTCTATCCGTGGAAGCTGGCCGGAGGTCCGGGCCACCCCGCCGTGGACCACCACCGGGACGAGAGGGTCGTGGGGAGGGTGCGGGCCGTAGAGGGTGTACCCCAGCTCGGCGATGCGCTTCTCGATCAGGTCCGTCATCAGGCCGCGAACTCCCACCACTGCACCTCGCACATCATCGGCAACATGTAGCGAACATAGACCGAGTGGATCTTCACGACGTCCTGGTCGTCCATGTGCAAGTCGATGAGGTCGACCCGATCGTCGTGTTGGCGGAAGGAGACGGCTCGGTCCTGCACTCCCTGTAGCTCCTCCAGAGAGCCCACCGAGAAGCCGAAGTGATCCAGACGCGGGCAGCGCATCGGATCGCCCTCGGCGACGAGGAAGATGAACTGGTCCCAGTGCACGCAGGACAAGATCAGGCGATGGCGGTCCTCGGTCATGACCTCGATCTCGTCGAACCCAAAGACGTCGCTCCAGAAACGACAGATGTCAACGCGGTTCTTCTCATCGAGCAGGTCGGCGGGCAGGCTCATGGCCACGTGATTGAACCGCGGGTTGCCCGTCGGGTAGTAGGGATGGGCCATCACGCGCCCCGACTAGACCCGGGCGCGGGGACAACCCCGGGGGAGAGCTGGGGAACGACCATGACCTTGCCGGCATAGCGGCCCTCGGCCAGGCCGACCAGGGTGTCGGACAGCCGGTCCAGGGGTACATCGTCTGCCTCGATGAGCAGATCGGACGGGAACCGGGCCGAGGCCAGCAGGTCGAGTGCCCGCTCGAAGCCGTTGTGGTCGTAGATGAATGAGCCCACCACGTGCAACTCGTTCAAGACGAAACGGTTGGGATCGAAGGTCGGAGGCTCCAGGCCCGCCCCCACCAACGCGAGGGTCCCCCCTCGACGAAGCTGGTGGAACCCGGCCTCCATGGCCGACTTCTTTCCCGAGCACTCGAGGACCACGTGGACGGCCCGCTCGGCGATCCGCTCGGGCTCCCAGAGCGGGAATGTCTCGAGATCGCCCGGGTCCAGCACCTGGGTCGCGCCGAGCTTGCGGGCCAGACGCTTGCGCCGCTCCCCCGGCTCGACCACCGTGATCGGTCCGATGCCCTCGGCCACCAGGGCGGCGATGGAGAGCGCACCGATGGGCCCCGCGCCGATCACCATAACGCTGTCGCCGCGGCTCACGCCCGATCGGGTGATCCCGTGCAGGGCCACGGCCAGTGGCTCGGCCAACGCCGCCTGGCGGGCGGTCAAGCCGGGCGGCAGCCGCAACAGCGAGGCAGCCCGGACCAGCACGTACCGGGCAAAGGCGCCGTCGTGTCCGTCGACGATCGAGCCCTGGCGGTTCTCGCACTGCGAGGGCTTTCCCTCCAAGCACCGCCGGCAACGACCGCACTTGGGCGACGGGCCGCCGACCACGGTCTCGCCGATCTCCCAGCCCTCCACCCCGGCGCCCAACGACGCGATAGCTCCAGTGAATTCGTGGCCGGCCACGAGGCCCGGCTTCTCGGCCCAGCCGTCGAGCAGCATATGGATGTCCGATCCACAGATGCCGCAGTGGTCCACCTCGACCAGCACCTCGCCCAGCCCCGGCCTCGGCACGGGGCGATCCTCCACCACTACTTCGCCCGGCCGGCGATAGACGGCTGCCGGCATGATCCCGGGTAGATCGTTCACGATGCCCTCCCCCGGTCGGGCCCTCGCTGAGGCTCAGTCGCCCAACGGAACTCCGACCGGACGTCAATCTAGGTCACGGGCCGACTTCGAGCAGCCGAGCCGTCACCGCCCGGTGCCGACCCTCGGAACCGGGTCGCCCCGGTACCCGGCCGGAGGCTGATCACCGGGGCAGGCTCCGGGCGGATCGTTGTACCGGGGATCGCTCGTCCATGAGCCGTACTCCCAACCGGGCCGCATCGGCGGGAGATGGAGGAGGGGGGTGAAGTCCTCGGTGACGAGTGCGCCGAAAGCGGCGGCCCCGTACGGGCACATGTGGTCGTCGTCGATCTTGCGGGCTCGTACCCACGTGCCTTGCGACGTGTGCATCCAGGCGAGGAAACGCCCATCGGGCGCGAAGAGCTGGTCGGTGGTGAGGTAGATGGCGTGACCGGGAAAGGCCTTGACCGCCTCGCGTGCCGCCGTGTTCCAGGCAACCTGCCAGGCTTCGCCGCGCGCCCAGTCCGCCTCTTGCTGAGCAGGGTCGGTGATCGAGGGGTTGGGGCCGGTCTGGGGATATTGCAGCAACACGATCAGCGCCACCCCGTCGCCCGGAGCGAGCAAGGCCCGCATGGCGCGCTCCAGGCGCGCCCGGTAGGCGGCCGGATCGGCGTGGGCGACCTTGTCGTCCCAGTACCACGTGCCGATCATGATCTGCGGGTGGGACGCCACTACCGTCGGGAGGACGTCGGCGGGCCAGGCCGGGTCCCTGGTCAGTCCCCAGCCCGGAAAGGCCGTGTTCGTCACGACCGACATCGCCCCGGTGGACTGCAGCGCCGCGGTGATGCCCAGCGAGCTGTCGACCATGACGCTGTCCCCGAAGATCCCGACACGAACCGGATCCTCCCGGGTGGCCACGGGGACGTCCACCTCGCCGATGGGTGTGGTGCCGGCTGCTTTGTGGATCGCGGTGCTCGACACGGTGGCCTGGGCCACCTCGGGGGGACCGACCGTTCCCGCTACGATCACGGCCGTCGTCGCCAGGACCCCGGCGGTGGCCATGCTGGCCGCGGGCACTCGGAGCCGTCGGGCCAACGCTCCCCAGTCGGCCCGACGAAGCGGTCGCTCGACCAGGTAGAAGCTGGCGCACGACGCCGCCAACATGGCCGCCAACCGAGCAACGAGGAGCTGCCAGCCGGTCAACCCAGTGGTGGCGGCGGTCATGAGCACGATGGCCGGCCAGTGCCACAGGTAGAGGCTGTAGGAGATCAGGCCCAACCACTGCACGGGGCGCAAAGAGAGAACGCGGGCCACCGGGCCGCCGGGTGCCCTGACGCTGCCGACGATCAGCATCGTGGAGCAGAGGGCGATTGCCCCGAGGCCTCCGTCCCAGATCCACCAGGGAGGCCCGCTGGCCATCGAAGCCCCGACGGCCACGCCGACCAGGCCGACCACGCTGGCCACCGACCAGGCCGGCAGCCGCCGGGCCCGGACCGGTTCCCCCGGCGGCCAGACCATGGCCGCCGCCCCGCCGAGCAACAGCTCCCAGGCACGCGTGTCGGTACCCAGATAGGCCCGGTTCGGGCCGAGCAGGTGGGCGGCAACCCCCATCCAGATCAGCGAAGCCAGGGCAAGCACGAGCGTGGCGCCAGCCACGCTGTGCCGCGGCCACCGGGGCCGCGCCGAGCGGGCCGCCAGCATGACACCGAGCACCAGCGGCCAACAGAGGTAGTACTGCTCCTCGATGGCCAGCGACCACGTGTGCTGCAGGGGACTCGGTGCGGTGAACTGGGCGAAATAACCATGCCCGGCGATGATCTGTTGCCAGTTTGCTACATAGAACAACGTGGCCAGAGCCGGGTTCCGGAGCTGGGCCGGAACCAGGCCCGGTCCCCCGATCCAGGCGTAGAGCGAGAGGACGATCAACAGGAGGAGCACCGCGGGAAGGAGGCGACGAGCCCGTCGGCCCCAAAAGGCGACCACCGTTCCTATGGGCCGGCCATCGGCCACCAGGATGCTGGTGATGAGGTACCCGGACAAGACGAAGAAGACGTCGACGCCCAGCCAGCCACCTCGGAGAAAGCCGAGGTGAAAGGCGACCACGGCCGCGATGGCGAGAGCCCGGATGCCGTCGAGCTGAGGCAGGTGCTGCCGTGCGGCCACGACGGCCCAGTCTCGCGCCTCTCAGGACCGCTTCGTGTATCGCTGCGGGGCGGGCATGGCCTGCCAGATCAGTTGCAACTCTGCTTCGAACCGCGCTCGGGCCTCAACTCGATGATCGGAGCCAGGCGGGGCCGCACCCAGGCTCGTAGGCGCTCTCCGACATCTCGGCGTACGGAGCGGGCGCTCGGTGCCGGCGGATCCTTCGTCGGCAAGGTCATGGCGTCGGCCAGCGCCTGGACCAGGACGCCGACAATGGAGGGAAGCTCCGCCAGCTCCACCGGCGTGGAGGCCACGCACACGCCATCTCGCCAATGACTGAAGACGACGACCCGCCGTGAGTGATGCCAGGACACGCGCAGGTACCGACCGCCATCTCGCCGGTCGGAGATCTGCAGGTGCGAAGGCGCCGCACTCATACTTGCAGTATGGTCCCGCCGAATCCGCCTGTCGACGGCGAGTACCAGTCAAGCCCCCGGCTGCCGCCTGCCAGTATTGGGCCGTGCAGCCAAAGCCCCCTGGTGACCAGACCGAGCACACCCGTCGCACGCGGGACGCCTACGACCGGCTTGCCGGCGTCTGGGCACCCACGACCGACGATGGCCCCTTCAACGGTCATCTGGAGCGGCCCGCCCTGCGCTCGCTCGTCCCTCGGCCGCTGGCCGGCACTACCGTGCTGGATGCCGGGTGCGGCTCGGGCGCCCAGTGCGAGTGGTTGCTCGATGAGGGTGCTGACGTCGTGGGGATCGACCTCAGCCCGTTGATGGTGGACGAGGCCAGCCGTCGATGCGATGGACGTGGACGATTCTTCGTCGCCGACCTGGCCGAGCCACTGCCGCTCGAACCCGGTTCACTCGACGGCATCACCTGCTCGCTGGCGCTGCACTACCTCGAGCACTGGGAGGTCCCGCTCCGCTCCTTTGCCACGTTGCTTCGTCCAGGGGGCTGGGCCGTGATCTCGCTCGACCATCCGTTCGCACCTCCGCTACCCTCGCAGCGAGGTGGGTACTTCAAGACCGAGCTGGTCTCCGATACCTGGAACAAGGCCGACGTGGAGGTCACCCAATACTTCTGGCGGCGGCCGCTGTCGGCGGACACCGACGCGTTCGCCGATGCCGGCTTCTCGGTCGAGCGCACCGTCGAACCACAGCCCGGACCGAGCGCTCTGGAGCGGTTCCCCGAAGCGCTCGCCGGGTTGGCCGGCGTCCCGTCGTTCATCGTCTACCGGATCGTCCTGAACACCTGAGGTCCCTCCCGGTAGCCTTTGCTCACGAGCTGCAACTGGCGCTGAGGTGGATCACCACCGGGGAGCGGCTCACCCCTCTTGGGGTTGCGAGCCGTGCGCCTGGGTGACCACAACCGATCGCCCGAGGAGGCTCCCCATGACCGCCGAACACCAACCGATCCTGATGGACGGGACCGCAGTGGCCCGCGCCATTCTCATGCGCACGGCCAAACGCGCCGCGGAGTTCGAGCAGCGGTCGGGCAGGCCACCGTGCCTCGCTGCCGTGCTCGTCGGGGAGGACCCCGCCTCGATCACCTACGTGAAGATGAAGCAGAACCGCTGCCGGTCGGCCGGCATCGACTCACGGGTCGTCACGCTCCCGGCCCGCAGCTCGACCGGTGAGCTGGTCGCTGCAATCCACCAGTTGTCCGATGACGCTTGGGTAGACGGCGTGCTCGTCCAGCATCCCGTTCCGCCAGGGGTCGATGAGCGGGCCGCCTTCGAGGCCATCGCGCCGGAGAAGGACGTCGACGGCGTCACCATGTACTCGTTCGCGGCCATGGGCCTCGGGGCCGTTGGGATGGTCTCCTGTACACCGGGAGGGATCCTGCGCCTACTCGATGCGTACCGGGTCGACCCGGCCGGGCAACACGCGGTGGTGATCGGCCGCAGCCCCATCCTGGGCAAGCCGGTCGGGGCATTGCTCCTCGCCCGGAATGCCACGGTGACCTCCTGCCACTCGTTCACCCGGCAGCTGCCTGAGATCGTGCGCAGCGCCGACATCGTCGTCGCCGGGGTCGGGAGACCGAACTTCGTGAGGGGCGCGTGGCTCAAGCCGGGAGCCGTCGTCATCGACGCCGGCTACAACGATGGCAACGTCGGGGACGTGGCCTACACCGAAGCCGCGCCGGTTGCCTCGTACATCACACCCGTACCCGGAGGAGTGGGCCCGATGACCATTGCCGTCCTCCTGGAACAGACGGTCGACGCGGCGAAGAGGCACGTGGGGTGAGCGACGGTCCAAGCGAGCGACCCCGACCCTCCGCCTTGACTTCAAGTGAGGTTGAAGGTCTACCGTGCCTCTCATGCCGCAGAAATCGACAGAGCCGCAGAGGCTGACCACCGAGGACGTTGCCTACCTACGCAGCCAGCGCCTCGGTCGCCTCGCCACCGTGGACCCTTCGGGGGCCCCGCAGAACAACCCGGTCGGGCTCGTGGTCGATGATGACACCGGGCAGGTGCTCATCGGCGGAAGGGCCATGGGTGAGACCCGCAAGTTCCACAACGTGCGGGGCAATCCGCGTGTTGCCCTCGTCGTCGACGACCTGGCGTCGGTCGATCCCTGGCTGGTCCGCGGCGTCGAAGTCCGCGGAACGGCTGAGGCTCTCGACGACGTCGAACCGCCGATCCGTGGCATGAGCCGCGAGGTCATCCGGATCACGCCGCAGCGGATCCACCGCTGGGGCCTCGGTTCGACGTGAGACTCGCTCCTGGTCAGCCCTGATTCATCATCTCTGTCGCACGCCGCATCATCTCGTCCTCGGGCACGTCCTCGACGTGGGTGGCCACGTTCCATCGGTGACCGAAGGGATCCTCGAACTGGCCCGAACGATCCCCGTAGAACTGATTCTCGAGCGGTCGCAGTTCGGTCGCCCCGGCACCCAGCGCCTTTTGGAAGACGCTGTCGACGTCGTCGACGTACACGGAGATGGTGACCGGAGTACCGCCCACTGCCTTCGGTCCGAGATATCCCATGTCGGGGTACTCGTCGGCCAGCATGATCACCGAGTCGCCGAGCTGCAGTTCGGCATGTCCGACCCTCTTGTCGGGACCGTCCATGCGCATCCGAACCGTCGTGCCGAGCACGTCGGCGTAGAAGTCGATCGCCGCCCCAGCCCCGTCGATGATCAACGACGGGGTGATACGGGGGTAACCGTCGGGAATGGGCTTGACGTCGGCCATGGTGCCTCCTCGTTTCGGGATTGGTCACACGCGTTCTGCAAAGACCGAACGCTTGTTCGATACCGTAACCCGGGGGGTTGGTCGAATCAACCCCTCCCGGAGGCACCGGTTGCCCGAGCGCAGAGCCCATGCACCGAGCCCGAACCGGCCTCACCTGGGACGCTCGGCAACCCTCGGCGAGCGTCTCCATGGGGGTGGGCAGGATCGGCAATCTCGATGTGAAACGAGGCCGGCGGAGCGATACATTGGACGAGCGGAAGGGTATGTTTCCGCCTTCGTGAAGGAAAGGGGGTCGGCGATGACGTCGAACGTTTCGCACGAGGAGGATGGACCACCCGTTTAGACCGGCTCTGACTGTGGCCTTCAGGCCGACAGTAGAGCAACCAGCACCTGATCGACCGAGGTCCTCTTTCATCTGAGGCCGGAACGCGATCAGCTCCGGAGCTGACCTGCCGACAGACGGTCCCCAAATCACACGACACGGGCCGGCGCCGATCGGGAACAGAGATTGAAGGTGGAAGCCGGCTCATGGGCCGGCTTTCGCCATGCCCGGGCTGTGGGCTCTGCGGTACACCCCACGGATGCGCTCTCTCTATTCTTCTCCGGGTGCGACAATGTCCCATGGACAAGGTCCCCGGTGGCTGAAGGACCGTCATTGATCAGGTCGATCGGCAAAGCGGGACTGGGAACGCTGCCAGAACCGCTCCGGCGCCGCGTCCAGGCGATCCGGGGAAGGCCCCTTCCCCGCCTGATAGCTCTCGACCAACTGGACGAGGAGCTCGACGAGGCCCGCCGGCTCTTCGGTGAATCGGAGGATGCGGCGCGCCGTTTTCTTCGGGGATTCGAGATCGCCCCACCGGCCGACCGCCCCGACGACCCCTTCTCGGCCGAGTACCGGAGGTGGGTGTGGGATCTCTACGAGCGAGTCTCGGGACGCGAGAGCTACTCGATCGCCAACGAAGGCTCCCCGTTCGACTTCGATCACGCCCTCCGCCAGCCCTACCCCCACGCCACCGAGTCGCCCCAGGTCATCGGCGAAGAGCTGATCGCCCGCGGCTTCATCATCAAGACAATGGGACTCAACCCGCCCGGGCGGGTCGTCGAGTTCGGGCCCGGGTGGGGAAACCTCACGATCGACCTGGCCACCATGGGGTTCGACGTCACCGGAGTCGAGGTGGAGCCCCAGTTCTGTGCCCTGGTCCGACAACGCTGTCCCCGACCCGAGCACCTGACGATGACCGCCGAGGACATGCTGGCCTTCGCCCCCGGCGTTGGGTTCGACGCGGCCATCTTCTACGAGAGCTTCCACCACTGTGCCGACCACATAGCCATGCTCCATCACCTCCACGACGTGGTGCGCCCCGACGGCGTGGTCGCCTTCGCGGCCGAACCGATCGCCGACATGCCCTTCCCGTGGGGGCCCCGTCTCGATGGCTACTCCCTCTGGTCGACCCGCGTCTACGGCTGGCTCGAGCTCGGGTTCGACAATGCCTACTTCGGCGACGCGCTCGAGCGCACCGGCTGGACGGCGCGGCGCTTCCAAGCCCTCGACCAGTCCCCCCTGGCCGATGTCGTCATCGCCCGGAGTCGCTGAGCAACCCGGGCCGCCGGCCCACGCCGGGGCTGGCCGACGCTACCGGTCTGTCTGGCAGGTCGGGAGGTCCCTGGCACAATCGGTGTCCTTGCGCAGGACGTTCAAGGCGCTGTTCTTCTCACCTCCATACGTGAATCCTTGCGTGTACTCGGTGCCCGTGGGGCTGTTGTCCTTGGAGGTAGCCACCCCGGGCACCGGCTCGACCCCCGAGTCCTCGTTCCACTCGTTCCACGCCGTCACGAAGATGATCGGGGCCCGTGCGTCCAGGCTCGGCACGGCCACCTTCTTGAACAGGTTGTCGAGGGTGGAGGCGGGGCCGTCCCCCGGCAGCCATTCCCGAGGTTGCGCCGGGTGGTCGATCGACAGCCGTACCCCCCGGTCGTTGAAGCCCGGGGTGATATCGGGAATGACCGGCACCTTCCCTCTCGTGGCCTTGCTGTAGCTCTTGAACAGATTGCGCTCGTCGGCGGCGATGGTGGTATTTCCCGGATAGCCCACAAAGTCGTGAGCTGGTCCGAGGGCTGGGGAGTTCCCGCCGAAATAGAGCGAGTACGAGGTGATGGCGTCGAAGTTCTCGATCCGAGCCGCCTGCGGCGTCGTCGTGAGAGATGACCCGGTGGCCGGCAGTTGCGGGTCGGTGACCCGCCAGTAGATCTCGTCGCCGATGAAGTACGGGTGGTAGCCGTGCTTGGCGAGCAGGGCCCGGGCCCGGCCCATCATCTGGGCCACGTCGCCCGTCAGCGTGCGGGTGAGGTAGAGCACGACGACCGGACGCCCGTGCAACCGGAGATAGCTGGGGTTGTGGAAGTAGGTCTTGGCGAAGAACAGCATGTCGGCATCGAACTGGCTCTCCATAGCCGGGGTGACGGGCGTGGACTCGTTGTCGGAGTTGAAGTCGAGCGCGTACGTCTCGTACAACATGCAGAACTTGATCTTGGCGATGTTCCGGGCCTTCAGGAAGGCAGCGACGTTGTTGTCCTCGGCCTGGCGATCGGCCAAGGGGCGGCCGGTCCAGTTGGTCAATGGCCACCAGTCAAGGGCGAAGAAGTTCACGCCGGCCTTGTTCGCCTGGGTGATGGCTTTGGCCGCGGTAGCGGGGTTGGCGGACACATCGGTGGCCGGGTTGGGCCCCTGGGGCGGGACCAGATGGGCCCGGAGGGTCCCTTCCTCGAGGTTTTGCGGGAACCAGAGGTAATAGAAGCTCCCCACCAGCAACTGGGTGCCGTCGTGGGCGTTCCAGGGAACCGGGTGGCGGGAGGAACTGATCGCCGCGCTACTGCCCGAGGAACTGGTGCTCGCCGCGCGCACCAGGGCCCAGGCGACGCCGGCTGCGGCGAGGACGCCGAGCAGGCCGAGCACGCCGAACAGCCATCGCTTCGACCGGCGCTGGCGGCGGTGTGTATGGCGGTGGGCGGCGGGCGATCTCAATGGTTCTGGTATCCGGTCTCCGTGCCCGTAGGATCACGGAGCACGGACACCCTAACAACGGCCCCCGCCCACTCACGGTCATCTCGCGCCGTCACTGGCGCTCACCGTCACCGCCCCACGATCACCTCCGGTGACGAGGCTACGGGGCCACGCTGAGCGCTACTTCGATGTTGCCCCGGGTAGCGTTGGAGTACGGGCAGACCTGGTGCGCCGCTTCCACCAGCTGTGTGGCCGTATCGGCGTCGACTCCGGGGATGGCGACCTCGATGGCCACCGACAGACCGTACGCACCTCCGTCGACGGGCCCGATGGAAACCCTGGCCGTGACGGTCGACCCGGAACTGTCGACCTTCTGCCGCCTGGACACGACACTCAGGGCGCTCTGGAAGCAGGCGGCAAACCCGGCGGCGAAGAGCTGCTCGGGATTGGTACCCCCGCCCTGCCCGCCCATTTCCTTGGGTACCCGGACGTCCACGTCGAGCACGCCGTCGCTGCTGGTGGCGTGCCCGTCCCGCCCGCCGGTCGTGCTCGCCTGCGCGGTGTAGAGGACCCTGTTCAAGGTGGTGACCATGGTGCTCACTCCTTCTGGTTCGTCAGTGTGGTTTCGTCGGTGTGGTTTCGTCAGGATTCGTCGGTGTGGATTCCTCGGTCAGACGTCGCGGCCCCGCCCTTTCCGGAAGTGGCGGACCAGTTCGGCGGTGGAGGAGTCCTGATCGGACAGGTCGGGGGCGGCGGCGTCGATGAGGGCGGGCGCCAGCTGCTTGGCCATGACCTTGCCCAACTCGACCCCCCACTGGTCGAACGAGTCGATGCCCCAGATCACCCCCTCGGTGAACACGGTGTGCTCGTAGAGCGCCACGAGCTGTCCGAGCACGGAGGGATTCAGGCGGGGGGCCAGGATTGTCGAGCTCGGGCGGTTGCCCGGCATGACCTTGTGGGGAACCAGCGCCGCGTCGGTCCCTTCGGCCGCCACCTCCTCGGCCGTGCGCCCGAACGCGAGCACCTTGGACTGGGCGAAGCAGTTGGCCATGAGCAGATCGTGCTGGTCGCCGATCTCGTGGGTGGAGTCGATGAATCCGATGAAGTCGGCCGGGATGAGCTTGGTGCCCTGATGGATCAGTTGGTAGAAGGCGTGTTGCCCGTTGGTACCCGGCTCCCCCCAGAAGATCTCACCGGTCTGGCCCCACACTGGTGATCCGTCCCGTCGAACCGACTTGCCGTTGGACTCCATGGTCAACTGCTGCAGGTAGGCGGGAAACCGGGCCATCCGTTGGTTGTAGGGCAGGACGGCGTGGGTCTCGGACCCGAAGAAATTGTCGTACCAGATGTTGAGCAGGCCCTGGAGCACGGGCATGTTGGCTCCGAGGGGTGCGGTGGCGAAGTGCTCGTCCATGGCGTGGAACCCCGACAGCATGTCGGCAAAGCCCTCGCGCCCGATGGCCACCATCAACGAGAAACCGACGGCCGAGTCGTAGGAGTACCGTCCGCCGACCCAGTCCCAGAAGCCCAGCATGTTGGCCGGGTCGATGCCGAACTCGGTGACCCCCTCCTCGTTGGTGGACACGGCCACGAAGTGCTTGGCCACCGCGTCGTCTCCTGCTCCCAGCCCGTCGAGCAGCCAGGCCCGGGCCGCCGCCGCGTTGGTCAGCGTCTCCAAGGTGGTGAACGTTTTCGAGCACACCACGAAGAGGGTCTCGGCCGGGTCGAGGTCGTGGGTCTTGTTCCACAGGTCGACGGGGTCGATGTTGGAGATGAACCGACAGGTGATATCCGGGTGGGCGTAGTCGAGCAGTGCCTCATAGGCCATGGCCGGACCGAGATCGGAGCCGCCGATCCCGATGTTGACCACCGACCGGATCCGCCGGCCGGTGTAGCCGGTCCACTCCCCGCTCCGGATCCGATCGGACAGGTCGCCCATCCGGCCCAGTACCTCGTGCACGTCCCCGACGACGTCCTGGCCGTCGACCTCGAGGCGGGTGGTCGCCGGCATGCGCAGGGCGACGTGCAGGACGGCCCGGTCCTCGGTGGTGTTGATGTGGCGGCCGGCGAACATGGCATCCCGGTGCTCTTCCAGGCCGGCGCGCCGGGCCACGTCGACCAGCCGGCTCACCGTCTCCCCGGTCACGCGGTGCTTGGAGTAGTCCAGATAGAGGTCACCGGCCCCGACGGCCATCTGGGTGGCCCGATCCGGGTCGCCAGCGAAGAGGTCCCTGAGGTGGGCGTCCTTGATCGACTCGAAGTGATCGGCCAGTGAACGCCACTCTTCGGTCCTGGTGATGTCGACTACGTCAACCATCCACGCCTCCTCGTCGGTGGGTCCCAGCCTGTTCCCTGCACCGTACAAGCCAGCCCATCGGCCGGTCTTTGGCCTTTGGCGTCGCGTGCACTGGCTACGGGACAGTTTCCAGGGCCACCGGCACCGGCTCGGGCTTCGCCCTGGGCCGGCGGCGAACCATGGTGGCCACGGCATCGGCGTCGTGGATGGTGAGGGCGACCGCCGCCCCGACCAGTGCTACTGCGGCGGCGACCAGGAAGGCGGCATGGTAGCCGGCGAGGTCGGCGGCGACGTGGCCGGCCACTACGTGCGTCGTGCCGACGGCGGCCATCACCGTGGCCAGCAGGGATACGCCCACCGCGCTCCCCAGCTGGCGCTGGCTGTTGAACAGCGACGAGGCGTAGCCGGTATCGGCATTGGAGATCGTGGCGAACGAAGCGGCCTGCGAGGAGACGATCACCGGGGCCATGGACAGACCCATGGCGAACATGAGTACGCGCATCCACCACAAATTGGTGTCGAAGCCCACCTGGGTCATGAGCACCATGGCGGCGGCGACGCCCACCAAGCCCACTGCGACCAGCCGGCGCGGGCCCAGCCTGGGATAGAAGAGCCGGCTGGCCAGTTGGGCCCCGACCATCACCCCGATCGCCTCGGGGAAGGTGTTGAGCCCCGAGGCCAGTGCGGACAGGCCGAGTGCGATCTGGAAGAACAGCGGGACCACGAATAGAACGCCGAGGAAGGCGGCCATGGCAAAGAAGAGGACCAGGCTGGTCGACCGGAACAGCCGGTTGGTGAAGAGGCGCAACTGCAACAGTGGCTGCCTGGTCCGCAACTCCACCCGCACCATGAGGGCGATCAGGACCGCACCCAACACGATGCTGCCGTAGATCTCCGGACTGGCCCACCCGCGGCTCGGGCCGTCGCTGACCCCGAACATGAGGAGGGCGAACCCGACCCCGGACAGGATGAAGCCGGGGATGTCGAACCGGCCGGGATGGGGCTGGCGGTGCTCGTCCAGGAAGATCAGACCGAACAGGAAGGCGACGATGCCGATGGGGAGGTTGACGAAGAACACCCACCGCCATGAGAG
>DATDHU010000085.1:0-8160 GCA_036521415.1 Acidimicrobiales bacterium
ACGGCGAGCCGTCCCGGCGGAGCGAGCACACGGTGGCGTAGCACGGCAATTGCGGGTCGCCGGCCAGGAACTGGGCGAGGTCCTGGCCGTCCATGGCCAGAGACGGAGGAAGGCTCATGATCGATTACAGCACGCGGCCCGATTCCCGTTCAACGACGGGGCGTACGTCCCGTGAGGAGAGCCATGCCCGCCCATCATTGGTAGCGTGACCGACGGTGACTCTGTCCGATCACGACAATCCCGTCGCCGCCGGCGAGGCGGCCGCCACCTTTAAGCTCGTCCACGACCACGCCGACCGCATCTACCTGTGGGATTACGAGCGGTGCCGGACACAGCTGGTCACCCTGTACAACAAGGCCATGGGCTCACAGTGGAACAGCGTGACCGATCTCGACTGGGACACCGACGTCGACCCTGAAGGACTGGTCGACCATGGGTCGCCGTCCATGCGATTGTTCCGGGCCACGGCAGCCGAGCCGGGCTCGCCCCTCGCCAATTGGGGGGACCGGGAATTCACCGTCCTCGGCATCGAGATGTTCAAGGCTTCGATCAGCCAGTTCATGCACGGCGAGCAGGGAGCGATGCTCACCGCGGCCAAGATCGTCGAGACTGTGCCGTGGATCGACGCCAAGTACTACGCCGCCACCCAGACCATGGACGAGGCCCGTCATACCGAGGTCTTTGCCAAGTATCTCGATCTCAAGGTGGGCGAGGCGTACCCGATGAGCCCGTTCCTCGAAGACCAGATCACCGTGTTGCTCGAGGACAGTCGCTGGGACATCGCCTACCTGGGCATGCAGATCGTGATCGAGAGCCTGGCCCTGGCCGCCTTTGGCGACATGCTGCGCCGGACCACGGAGCCACTGCTGGCCAAGCTCCTTCGCTACGTCATGTCCGACGAGGCTCGGCACGTTGCCTTCGGGATCCTCACGCTCAAGGAGCTCTACGCCGGATTGACCGACGCCGAGCTGAAGGACCGCCAGGAGTTCCTGTTGGACAACACGCTGCGCAACCGAGCCCGGTCGACGACGCCGGAGGTGTGGGAACACTTGGGCGTCGATAGCGCAGCCCTGGTACCCCACCTTTCCGCTGCGGCCGGCAAGATGAAGGCGAGCCCGTTCGCCGGCTTCCAGCGGGGGTTCTTCGCCAAGCTGGTACCCAATGTCGCCAAGCTCGGCCTGTTGGACGCCAATCGCGGCTACCTGCGGGACCGGTGGGGTGCGGCCGGCCTGCTCGAGTTCGAGCACGCCGATGACACATTGTCCGACTACGCCTCCTACGACGAGGTGGCGAAGGACCGGAGCATGGCCGGGTGAAGGTCGATCCGGATGGGGCGGGATTCGACCGGGGGCGCCTCGAGCGGATCACCGAGCACTTCGAGACCCGCTACGTGGCCACCGGCAAGATCGCCGGCTGCCAGCTGGCAGTGTCGCGAGGCGGCAAGGTCGCCTACTGGCGCTCGTTCGGTTTCATGGACCGCGAGCGCTCGAAGCCGGTCGAAGACGACACGGTCTGGCGCATCTACTCGATGACCAAGCCCGTCACCTCGCTCGCGTTGATGCAGCTCTACGAGTCGGGACAGTTCCAGCTGGCCGACCCGCTCGATCGGTACATACCCGAGTGGCGCGGGCTCAAGGTGGGCGAGCTGCACTCAGACGGGTCTATTCGGATCGTCGACCAGGATCGTCCAGTGTCGGTCCGAGACGCCCTGACCCACATGACCGGCCTGGCTGGCAGCCTTGTCCCCGGCCACCCGACCGACGACCGCTTCGCCGCCGCGTTACGGGAGAAGCGGAGCGGAATGACGCTCGAGGGGGTGTGCTCGCTGCTCGCCGACTACCCGCTCAAGTTCCAACCCGGCTCACGCTGGAACTACGGGCTCTCCACCGACGTCTGTGCCCGATTGGTCGAGATCCTCTCGGAGGAACGGTTTGACCGCTACCTGCAAGCCAACGTGTTCGCGCCCCTGGGCATGGTCGACACCGGGTTCGCCGTGCCCGACAGCTCGTTGGACCGCTTCGCCGCCTGCTATGCGTACCGGCCCGGTGGGTCACCCGTGCTGCAGGACGACCCGGAGCACAGCCCGTACAGGCGGCTCCGCTCCTACCAGTCGGGTGCGGGAGGCCTTGTGTCGACCTCGGGCGACTACCTCCGCTTCTGCCAGATGTTGCTCAACGGGGGCGAGCTCGATGGCCGGCGCCTGGTGGGCCGCAAGACCCTGGAGCTCATGACCTGCAACCACCTCCCGAACGATGCCGGCCTGGCCGACCTGGCTACCGGCGGCTTCGGGGAGGCCGAGTTCGAAGGGGTCGGTTTCGGTCTCGGGTTCGCCACCGGCAAGGGACCGGGGGCAACGGCCACCGTTGGGTCGGTCGGGGAGTTCTACTGGGGCGGCGCGGCCAGCACGGCATTCTGGGTCGACCCGGCCGAGGACCTGACCGTGGTGTTCATGACCCAGCTCCTGCCCTCGAGCACTTACCCGATCCGGGCTCAGCTGCGGGCGCTGGTGTACCAGGCTCTGGCCGATTGACCGGCGGCCCGAGGCTGCGCACCCCGTGCTGTATCGCTCGGGTTGGAACGCCGAGGCTTCGCCCGCTCAGGGCTGCATCAACACCTTGATGCAGTCGGCGCTCCGGGCCGCGGCAGCGGCGTAGGCCTGGGATGCCTCGGCCAAGTGAAATCGGTGGGTGAAGACGCCGTCGGTCCGCAGCCGGCCGTTGGCCACCAGAGGAACCAGTTCCTTCCAGGTCTGGTGGACCGGAGCCGTGGTCATGCGCAGGGTGACGCTCCGGAACAGGCCCGACAGGATGGGTAGCGGGTAGGGATCGAGGCCGTGCACCCCGACCACCGACACCGTGCCTCCGGCTCGGACACAGGCCAGGGCGTCGGTGAGGGTTGCATCGGTAGCGACGGCGTCGATGACCGCGTCCGCTCCGCGCCCGGCGGTCGCCTCCCGGACCGACTCGACCGTCGACCCCTCGATCGGGATCGCACCGGAGCCGGCGCCCAGGGCGCGGCGTCCGGCCACGGGATCGGCGGCGAGCACCCGGCCGGCGCCGAGCGCCAGGGCGGCGCGCACGGCGCAGAGCCCGACAGCGCCGAGGCCCAGGACGACAACGGTGCCACCTGCTGGGATGTCTGCCCGCTTGGCTCCGATCCACCCGGTGTTGAGGTTGTCGGTGAGCAGCAGGGCCGCCTCGTCGTTGATCCCCTCGGGGATCCGCAGCATCTGGAAATCGGCTGCGGGCACCGCCACTGCTGAGGCCTGACCTCCGGGCAGCATGCCCGAGCCGAACACCTTGGGTCCCTCGACGCAGGTCACCGGGTCACCGGTCGCACAACCGTCACAGTGGCCGCATCCGGCCACCGATGCGGTGAGCACCCGGTCGCCCGGCCGGAACCGCTGCACGCCGGAGCCCACCTCGATCACGGTGCCGATGAACTCATGGCCCACCGGGAAGCCGTCGCCCACCGGGATGTCCCCGTCGTAGAAGTGCAGGTCCGATCCGCAAATGCCGGCAGCGTCCACGGCCACCACCGCGCCGTCGGTGCCGGGCGGGACGGCGTCGGGAGCCTCCGCCACCCGGACCTGGCGCGGTCCATCGATCACGACGTGCAGCACAGATCCTCCCTCGGCTCGACCTGACACAATCGCACCGTTGTGCCCGGAGGCACAATCGCACCGTTGTGCCCAAAGGCACAAGCCCGATGTTGTGTACCGTGGCACGTCAGGTAGGAGCGAGGCGTCCGAGCTCAGAAAGGCCCCACCATATGCGCAACCCGCACGCAGGCGAGCCGTTCGACACGACCGACGACGACATCGCCGCGGCGCTGCTGGACGTCAGCATTCCGACTCTGATGCTCTCGCTGGTCCACATGACCGGGGACCCCGAGCTGATCCGCGGCCGGCTCGAGCCGGCCGGGCTCTTCCTCAACGAAGTCCAGGGCTACATGTCCGAAGAAGACAAGGCGGAAGTCCGCGCCATCGCCCTAGGCGTCATCCGCGACTACCGGGATCGCGGCTGCCCCGAGCCCGAGCCGGTCTCGGCCGAGCTCTTGCATGAGATGATGTCCTGGCTGGTGTGCGAGGACGTGCCCGACGAGTACGTCCCCATGCTCATGGAGGAGATGGAGCTCGACGGGACAGACGCCCGACGGGTCGGCGCCCCCAGCGATGTCGCCGCCCGTGAGGCCTTCCCCGTCGTCATCATCGGCTGTGGACAGTCCGGCCTGCTGGCCGGCATCCGGCTGCAGGAGGCCGGGATCCCCTTCACCATCGTCGAGAAGAACGCGGGGGTCGGCGGCACGTGGTGGGAGAATTCGTACCCCGGTGCTCGAGTCGACGTGGGAAACCATTTCTATTGCTACAGCTTCGAGCCGAGCCACGCGTGGACGGAGTTCTTCGCCCAGCAACCGGAGCTCCAGTCGTACTTCGAGTCGGTGATGCGAAAGCACGGCATCGAGCCACATGTGCGCTGGGAGCACGAAGTGCTGGGCGCCGAATGGGACGACCTCGGCGGCACCTGGTCGGTGCGGGTGAGGGCGAAGGACGGGACCGAATCGACGTTGGTCGCCCGAGCCGTCATTTCCGCTGTCGGCCAGCTGAACCGTCCGCACATCCCGGATATCCCTGGTCAGGAGACCTTCGCCGGGCCGGCATTCCACTCGGCCCGTTGGGACCACTCGGTCGACCTCACCGAGAAGCGTGTCGCCATGATCGGCGCAGGGGCGAGCGGCTTCCAGATCGCCCCGACCATCGCCGACCGGGTGGGGCACCTGACTGTCTTCCAGCGGACGGCGCAGTGGATGTTCCCCAACCCGAACTACCACGAGCGGGTCGGGCCCGGCGTGCGCTGGGCCCTCCGTCACCTGCCCTTTTACGGACGTTGGTACCGCTTCCTGCTCTTTTGGCCCGGATGCGACAAGGGGCTGGCGGCGGCCCGCGTCGACCCCGACTATCCCGACCAGCAGCGTGCGGTCAGCGAGTCGAACGAGTTCACCCGCCAGATGTTCACGGACTGGATCACCAGCCAGGTCGGTGACGACCCCGACCTCATCGCCAAGGTCGTCCCCGACTACCCGGCCACCGGGAAGCGGACCCTCCAGGACAACGGCAGCTGGCTGCGCACGCTGACTCGCGACGACGTGGACCTGGTCCGGACGGGGATCGACCACATCGAGCCCAATGCCGTCGTGACCGTTGACGGTCAACGCCACAAGGCCGACGTCATCGTCTACGCCACCGGCTTCCATGCCAACCGGGTCCTGTGGCCCATGGACATCACCGGGCGTGACGGGGCCGACCTCCGTTCTCTGTGGGGCGAGCGGCCGGCGGCTTTTCTGGGCATCACCGTGCCCGGCTTCCCCAATCTGTTCTGCATGTACGGGCCGGGGACGAACCTGGCCCACGGGGGCAGCCTCATCTTCCACTCGGAGTGTCAGATGCGCTACATCACGAAGTGCTTGGAAGAGCTCATCGACAGCGGTCGCCGCTCGATGGAGCCTCGCCAGGAGAAGTACGCCGACTGGCACGAGCGATCCCAGCGGGAGATCAAGAAGCTGGTCTGGTCGCAGCCGTCGGTGAAGCATTCGTTCTTCAAGAACGCCTACGGGGAGATCCACGTGCTGAGCCCGTGGCGGCTGGTCGACTACTGGAGCTGGACGAAGGAGCCTGACCTCGACGATTTCGTCGTCCGGTGACGGCTTCGGCCCACCGCTCTCCCTGCGGGGACCCCTACGGCCGGCTCGGGAAACACCTGAGGATTTCTCAGGAATCCGACTTGGTCCCCCGCTTCTCCCGCGGCAAGCTTCCCGGATGGCTGAGAGCACGCGCCCCTCGTGGCTGACGGCCCGGGGCGCCCTCAGGGTCCCGGAGATCACCGCCTATTTCTGGATCATCAAGGGCCTGTCGACTGCAATGGGCGAGGCGACGTCCGACTACCTCGTCCACGCCTTGGACCCGGTCCCCGCCGTCCTCTTGGGGTTCGTCGGCTTCGTGGTCGCGTTGGTGCTGCAGTTCTCGATGCGGCGCTACATGGCGTGGACTTACTGGTTCGCCGTCGTCATGGTCGGTGTCTTCGGGACGATGGCGGCAGACGTGCTCCACGTCGGGCTCGGCGTCCCCTACCTGGCGTCGGCTCCGTTGTTCGCCGTCATCCTGTTCGTCGTCTTCTTCGTCTGGCAGAGGACGGAGAAGACGCTGTCCATCCACTCGATCGACACCGCCCGTCGAGAGATGTTCTACTGGGCGGCTGTCGTTGCCACCTTCGCCCTCGGCACGGCGGCCGGCGACCTGGTCGCTGTTACGTTCCATCTGGGCTATGGGTACTCGATCGTGCTCTTCGCCGCGGTGATCACCATCCCTGCGATCGGCTACCGGCGCTTCAACTGGAACCCTGTCTTCGCCTTTTGGTTTGCCTACGTCGTGACCCGGCCACTCGGGGCTTCGATCGCCGACTGGATGGGCAAGCCCACCAGTGCCAGCGGCCTCGGTTGGGGGAGTGGACGGGTGAGCTTGGTGCTGACGGCGCTCATCGTCTGTCTGGTCGCCTACCTTGCCGTCACCGGCAAGGACATACAACGGCGCCGTGTTCACGGACGACAGGGGCGCTAGCCCGAACGGTCAGCCTCACCGGGAGTCCTCAGGGAACGCCGGGTAGCATCGGCGTCATGTCACTTGTCGTTCCCGGTCATCTCCATCGCGTGGCACTCGCTGTCGATGATGCCGCATCCGCCCACGAATGGTTCAACGATGTCCTGGGCGCCGGCGCCCTGAACAGCGAAGAGCACCCCGACGACATCCGGTCCGGCGGCGAGGCCGATCTGGCGGGCACTGACGTTCGCATGTTTCGTCTCGGTGGCTACCCGGTCATCCTCCTGTCGAAGGGGGCTCCGGGGGGCCCGGTGGCAACGTTCCTCGAGCGTTACGGCCCCGGAGTGCACTCACT
This sequence comes from Acidimicrobiales bacterium, assembly GCA_036521415.1. Taxonomy (GTDB): domain Bacteria; phylum Actinomycetota; class Acidimicrobiia; order Acidimicrobiales; family RAAP-2; genus DASXMT01. Next base: position 6,948 of record DATDHU010000085.1, read on the forward strand.
GGCCTGGGAGATCGACGACATGTGGGCCGTCCAGAACCTGCTCATCGAAAGAGGCATCCGCATCGGTGCCGTGAACATCCCCGGGCGGCATTTCTTCATGCATCCGCGGGACACTCACGGTGTGCTCATGGAATGGACGGACGACACCTTCGGTGGCAACAAGCGCCACCAGGATGAGGGAGGCGGGGTCGTCGATGTGACCGGCCTGGCCTGGGTCACCGCGGCCGTCACCGACGCCGAGTCGACGGCGACATTCCTGACCGATCTGGCCGGCGCCACCCCGGTGAGCGGGAACGCCCGCGGCCCCGAGGACCGTGAGCTGACCATCGACCTCGGCATCGGGGATATGACACTCCGCCTGGTCACGGCGCTCTCGCCCGAGAGCCCCTATGCCAGTAACGACGGATCCTCCGGGCTGTACTCCTACGCGCTGCGAGTGGCCGACCTCGACGCTGCCCTGACCGGGTTGGAGGCGGCGGGAGTCCCGACGGTCCGGCGAGAGAGCGGGTTGGCGGCAACCGACCCTTCGGCCACCTTTGGCCTACCCATCGAGTGGACGACCTGAAGGCTGAGTTCGACCGGGGACGGACGCGCGCCGACCGGGGGAGCGCTGCACATTGCTGCTACCTTGTTCGGTACGCGGCAAGGCTGTCGCCGTGAGGACGGGGAGGGGGAGCGGTGCGGACATCGAGCTCCTCGCGTGCCGTCCGGTTCTCGATCACGGTCGTCCTCCTCCTTGTCGCCGGGGCGGTAGTCGGCGGTCTGGCCTTGACCGGGAGCGGGCGTATCGATGCGATGGGACCCCCGGGTACGACAGCTGCGTCGGACGCCCTCAGCCGAGCCTCGTTGTCAGTCCCCACCCGATCTGCTTCGGCGGTCGAAACGGCTGACACCGCCAGCTCGACCAGCGCCCCCAGTCCGACCAGCGGCCCAAGCACCTCCAGCTCGACCAGCGCCCCCAGTCCGACCAGCTCTACCGGCGCCCCCAGCTCGACCAGCGCCCCCAGTCCGACCAGCTCTATCGGCGCCCCCAGCTCGACCAGCGCCCCCAGTACGAACACTGGCACTAAGAACCCTCTCCACGGAGTCCTCGCCTACCTCCACTCCCGGCATGGAGTGGTCCAGGTGGCCCTCTTCGACAAGCTCACGGGCGGGACCTCCCTGCTTACCAACGGGTCGAACACGCAATACACGGCCAGCATCGTGAAGGCCG
>DATDHU010000086.1:0-29136 GCA_036521415.1 Acidimicrobiales bacterium
CCAATGCCGGGGGTCTCAACCCGGCCGGACTGGCCGATCAGGTCCGAGCCCTGGCCGAGAAGCTCGGGCTCGGCATCGCCGTCGCCCACGTCGAAGGCGACGACCTGGTCGGCCGCATCGCCGACCTGCAGGCCCAGGGCCATGACCTGGCCCACCTCGATACCGGCCTCCCCTTGGCCGAGGCGAACGGCGAGGTGGTCACGGCCAACGCCTACTTGGGGGCGTGGCCCATCGTCGAGTCGCTGCGAAGCGGGGCGGACGTGGTCATCTGTCCTCGGGTCACCGACGCGTCGCTGGTGGTGGGGCCGGCCGCCTGGCACCACGGCTGGGGCGAGACCGACTGGGACCGCCTGGCCGGGGCGGTGGCCGCCGGCCACCTCATCGAGTGTGGTCCCCAGGTGACCGGTGGGAACTACGCCTTCTTCACAGGGGTCCCCGGCCTCGAGCATCCTGGCTTTCCCATCGCCGAGGTGGGGGACGACGGCTCGTCGACTATCACCAAGCACCCCGGCACCGGCGGCGAGGTGTCGGTGGGCACGGTCACGGCCCAGCTGCTCTACGAGATCGCCGGCCCGGAGTACTCCAACACCGACGTGGTGGCCCGCTTCGACACCATCGAGCTCGCACAGGATGGCCCTGACCGGGTGCGGGTGTCGGGCACCCGGGGCCTGCCGGCACCGAAGGACGTGAAGGTGTCGATCAACCTGTTGGGGGGTTGGCGCAACACCATGACCTTTGTCCTTACCGGGCTGGATATCGAGGCCAAGGCCGCGCTCACCCTGAAGACAATGGAGGAGAAGCTGGGCGGCACCGAGCAGTTCAGCGCGTACGACACCTTGTTGATCCGCTCGGACAAGCCCGACGCACCGACCAACGCCGAGGCCTCTGCCGAGCTCCGGATCACGGTCAAGGACACCGACCAGTCCAAGGCGGGCCGCCGGTTCGCCGACGCGGCCACCGAGCTGGCCCTGGCCGGCTACCCCGGCTTCCACCTCACCTCGCCGCCCACCGACGCCACCGCTTACGGCGTGTTCTGGCCCGCGCTGATCCCGGCCGAGTTGGTAGAGCCGGTCGTGGTCCAGGCCGACGGCAGTCGGGTGGTCGTTCCCCACCGGGCGTTCCGCTCGGAGGTCCCGGCCGGACCCCTCCCCGAGCTCCGCCAGGCCGCCCAGTTCCCGGCCGAGCCGGTGGCCCGCATGCCCCTCGGCACCATCATCGGCGCCCGCTCGGGCGACAAGGGGGGCAACGCCAACGTCGGGCTGTGGGCCGGCCGAGCCTCGCACTACGTCTGGATGCGCGACTTCCTCACCATCGAGCGCATGGGCGAACTGCTCCCCGAGGCCGGCGGGCTCGAGATCCGCCGGTATGAGCTCCCGAGGGTGCTGGCCCTGAACTTCGTGGTAGTCGGGCTCCTAGGCGAGGGGGTGGCCTCTTCCACCCGTCCAGATCCACAGGCCAAGAGCCTGGGCGAGTACGTTCGGAGCAGGCTGGTCGACATCCCCGTCCACTTCTTGCCCGATCGCCACTGACCGGACGACCCACGAAGCAGCTGCTCGGCCATCGAGCAGGCAACTGGTCGGGCCATCGAGCAGGCAACTGGTCGGGCTATCGAGCAGGCAACTGGTCGGGCCATCGACCAGGCAACCGGATGACCAGGCAACCGGACAAGCACAAGGAGCCGCGCCATGGACTTCACCCAATCCGACGAACACGTGATGCTACGCAAGGCGGTCGGCGCCATCGCCTCCAAGTTCGGGCACGAGTACTACGTGGCCAAGGCCCGCGCCGACGAGCGGACCGAGGAGCTCTGGCACGCTATCGGGGAGGCGGGGTTCCTCGGGGTCAACGTTCCCGAGGAGTACGGCGGTGGCGGCATGGGCATCACGGAACTGGCCCTGGTGAGCGAGGAACTGGCCGCGGCCGGTTGCCCGCTGTTGATCATGGTCGTGTCGCCGGCCATCTGCGCCACCATCATCGCCAAGTTCGGCACCGACGAGCAGAAGCAGCGGTGGCTCCCCGGCTTCGCCACCGGCGAGATCAAGATGGCCTTTGCCATCACCGAGCCTGACGCCGGCTCCAACTCCCACAACCTGTCGCTCACCGCGACCAAGGACGGCGACATCTACCGCCTCAACGGTTCGAAGTACTACATCTCGGGCGTGGACGAGGCCGACGCCATCTTGGTGGTGACCCGGTCGGGCATCGACAAGGAGACCGGACGGGGACGTCTGTCCCTGTTCGTGGTGGACACCGACACGCCCGGACTGGACAAGACGGTCCTGCCCGTCGAGATCACCGCTCCGGAGAAGCAGTACACCTTGTTCTTCGACAACGTCCAGGTCGACGCCGACCGGTTGATCGGCTCGGAAGGCGAAGGACTCCGACAGGTGTTCTTCGGCCTCAACCCGGAACGGATCCTCTCGGCCTCGATGGCCAACGGGATCAGCCGGTACGTCCTCGACAAGGCTGCGGCCTATGCACGGGAGCGCGAGGTATGGGGGACGCCGATCGGGCGCCACCAGGGCATCGCCCACCCGCTGGCCAAAGCCAAGATCGAGGTGGAGCTGGCCCGGCTGATGACCGACAAGGCCGGGTGGCTCTGCGACCATGCCGGCGACACCCCCGAGGCAGGCGAGGCGGCCAACATGGCCAAGTACGCGGCGGCTGAGGCAACGGCAGCCGCTCTCGACCAGGCCATCCAGACCCACGGCGGAAACGGCATGTCCTCCGAGTACGGCCTGGCCGACCTGTGGGGCATGGTTCGCCTGCTGCGGATCGCCCCGGTCAGCCGGGAGATGATCCTGAACTTCGTGGCCCAGCACTCATTGGGACTGCCCAAGTCGTACTGAACCGGTACCGATCGAGCACCGGCCCGTGCCCTGCTCGGTGACAGGCGGAGTAGGCGGTACGCTGGGCCCGCGGATCGCCCGTCCGGAAGCAGTGACAGGGCGACACTCCCGGGCTACCGCAACCCGCTCCGTACCACCGAAAGGCCCGGCAACGCCCTCATGCAGTCCCGTGACGACATTCGCAACGTAGCCATCGTGGCTCACGTCGACCATGGGAAGACGACCCTGGTCGACGCCATGCTCTGGCAATCCGGCGCCTTCCGCGCCAACGAGTCGGTCAACGAACGGGTCATGGACTCCGGCGACCTCGAGCGGGAAAAGGGCATCACGATCCTGGCCAAGAACACGGCCGTCGTGCACAACGGCGTGAAGATCAACATCATCGACACGCCCGGCCATGCCGACTTCGGCGGCGAGGTAGAGCGGGGTCTCACCATGGTGGACGGTGTGCTCCTGCTCGTCGACGCCTCCGAGGGCCCGTTGCCCCAGACCCGGTTCGTGTTGCGCAAGGCCCTCCAGGCCCGGCTGCCGGTCGTCCTGGTGGTCAACAAGGTCGACCGGCCCGACGCCCGCATCGACGAGGTGGTTAGCGAGGTCGAGGAGCTCTTCTTGGACCTGGATGCCGACGAGCACCAGATCGACTTTCCCATCCTCTTCTCCAACGCAAGAGCCGGGTGGGCGGCGACCGAGCAGGGGGTGGTGGGCACCGACCTCGAGCCCCTGTTCCAGGCAATTCTCGACCGCATCCCCGCACCCCGGTTCGACCCCGACGCCCCGCTCCAGGCCATCGTGTCCAACCTGGACGCCTCCCCCTACCTGGGCCGGCTGGCCATCTGCCGGGTCCACAACGGCACGCTGCGCAAGGGCGCGCTGGTGGGCTGGTGCAAGCTGGACGGCACCATCGAGCGGACCAAGATCACCGAGCTCTTCGTGACCGACGCACTGGACCGGGTGGACGCGGCGGAAGCCGGCCCGGGGGAGATCGCCGCGGTGGCGGGCATGGCCGAGGTCACCATCGGCGAGACGCTGGCCGACCCCGACGACCCCCGGCCCCTGCCGGTCATCACCGTCGACGAGCCGAGCCTGTCCATGACCATCGGGATCAACACCTCCCCCTTGGCCGGGTCGGACGGGTCCAAGCTCACCGCCCGCCAGATCTTCAGCCGGCTCGAGTCCGAGTTGGTCGGCAACGTCTCCCTGCGGGTACTCCCCACCGAGCGCCCCGATACCTGGGAGGTCCAGGGCCGGGGCGAGCTCCAGCTGGCCGTGCTGGTGGAGACCATGCGACGCGAGGGCTTCGAGCTCACGGTGGGAAAGCCCCAAGTCGTCATCCGCGAGATCGATGGGAAGATCCACGAGCCCATGGAGCAGGTGGCCGTGGACGTGCCCGACGACTACCTGGGTGTGGTCACCCAGCTGATGGCGCTGCGGAAGGGGACGCTCATCGAGATGGTCAACCACGGGACCGGGTGGGTCCGCATGGACTACCGGGTACCGGCTCGGGGGTTGGTCGGGTTCCGTACCGAGTTCATGACCGAGACACGGGGAACCGGCATGTTGCACCACGTCTTCGACGGCTGGGAGCCCTGGCACGGCGAGCTCAAGACCAAGCGCAACGGCTCGATGGTCGCCGACCGGCGAGGCATCACCACCGGGTACACGCTGATGAGCCTGCAGGAACGGGGCGCGCTGCTGGTCGGGCCGTCCACCGAGGTCTACGAGGGCATGGTGATCGGTGAGAACGCCCGGGACGAGGAGATGGACGTCAACCCGACCAAAGAGAAGAAGCAGACCAACGTGCGCTCGGCCTCGGCCGACGAGGCGATCCGGCTCACTCCCCCGCTGTTGCTCTCGCTGGAACAGGCGCTGGAGTTTATCGCCGACGACGAGTGCGTCGAGGTCACCCCGGCCAACGTCAGGCTGCGGAAGGTGATCCTCGACGGTCACACCCGCGGGCGGTTGCGGAGCAGGAGCCGCAACCCCCGCTGAGCATTCTGGGTGCGACCCTGCCGGCTGACCCACTGCATGCCACCACCGCATGCCGAGGTCTGCTGCACCGCCACTCTTACCTGAATCTTCACAAGAATTCAGGTCGTTCTCGGTGAGCTCTCAGGTCGCCCACAGAGGCGGTCGGCATAGTTTGACCCGTGGACAGAAGACCGGGCGACAAGACGATCTGGATGGTCAGGCACGGGGAAAGCACCTGGAACGTGCTCGGGCTGGTCCAGGGGCATGCTGACGGCGCCGCACTGACCAGACAAGGCCGGCGACAGGCCCTGCTGTTGGCCCACCAGCTCGGCGGCCGCAGGTTCGAAGCCATCTACACCAGTGATCTCGGCCGTGCCCGGGAGACGGCCGACTTCCTGGCCAAGTTCCTGCGGCTCCCGGCCCAGACACACACTGCCCTCCGGGAGCGATGCCTCGGCGAGCTCGAGGGCTCACCGGTGGGCCGGCTGCGACCGGAGGACACCGGCATCTCCGGCGACCAGGTGGTGGACATCCACGCCCGGCCGGCCGGTGGGGAATCGCTCGAGAAGCTCTACCGACGGGCCGGCGGCTTCGTCGACTGGTTCCGCCATCAGCCGATCGGCGCCGACGCACTCGTCGTCACCCACGGGGGCACCATCCGCATGCTTCGGGCCTATTGCGCCGAACGCCCCGTGGACGGCTTGGCCTGGGACACGGTCCCCAACGGCAGCCTGTGGCGTGTGCGGGTGCCCAGCCGGAACGCCGTAGACGGCCCTCTACCAGCTCGAGCAATCTGAGAACGGAGCGACCAGATGAACCCAACAGCACTCCTGCTGCCCCAGCGCGAGGTCAAGCCCAGGTCAGCCGGCATCACCATGATGGTCGACGGGGGCCTGCCCACCCGGTACTTCGAAGACGTCGTCGACAGCGGAGCCGAGTACCTCGACTTCGTGAAGTTCGGCTGGGGAACCGCCGTCGTGACCAACGACCTCCGCGAGAAGATTGAGATTCTCCAGGGCGCCGGGGTGGACTACTACTTCGGGGGGACGCTCTTCGAGAAGTACGTGCTCCAGGATCGTCTCGATGCCTTTCGGGACCTATGTCACGACCACTCGTGCCAGTTCGTGGAGGTGTCCAACGGGACGATCGACCTGAGCAACTCGGAGAAGGCCGGGTACATCAGGAAGCTCTCCGATGACTTCCGGGTGATCTCCGAGGTCGGGTTCAAAGACGCCGGGCGTTCCGAGAACCTTCCACCCAGCATGTGGATCGAGTGCACCCACGAGGACCTCGACGCCGGGGCCTGCCTGGTCACCCTGGAAGCCCGCGAGAGCGGCAAGTCGGGCATCTGCCGCCCCGATGGCCAGCTCCGGTTCGGCCTCATCGAGGACCTGTTGGCCAGCGGGCTCCGCATCCAGGACCTCCTGTTCGAAGCGCCTTCGGTCGAGCTGCAGAACTACTTCGTGAAACGGGTGGGTCCCGACGTCAACCTGGGCAACGTCGCCGCCACCGCCATCTTGGGCCTCGAGACCATCCGGCTCGGGCTGCGGGCCGACACGTTGACCTGTTTCGACGGCGGGGCGGCGTGAGGGACGGCGGGGACGCCTTCCACCTGGCCATCCCGGCCTACGACCTGGCCGAGTCGGAGCACTTCTATGTCGATCTGCTCGGTTGCAAGCTGGCCCGGCGCTACCAGGACCGCATCACCCTCGATTTCTTCGGTGACCAGGTGGTGTGCCATCTGACCGAGCGGCCGGCGGTCGTAGGCGGCGAGCTGGACCTGTACCCGCGGCACTTCGGGGTGACCTTCCGGCGGGGCGAGGACTTCGACAGCGTCCTGTGCCTCTGCGCCCAACGTGAGATCCCGGTGTTCCGGGATCTGTCCACCCGGTTCGACGGGAAGCCCGAGGTGCACCGGACCCTCGTGCTGTGCGACCCGTCGGACAACCTCATCGAGTTCAAGCACTACGCCGATCCCCGGATGATGCACTGATATGTCCGCCGACACCCAACTGCTCTGGCGGCCGACCGCCGTCGCACCCGGGAACGCCATCGCCGAGCTGGTCCGGTCCCGGTCGCTGCTCTATGGCGAGGCCGTCTATCTGACCGAGGCCAGGGGTTCGAGGCAGGTCTCGTTCCGCGACCTCGAGCACCGGGTGGCGTCCCGGATCGCCGAGCTCGACGATCGAGCGGTGGCTGCCGACGCCACCGTGGGCATCGCCGTCGCCGACCCCCTCGAGTTCGCAGTGCTCTTCTTGGCCGTCATGGCCTCCGGTCGCTGGGTGGCCCCCCTCGACCCGAGTAGTTCACCCGAAGCAATCGCCACGGCCGTATCCCGCCTCGAGATCTCCCTCATGGTGTCCGATGGCGGGCCCCGGGTCCCGCCCGACCTCGACTGGACCGACGCCGGCGGAGACCCTCGCCCGTGTGCCCCGGTCCCCATCGAGCGTGCGCTCGAGGAAGGGACGCTGAGCCCCGCTGGGATGGGAGGCGCCGTCTTGGCCTCGTCGGGAACCACGGGAGCGCCCAAGGTGGTCCCCGTCTATCAGGGCCGCCTGCTCCACGCCGCCCGTGCCGTCGCCACCCATCACCGTCTCTCGCCCAGGGACACCGGGTTCAACCCACTCCCCCTGTTCCACATCAATGCCGAGGTGGTCGGGTTGCTGGCCAGCCTGGTGGCCGGGTCCAACCTCGTGCTCGACGACCGGTTCCATCGGACCGGGTTCTGGGCCTTGATGGCCCGCCACGGCGTGACGTGGGTCAACGCCGTCCCCGCCATCGTCTCCCATCTCGCTGATCCCGATTCCGACGAGGCCATTCCACCCGGGATCCGGTTCGTCCGCTCGGCATCGGCCCCCCTGCCGGCGGCCACCCTGTCCCGGTTCGAGGCCAACACGGGCATACCGGTGCTCGAGACCTATGGCATGACCGAGGCGGCCAGCCAGATCGCGGCCAACCCGCTGACCGGAACACGAAAGCCCGGTTCGGTGGGACTGCCGGTTGGCGTCGAGCTGCGCATTACCTCCGACCAGGGTCCAGACGCACCGGCGGGGGAAGCGATCGAGGGAGCCCCGACCGATTGCGCACGCCCGGGCCACGTCGAGATCCGAGGGCCGTCCGTCATCACCGCCTACGGCGGCAACGGCCACCGTGACCGGTTCACCGACGACGGCTGGCTGAGAACCGGGGATCTGGGCTACTTCGACGAGGACGGCTTTCTCTACCTGGTCGGACGCACCGACGACGTGATCAACCGGGGCGGCGAGAAGGTCTACCCGAGAGACATCGAAGAGGAGATCCTGGTCGACCCCGACGTCGCCGCCGCCGCGGTGGTGGGCGACGAGGACGCAGTGCTCGGCCAGGTGCCGGTGGCCTTCCTGGTGCTGCAGAACGGCGCCCATGCCGCGCACGCCGACACCGTCGCCTACATCGCAAACCGGGTGCGCAAGCACCTCGATGCCACGTTGGTGCGCGCCCAGCAGCCGGTGGCCGTGCACGTGGTCGAGCGATTGCCGGCCGGAGCCAACGGGAAGGTGCAGCGGCGGGCCCTCCGCCAGCAGCGGCCCCCGACCCTGTTCAGCCTCGACTGCCGATGACCGCCACCGTCGACGCCCTCATCGAGGTCGACGCCGCACCCGCACCCGACCGCGCTGCGCGCTCGACGCCGTCCGGCCGCGATGCTCCCCTCAGTCCCGAACCCGATGCTGCCGGAGGCACCCGGAAGCGCCTCGATCACATCGACGCCATGAGGCCGGTGAAACAGGCCGGGGTGATCGGGACGCACACCCTCCTGGCCTTTGCACCGGTGGCCGCCACCGTCGCCGCCGGCGCGTCGCTGATGCTGTTGCACGTGACCCGCGAGGCCTTCTTGTTCGTCTCGGCCTGCATGCTCACCTTCAGCTACGGCCAGACCAAGCGCATGGACCTGGGCCCCTTCTTCCGGCGCCGGTTCTGGTCGGTAGGCGTGCCCTACCTGTGCTGGACGCTCATCTACTTCCTCTTCTTGCTCCCCACCACTTACCAGAGCCTGCCCACCGCACTAGGACACCTGGGTTACCTGATGGCCACCGGCTACTACCAGCTCTACTACCTGATCGTCGTGGCCCAGTTCTACGTGGTGTTCCCGCTGCTGTTGCTGCTCGTCCGGCGCACCGCGGGACATCATCGCGCCCTGCTGGCCGTGAGCGGTGCGATCCAGCTTCTCACCGTGAGCCTGATGCACTGGAACCTGCTGCCGCCGGACATGCGCGGGTTCTGGGCCAGCCGCGAGATCACCTCGTACCAGTTCTATCTGATCGCCGGCATGGTGGTCGCCTTCCATCTCGATGCCGTGCACGCCTGGTTGACGAGCCACGTCCGCCTGCTGGTAGTCACGACCGTGGTGAGCGCGGCGATCGCCGAAGCCTGGTACTACCTGGGCGCCGACAACGTGGTCGGGTGGCTCGGATCGAGCTCGGACCCGTTCCAACCGATCGTCATCCCCTTCAACATCGGAGCCATCGCCTGCATCTACCTGATCGGCGTGGCCCTCGTCGACCGACGGCGCTCCCGACCCCTCCGGGCCATGGTCCAGTCGGGATCGGACAACGCCTACGGCATCTACCTGGCCCAGATGATCTTCATCACCGTGCTCGGCTGGCTGGGATGGCGGAACCTCGACAGCGTGTTGCCGTGGCCGCTCGTCGCCGTCGTCACTGTGGCCGTCGTGTTCGTCGCGTGCATCGCCCTCACCGCCCTCCTGGCCCGCACCCCGTGGTCCAAGGCGCTGACCGGTCGTTCCCGGGCTTCGTGGGCGTCGTTGGTCCCGCGCCGAAGGACCGTGGCCGCACCCGCCTCCGGCCAGCGGACAACGGTGGCCGAACCAGGGGACAGCCCGCTCGAACCGGCCTGAGCCCGGCTAGCCCCCGCTGAGGGCTGACTCGATGGCCTGGCTGATGACGCGGTACCCGTCGGCGTTGGGGTGCTGGTTCGGCCCGTAGGGCGGTGCGGCGCACATCCAGGTAAGTGCGCAGATCCGGGCCACATTGCGCGGGACCACGCCCGCCCCGGTCACCATGGTCGGCTCGACGCTCGTCGTATCGAACGACCCGGCCACGTCGGCCATCGGGATACCGAAGCTGGCGTAGATCGACTGCAACGACTGGTCGAGCTGGGAGATGGCGCCGATACTGGCCGAGGCGAGCAGCCTCCCGGCCGAGCCGTGGAGGTAGTCGCCGAGGTAGGGGTCGTAATGACCGATGCCCACGATGCGCAGTCCCGGGCCACCCGCCGCCCGCAGCTGAGCGAGGATCCGGGGCAACTGCTGGCCGACGAGGTCGATGGACTGGTCCACGCACAACTCGTTCACCTCGCCGCGGGCGATGCAGGTCCGCATGTTGTTGAACCCGAGATCCACCGTCATCAGCACGGTGTTGTGGGTGTGGAGGAACTCGATCGCAGTGGCCAGCTGGGTCTCGTCCGTGTACGGGCAGTGGCCGCCGCCCTCGAGCATGGTGACCGTGGTGGCGCCGGGACACCCGATCCGGGCCAGCTGGAGGCCGGGCCATATGGATCGCACCTCGTTGACCAGGTCGTCGGCATAGCCGGCTTGGGTCGACTGGCCGTCGGGTCTCGCAGTGGTGGGCTGGAAGCCCACCGAGGCCGAGCCACCGACGTCCAGGTAGTACTGCGCACCGGTGGTGGCCGCGTCGGCCCTTCCGGGCTGCCACGCTCCCACCAGCAGGAGGGCGAACCCGATGGCTGCGGCGAGCGGCAGTGTCCGCCACAGCCGTCGCGGTGGCTTCATTGTCTATCTCCTACGTGGGAACCGGGGCCCGGACGCGACCGGCGTGGGCCGACCAGCTTGCGCATGGTACTTGATGACCGCCAACAGTCAGAGTCAGGTTCGAACATGTGGATGGGGCGCAGTCAGGGCGTTCTGACGCGTACCTGGCCATGTTGAAGCAACCCGGACCCGGTTTCCAGCCGGACCCAGAGCCCGGAGCACCCTCTGGGTAGATTCTTCAGGTGCCCTCGATCCCGCCCGGCCCGGTTGAGCTCGGCCGCAGCGTCGTGGTGCTGCCCGGGGGGCCCGTCCCCACACCCTGGGAGGGCGCACCGCGTCTCGTCGTCGACGCGGCGACGCTGGCGAGCCCTCGCCAAGCGGTCGACACGCTCCATGCCGCTTGGGCCGACCGCCGCCCGATGGTGGTCGAGCTGGGGGTCGGTACCGACCAGCTCCGGTTCCGACAGCGCTGCGACGACCCACCGTACGCCCTGACCCCCGCCTACGAGCTCGAGCTCGAACGCCTGCAGTTCCTGGTGTGGGCCAATGCCTACGACGCCCGCAGCAGCGCGGTCATCTGGTGGCACGGGCGCAAGGCCGCTCGGCGCTTCGCCGACCAGGGAGTGCGGCCGGGCGACGACGCCGACATCGCGCTGGCCGACGGCACCCCGGTCTTCATCGACGGTGGTCCCTCTCATCCTCCCCGGTTGGCATCCGGGTTCGCCGTCGTGCACCGGTGGAACGCCGAGGCCGGTGCGCTCCGATTCGCCCGCCACGCTGTCCCGAACGCCCTGGGCGCCGGGGCCACCGGGGCGGAAGCCGACGGTGGGGCGTCGGGGCCGGCACCGGGTGCCGCGCTGGCCCCGGACCAGCTCGCCGCGGTGGTCCACCGCTCGGGGCCGGCCAGGATCATCGCCCCGGCCGGATCGGGAAAGACCCGAGTGCTGACCGAACGGCTCCGGCACCTGGTTGCCGACCGGGGTATCGACCCCGCGGCGATCACCGTCCTGGCCTACAACACCAAGGCGGCCGACGAGCTCCGGGACCGGTGCGCCGACATCATGACGCCGGGTGGCCCGTCCATCCGGACCCTGAACAGCATCGGGCTGTCCATCTGCAACCAGGCCTCTGGCGGGGAACGCCTCCGGGTCCTGGACGAAGCCGGGGCGAGGGACCTGGTCGGGTCGGTGTTCGAGATCAGGCACCGGGCCAACACCGACACCGTGGTGCCGTACCTCGAGGCGCTCTCCACCATCCGGCTCGGGCTGATCGACCCGGAGGAGGCCGAGGACACCTACCCGGACGCCGCCGGGGTGGCCGGGGGGTTCGACCGCTATCGGGACGCGCTGGCTGCGGCCGCCGCCGTCGACTTCGACGAGCAGATCTATCGCGCCATCGAGATCCTGCTGACCGACACCATCGTCCGGGACCGGGCCAACGAACGCAGTCGGTACCTCTTGGTGGACGAGTTCCAGGACCTGAACCCCGCCCACCTCCTGCTCATCCGGCTGCTGAACGCACCGGGGTTCGACTGCTTCGGCGTGGGGGACGACGACCAGGTGCTCTACGGCTACTCGGGTGCGACTCCCGAGTACCTGATCCACTACGACCGCTACTTCCCCGGTGGCGCCCACCACGCCCTGGAGGTGAACTACCGGTGCCCCCCGGTGGTGGTGGGGGCGGCCGCCCACCTGCTCGGCTACAACCGGGAACGGGTGGTCAAGACGATCCGGGCGGCGCCGGGTCGAGCCTCTGACCCCGATGGGCTGATCGTCCGGACGGCCGCCGGTGAGCAACTGGCGTCGGTGGCAACCGGTGTGATCTCGGAGTGGCGGGACGGCGGCGCCGAGCTGACCGACATGGCCGTGCTGACCAGGGTGAATTCTGCCCTCCTCCCTATCCAGGTGGCACTGAGCGAGGCCGGTGTCCCGTGCGAGTCCACGCTGACCTCGCGGGTGCTCGGGCGAACCGGCGTGCGGACTGCCTTTGCGTACCTGCGCATCGGGATCCATCCCGAGCGCATCAGCCGCCGGGACGTCGAGGACACCATCCGCCGCCCCTCACGAGGCATCGCACCCAACGTGGTCTCGATGCTGACCAAGCGGACCCACACCTCGGTCGAGGATGTCAGGCGACTGGCCGGAAGCCTCTCGGGTCGCGACGTCCCCAAGCTGTCGGCCTACGCCGATGACATCGAGCTGGTCGCTCTGGCCTGCACCAAACCCACGGCCCTGGCCCTACGTACCATCCGGGTGGAGCTCGGTCTGGGCGAGACCATGGACGTGCTCGACGCCTCCCGGGACGAGCCCGACCGCTCGACCCACAACGACGATCTCATGGCCCTCGAGTCGGTCGCCGCCTTCCATCCCGACGTGGCCACCTTTGGGACGTGGCTGCGCGACGTGCTCGAGCGACCGACCCCCGAGGGTCCGGCCCTGCTCTTGTCCACCGTGCATCGCATCAAGGGCCGGGAGTGGGATCGGGTGATCGTCTTCGGCGTCTCGTCCGACGCCTTCCCGCACCGGCTGGCCGATGACGTCGAAGGCGAGCGGCGGGTGTTCCATGTGGCCTTGACCAGGAGCAAGGTGCAGACGGTGGTGCTGGCCGACGCGGCATCTCCGTCCTTCTTCCTGGAGGAGCTCGATGGGAGCCGCCCCCACGAGCAGCCCGAGCGGCCGACCCGGGCGACGCGACCCGACGCGCCGTCGCGAACGGCGGCTAAAAAGACGGGGCGGGATGATCGGTACCAACCCGTCGAGCCCACTGCGGCCAGCGCCGCGCTTCGGGCCTGGCGTACCGAAAAGGCCCGCGAGGCGGGCATGCCTCCCTATGTCATCCTGAGTGACCGGCACCTGGAGGGCATCGTCGAGAAAGCCCCGTCCACGCTGGCCGCGTTGGCCGCGTGCAAGGGGATCGGGCCGATGAAACTCGAGCGCTGGGGAGACGAGATCCTCTCCGTGCTGGCCCCTGGCACCGACACCGAGCTGGCCCGGGGCACCCACACCGAGCCGGCTGCCGACGCGTAGCCGGCTGTCGACGTCAGCCCGGCACGGCAAGGCGAGGATGCGTCATTGGTCCGATCCGATGGTGGACAGGATGCGGTTGCGAGTCCACGTGCCCAGCACGATGAGCGTCTTCGTGCCCGTCACCCGGCCGCTTCGGCGCAGCTGCTCGATGACCTGCCCGAGCCGCTTGACGTCGGGCACCCGGATCCACACCAGCGCATCGGGGTCGCCGGCCGTCGTGAACACGGCCTGGACCTCGGGGAGGCGGATGGCGGCGCTACGGATCTCGCCCATGTCCGCCGTCCCGGCGAAACGCACCTCGGTGAAGGCCTGGATGGGCCGGCCCACCTTGGCGTGGTCGACGACCACGGTGTAGCCGGTGATGACACCGGTCTGCTCCATCCGGTCGATGCGTCGCTTGACCGCAGAGGTGGACAGCGCCACCCGCTCGGCGATGTCGGACATCGTGCGCCGGGCGTTCTCCTCGAGCAGCGCCAGGATCTCGTGGTCGGTCCCGTCCAGCTCGGCGCTGTCCTCCACCTCCGAGCTCCCTCGCCTGTCTGTTCCGTCCATCTCCGCCCTCTCCTTCGGCCTACCTGCAGTATCGCCTGATCCGGGATCGCTAGATCTTTGCGCCATCTGGCGATATCTATTCATTCCTTTGCGTAATCCTCCTTATCTGAAGCATATATGTACCTGAACACCGACCGAAGGCGATTTAATTGAGGTGTGAATCACTGTCGCTGGGGCATGGATGAGACGGAGCAGCTGACACGCTGCCACGACCTGGCGAGCGGACTGCGGGCTGT
Organism: Acidimicrobiales bacterium; assembly: GCA_036521415.1. Classification (GTDB taxonomy): domain Bacteria; phylum Actinomycetota; class Acidimicrobiia; order Acidimicrobiales; family RAAP-2; genus DASXMT01. The sequence goes on from DATDHU010000086.1 coordinate 14,396, forward strand.
GATTGCCATCGACGACACCACCCTCGGCCCCGGGCTCGGAGGGGTGCGCTGGCAGGCCTATCCCGACGAGCAGGCGGCAGAGGACGAGGCTCGCCGGCTGGCCCGAGTCATGACGCTCAAGAACGCCTGTGCCGACCTCCCGTACGGTGGCGCCAAGTCGGTGCTGGTGAAGGACCCGGTCGACCAAGGCGATCCGGAGGGTGCCCTCGCCCACCGCCCCGATCAACTGCGGGCCTTCGGGCGGTTCGTTGACCGCCTCGGCGGGGCCTACATCCCCGGGGTCGACATGGGCACCTCGGTGAAGGACCTGGCTGTGATCGGCAAGGTCGCCGGTGAGGTGTCCTGCGACCAGGAGGATCCCTCGCCGTGGACCGCCCTCGGCGTCTTCGCCGGCATCGAAGCTGCTCTGTCGTGTGCCGGACTCGAGTTGGCCGGCGCCCACGTCGTCGTCCAGGGAGCCGGCCACGTCGGTGCCGACCTGGCGAAGCGGTTGGCCCTGGCCGGATGCCGGGTCTCTGTGGCCGATGTCGATGCGACCCGGGCGGGAGCCGTCGCCCGGGATGTCGGCGGCCGGGTGGTGGATCCGGCATTGGCGGTGGCCACCCCCTGCGACGTGCTGGCTCCGTGCGCGCTGGCCAAGGTCATCGACACGTCGACCGTCGACGCACTCCGATGCCGCATCGTGGCCGGGGGCGCAAATGATGTCCTGGCTTCGCACGACCTGGCCGCCGCGCTGGCCCATCGGGGCATCGTCTACATACCCGATTTCGTGATCAACGCCGGAGGCGTCATCCAGATCCACGCCCGGCGCTCCGGCTGGGGCCCGGACAAGCTGGAGGGCTCGCTGCTGGCCATCGGCGACCGCGTGGCCAGGATCGTGCATGACGCCGATCGCACGGACCAGACCCCGGTGGCGGTGGCCGAGGACATGGCGTCGGACCGACTCGGGCGTCCCGTCCGCCTGCTCACCTGAGCCGATGACCGTCGCTCGGCCGGACCCACTGTTCGCATCCGGCGGCACCGGCACCCTTGGGACAGTCGCAGACAGGATGGACAGCCCAGACCGAGCGGGCCGGGCTCCGGTGAGCCTCGAGGACGTCTACCGGGTCGACGACGGCCGGGCCCTCATGTCGGGCATCCAGGCGATCGTGCGGCTCGTGCTCGATCAGCGCCGCCTGGACAGCATCCGCGGACTGGATACCGCCGCCTTCGTGACCGGTTACGAGGGGTCGCCCCTGGCCGGGCTCGACCTCGAGCTCGGCCGCGCCCGCCCACAACTGGAGGCCGAAGGCGTGGTGTTCGCCCCGGCGCTCAACGAGGAGCTGGCGGCGACGGCGGTCGCCGGAACCCAGCTGTTGGCCGACGTGCCCGGTCACGACCATGACGGCGTGGTCGGCTTCTGGTACGGCAAGAACCCGGGCCTCGACCGGGCCGCCGACGCCATCCGTCACGGCAACCATGCGGGGACGGCGCCGCTCGGCGGCGCGGTGGCTCTCATTGGAGACGACCCTACGTGCAAGTCGTCGACCCTGCCCAGTTCCTCGGTGTCGATGGCCAAGAGCCTGGGGATGCCGCTGCTGTCGGCCGCTTCGGTCGCCGACGTCGTGCGCCTGGGCCTCCACGCCGTCGCCCTCTCCCGCTACTCCGGGCTCTGGGCCGGCCTGCAGATCGTCGCCGACGTAGCCGACGGGACCGCGGTCGTCGACCTCGGCGGGGCCCTGTCCGGGATCCCCGCTCCCGACCTGACGCGCCCCACCCGCACCCCGCTGCTGGTGGGTCCCAGCGCCATCGAAGCCGAGGAGCACCTCGTTGGGGTGCGCCTGCCCCGGGCACTGGAGTACGCCCGGCTGGCGTCGCTCAACGCGGTCACCGTCGACTCACCCCGGGCCCGATTGGGCATTGTGGCCTCCGGTCACACCTACGCCGTTATCGTGCGGGCAATCGACGAGCTGGGCCTCGACGCCGAAGCCTGCGCCCACCTCGGGGTGCGCCTCATCAGGATCTCCCTGCCCTGGCCGCTCGACCCTGCCGAGCTCCGCCGGATGACCGCTGGGCTCGACGAGGTGGTGGTGATCGAGGACAAGGCCTCCTTCATCGAGTCCCAGGTCAAAGAGGCCCTCTACGGCGTGGCCCGGCAGCCACTGGTCGTGGGCAAGCTCGACCCTGAGGGTCGCCCCCTCGTCCCCGCCGCCGGGTCGGTGGACGGCGATGCCGTCATCGGGGTGCTCGCTGCTCGCCTTCCGGCCGACCGGCTTCCCGCCGCCGCCTCGGAGCGCATCGAGGCCCTGGCCCGGCGACAGCGGTTGGTGCTGCACCAAGCTCCTCCCCCGGCCCGCACCCCGGCATTCTGCTCGGGATGCCCGCATAACATCTCGACCCGGTCGGACGACGACCAGCTGGTGGGGCTCGGGATCGGCTGCCACATCATGGCCGGCTTCGACACCCACGGCCGGGGGCACCAGGTGGGGATGACCCAGATGGGCGGCGAGGGAGCTCAGTGGACCGGACTGGCTCCCTTCGCCCGCGGCCAGCACTACGTGCAGAACATCGGGGACGGGACCTTCTTCCACTCGGGCTCCCTGGCCGTACGGGCCGCCGTGGCCGCCGGTGTCGACATCACCTACAAGCTCCTCTACAACGAGGCCGTGGCCATGACCGGCGGGCAGCAGCCCGAGGGGCGGGTGGCGGTGCCCGAGCTGACCCGGCTGCTGGCCCTCGAAGGGGTCCGCCGTGTGATCGTCACCACACCCGAGCCGAAGCGCTACCGGGGGGTCGCCCTCGACCCCATCGCCGAGGTCCGCCACCGGGACCAGCTGCAGGACGCGCTCGACGAGCTGCGCCAGGTCGGCGGGGTCACGGTGCTCATCCACGACGACCGCTGTGCGGCGGAGGATCGCCGCCTACGCCGCCGCGGCGACCTTCCCGAGCCGGCCAGCCGGGTCTGGATCAACCCGCGGGTGTGCGAGGGGTGCGGGGACTGCGGGGAGAAGTCGAGCTGCCTGTCGGTCGCCCCGATCGAGACCGAGTTCGGCCGCAAGACGATGATCCACCAGGGGTCGTGCAACGACGACCTGTCGTGCCTCCGCGGGGACTGCCCATCGTTCGTGATGGTGACCCCGGCCCGGCGACAGAGGCGCCGTGCCCGTTCGTCGGCGCCGGTGGCCGAGTCGACAGTGGCCGAGCCACCGGTCGACCTGGACACCCCGCGGCACAGCCGAACGCCGGACGACGTGCTCGTGCGCATGCCCGGCATCGGGGGGACCGGCGTGGTGACGGTTTCACGCATCCTGCAGATGGCCGCCCACCTCGACGGCCTCTACGCCGCCGGCCTCGACCAGACCGGCCTGGCCCAAAAGGGCGGCCCGGTCATCTCCGACGTGCGCATCAGCACCCGGCCGATCGACGGCGCCGTCAAGGCCGGCGCCCGTTCGGCCGACCTGTTGCTCGGGCTCGACCTGCTCGGCGCGGTGGCCGACAACAACCTGGCCGTGGCCGATCCAGGTCGCACCGTCGCCGTGGTCAACACGGCCACGGTGGCGACAGCAGCCATGGTGCGGGACCCGTCGATACCCTTCCCCCGGGACACGGCCCGCATCGACCGGGTCACCCGCGCCGCCGAGAACGTCTTCCTCGACGCCCAGTGGATCTCCGAGCGGCTCTTCGGCGACCACCTTCCCACCAACCTGGTCATGCTCGGAGCCGCCTTCCAGCACGGTTGCCTGCCCGTCACCGCCGGCGCCATCGAAGAGGCGATCCGCGTCAACGGGACCGGCGCCGCCCAGAACAGGGCGGCCTTCCGCTGGGGGCGGGCGGCGGTGATCGACCCTGCCGCGGTCGAGTCCGCCCTCACCCCGACCGCACCCCCGGTGCCGGCTCCACCGGCGTCGGTGCGGGCCCAGCTGGCCTCCGCACCTGCCGTCCTGGTCGACCTGCTCGAGCTGCGGGTGGCCGACCTGGCCGGTTACCAGAGCGCGGCCTACGCCCGGCGTTACCTGGACGAGGTGCTCCGGGCCGCCCGCATCGAGGGAGAGCGGACCGGTGATCCCGCCTTCCCGGTGACCATCGCGTTCGCCCATGGCCTGCACAAGCTGATGGCCTACAAAGACGAGTACGAAGTGGCCCGCCTGCACCTCGACCCGGCCCAGCAGATGGCGCTCAGCGCCGAGTTCGGCCAGGGCGCCTCCACCAACGTGCTGTTGCAGCCGCCCGTGCTCAAGGCCATCGGCCTCAGGCGCAAGATCCACCTGGGCCCGGCGGCCCGGCCGGCCTTCTGGATGCTCCGGGCCGGCCGCCACCTGAGGGGCACCCCGTTCGACCTCTTCGGGTGGTCCCGGATGCGCCGCACCGAGCGGGCGCTGGTCTCCGAGTACTGCGCCTTGGTGACGTGGTCGCTCGGACAGCTGACCCCGGCGACGGCCGGCCTGGTGACAGACATCGCTGCGTTGGCCGACGAGATCAGGGGGTATGAGGACGTGAAGCGACGCAGCATCGACCGCTTCCGCTCCCGGTCCGGCGAGTTGGTCGCCCTGCTGGCCCGGCGATCCGGGACGGGGCCGGGGAAACCCTCGCACCGGTGGCCGATGGCCGGCTGATGCTCAGCCCGGCAGGCTCTCCACCCTGCCGGCGGCGATGGCCGCGACCAGCTGGGCGTGGTCCCGCCCATTCTGTTCGGCGTAGAGGCGCCCGAACTGCCTCATCGCCTTCACGAACTTCGGGCCCTTCCCGATGTAGCTGTCGATGGCCATCGGGTCGCCGGTACGGGCATGGGCCCGGGCCAGCGTCTCACCGCAGGCGGTGGCGAACTCGGCCAGGCGGGGGGCGATCAGGGTGGCGGTCGGGATGATCTTCATGTCGCGGAACTGGCGCACGTAGTAGTCCCTCCCGTGCAGTGATCCCCACCCGACGAAGATGTCGGTGGCGCTCTGGACCAGTCGCTTCCCGTTGATCACCCGAGCTCCGTGGTTGTCGTGCCGGCTGGATTGGGTATGGGCCTCGTACACCGAGGGCCCGGCCTGCTTGATCTGTAGGAACAGCGGGTCGGCTCCGGTGCGCCCCTCCAACAGAACCAGGTAGACCCGCATCCCGACGCTGCCCACCCCGACGACCTGACGAACGACGTCGACCGGCGTGAACCGGTCGAACAGTCTCCGCCGGTCCTCTTGGAGGGTCAGGCGGTACTCGGCCAGGAGGTGGTCGACCAGGTCCGCCTGTTCGTCGTCGCTGATCGCCACGCGCAGCGGCGGCTCCTCGGTGATCCGCGGGCGCCCGTGGGTCATGGCCGCAAGCTTGGCGAAAGCGCCACGGCTCGTACGCTTCTTTTTCTGCTTCTCGATGTGGACCGAGATCTGCCCACGGTCGGCCGGCTCGTAATAGCCGATCAAGCTGTCGACGTGGATGCCCTCGTACCAGATGTCGAGCTCGGGCATCCGGGCGTAGCGGCGGATGCGCTGGCCGTAGGCCTCGACCGCGGCCACGACGGCGGCTTCGGTCTTGCGCTGCTTGAGGCCGCTCTCCCCGGCCAGGACGACCAGGCTGGCCGCCAACCGCTTCACATCCCACTCGAACGGGCCGGGCAGGGTCTCGTCGAAGTCGCGGAGGTCGAACATCAGGTTCCGCTCGGGTGTCGCCCATAACCCGAAGTTGAGGACATGGGCGTCTCCGCAGAGCTGCACCTCGAGCCCGCTGTTGGGTTGGGAGGCAAGGTCCGATGCCATCACCGCCGCCGCACCCCGGTAGTAGTTCCATGGTGAAGCGGCCATGCGCTGGTGGCGGAGGGGGGCGAGCTCGGGCACCCGCATCCGGTTCTGGGCCAGGATGGTCTGCAGCGCGTCGTGCCCGCGGTCGTCCTCCCGCCACTGGCCCAGCCCCGCCCGTCGGGCCCGGTCACGGCCGGCCCTCCCCTCGCCCCGTCGCTCACCGATGGTCGCCGACAGGTCGTGCAGCACCGTTGGCGGCGGCTGTGTCGCTGCTGACCGGCCCGGCGGGCTGGACTCCGTCATCGACCGCTCCCCCTCGAGATCGGGATCGAGCTCAGCCCGTATGGGTTTCGGCTCGACCGCATCCTACGAGTCGGACCCAGGCACCTGGTAGTTTGCCTGCGCTGAACCCCGGGGACCTTGCCGAGCGGTTCGTGGCCAAGGGGGGTCGTCAGTGGCAGACAACGAGCCGAGGGAACCGACCGCCGGGGCCAAGCGCCCGTGGGCCGTCGGGGCCGTCGCTCTCGTCCTCTTCGTGGGTGTCGCCGTCCTCATTGCCGTGACCATCCCACGAGGCGGGTCGACCACACAACGGTCCACCTTCGTGGCCGCGTCGTCACCATCCAGCGCCAAGGAGGCGGCCGTCGCACTCCTGTTGACCGTGGACTCACTGGATGCGACGACCGGCGGCATTCGGGCCCGATTGCAGGCCGGGCCCGGAACCGCCCTACCTCCGGAGGGGGCGACGCTGTTCAGCTCCATCGGCTCCGTACCGTCGCTCGTCGTGCGCCCGAACCAGATCGACCAGGAGCGCACCGCCATCATCTCCTTCGAGCGGGGTGCGGTCTCGGACTACCCGTTCGATTCCTATCGGGTGACCGTCGACGTGATCGCCCTAAGCGGTACCGACACCAGCCTGACCAAGGTCAACCGCACGGTCCTGCCGCTCGAGATCGAGGGATCGAGTGTGGCCGCCGGTACCATCGTGACGGCCACCAGCCACACACGTGGCGACGGCGTTCTCAGCACCACCCTGACCGTCCGTCGCTCGCTGGTGAGCCGCGGGTGGGCCTTGGCCATGATGGCCATCTACTGGGCCCTGGCCATCCTGGCCGCATCCATCACCTACATGGTGGTACGGCGCCGGCGACCGATGGAGACCCGGCTCCTGGCCTGGCTGAGCGCCATGGTCTTCGCGCTGGTCGCGCTCCGAACCGCGGCGCCGGGGGCACCACCCGTCGGGACCTTCCTGGACTACTACGCCTTCTTCGAATCGGTCGGCATCGTGGCTGCCTCGCTGGTGGTCCTGATGATCTTCTACCTGGTCGCCTCCCCAGAGGGCCACTCACCCTGAACGTCGCTGCCCCGTACGCCGTTGTCCACCGCTCGCATCACCGACGAGCTCAGTCGGAACGAGGAGTGGATCGAGACGAAGTTCGGCATCACCTCCCGACCCTGGTTCCGGCCGCCGTACGGCTACTACAACCAGAAATCAACGACACGGCTGCCGGCCTCGGGTACACCAACATCATGATGTGGAACGGCAGCTTCGGTGACTCTGAAGTGATCAGTCCGCAGCAGCTCATGAATCTGGCCCAGCAGTACCTCACGCCGGGCACCATCGTCCTCGGCCATCTGAACCACCCGACTGTCCTGTCGCTGTTCGGACAGATTCAGGCGCTCATCGCCGAACGCAACCTCGATCCCGTCACCCTGGACGAGATGTTCGGCACGTCGCGGGTCACCGGGTAACCCGGACCACCAACGGCGGCAGCCACATCGATGCGAGTACCCTTGCCGGCATGGACACGACCGGCATCGAGGAAATGTGGGATCGACACACCGAGGCCGAGTTCGCGACGGCCGACGTCGACGCCACCATGGCAACCATGACGGATGAACCGTCAGTCCTTCATGTCGCCACCTCGGTTGGTGCTCGGGGACGGAATCAAGTTCGAGACTTCTATCGGGATTATTTCGTCGGACACCAGGCGTCGGACATGACGCTCGAGCGGCTGACCCGTACCGTCACTTCCCAATGCCTCGTCGACGAGATCATCATCTCCCTGACCCACGACGCGGTTATCCCTTGGCTCCTTCCCGGTACAGAACCGACCGGACGGCGGATCACGATCCCGATCGTCACCGTGATCGGGATCAAAGAGGGCCTTGTCCATACCGAACACATCTACTGGGACCAAGCATCGGTCCTCGTCCAAGCAGGGTTGTTGGACCCAGCCGGGCTTCCGGTCACGGGGGCGGATCAGAGCGAGGCGCTGGGACACGATGCACCACCAGCGGCCTTGAACCGGCTCCTTGATGCGAGAGGTTGATGATGCACGCGGGATAAGACCAGCGCCTGACGCCAGGAACAAGGACTCCGACGCCGTCATGTGCGGTGGTGTCGGGATGCATCGATGCCAGCCGCGGCTAGGATCGCCTTCGGTGCGCCGGGAAGTCTGGTCGGCAATGAAATAGCCGACGCCATCCCGGGAGCCACCGCCGTGACCGATACCGAGCCGTTTGCCCTTCTGGTGCTGGTCGTGGCAGCGGTGGGGCTGGTCGCCGTGCTGTCGAACCGCTTGACTGACAGGGTCGCGATCCCATCTCCGGCCTTGTTCCTCATAGGCGCGGCCGTTGCCGTCAAGGTGATCCCAGCATTGCATCCGCCACAGGCGCGGACGGTGGAACGAGTGGTCACTGTTGCCCTCCTCTGCATCTTGTTCGACGGCGGGATGCACATCGGGCGGTCTCGGTTCCGGTCGGCAGCCGTCCCAATTGCCGTCGTGGGTGTGGTCGGCACGTTCGCGACCGTGGCCGCCGGGACCGTGCTCGTCCACCTGGCGTTCGGTCTGGACTGGTACGTCTCGATACTGGTGGCCACGGCCGTAGCCCCGACGGATCCGGCGGTGGTGTTCTCCGTCCTCGGGCGACGGGAGGTCGCCGGTCGCAGCGGCACGATCCTCGAGGGCGAGTCTGGCGCCAACGACCCGGTCGGGATCGCCCTGATGGTCAGCCTCATCGCGGCCGGCGGCCTCAGTGCCGGCGCGTTCGCACCCGTCAGTGGCGAGTTCCTCCTACAGATGATCGTCGGCACTGCGGTTGGCGTGGTCGGTGGCCGGGGGTTGTTGCGGTTCATGCGACATGTTCCACTGCCCAGCGAGGGCTTGTATCCGCTTCGAACCCTGGCCAGCGCGCTGGGGCTGTTCGGCATCGCCACGCTCGCCCACGGATCGGGTTTTCTCGCCGTCTTTGTCGCCGGGATCATGCTCGGGGACGAACGCGCGCCATTCAAGCGCGAGATAGAGCGATTCCACGCAACCCTGGCAAGCCTTGGCGAGATTGTCGCCTTCCTCGTTCTCGGCTTGACCGTCGACATCGCCGAGATCGCCCAGGCCGACGTGTGGATTCCCGGACTTCTGATCGCAGCAGCGCTTGCGTTTGTCATCCGACCAGCCCTCGTCGGCGTCTGTCTGATCCCCGCACGTCTGAAGAACAACCAGCGGAACTTCGTGTTGTTTGCCGGGCTCAAGGGCGCTGCGCCGCTCTTGCTCGGGAGCTTTCTGCTTGCTGCCCACGTTCCAGACGCGAAGCGTCTCTACGGCATCATCGTTGTCGTCGTCGTGTTCTCCGTACTGGTGCAAGGAAGTCTGGTGCCCACCGTCGCTCGCCTCTTGCACATTCCCATGCATACCGTCGAGCCGGAACCGTGGGGGCTCGGAGTACGGCTGCGCGACGAGCCAGAGGGAATCCATCGACTGACGGTCCAACCAGGATCGGCCGCCGATGGCTGCACCATCAAGGACCTTGCTGATCTGCCCGGCCAAGCGTGGATCAGTCTCGTCGTGCGCGATGGCCAAGCCCTGCCAGTGAGAGGCGTTACTGAACTGCTGGCCGGAGACGAACTTCTCATCCTGGCCGATCCCGACACCCGCGAAGAAGTAGCAGCGCCCTTTGAAGCTCGCTTGGCACCGTGAACAAGGCGGACTTCGTGCCGATGCCGAAAGCGGCCACGCCGGCTCGACAGATGACTTCTCGCATGCGACAGTCACTCCTGGCATCATGCGGTAACAAGCATTGACCGGGAAGTGATGGAGATTCGCACGACAATGAGCTTCTGCCGTTGACAACCGACGCCGTTCGGCGAAGCTCTACCGCAGTTGAACCTTGTTTCTCGATGGCCGGGTTTGCCGACCGCGCGCTGAGCTGACAAGACGCCGTTGCCATGCTGCTGACGTTGCTCGCCTATGCGGGCGGAATTGGGATCGGTCTGAGCACTGAACGGGGCGGCGCCCGGCTACAGCAACGTTGGCCGATCTACCTGCGGGTCCAACTTCTGGCCACGGCTGCCCTGGTGACCTTGGCGTCGGCATGGCGCTTGACGGCGCCTCACCAGCTCCTTGGGCCCGTGATCATCGCTGTCGTCGGATGGTTGCTGCTCGGTGCTTCGTACGTCACCCGCGGTAGGCGGAGTACCGGGATGGCTGCGATCGAGAGCTGGGCCCGCCCAGCCCAACGGCGCCTTCTGGGTGCTGCCGATGGCCGGCGCTCTCGTCGGTCCGGCCGGCATCATGGTCAGCAGTCTGGCCAACGTCGCCTTCCTGTCCTCGAGCGGCACCAACATCCATCTGATGCGTCGTGACGCGCCGACGCCCCAGCGGCGGTCAACGTCGTGGGTGGACCAGTCGGCTCTCGTGGCCCTCGGCCTGGGGCTGTTCCTGCATCTGCTCGGCCCTGCTCCGATGGCCACCCACTGGGTGCTGGCGGTAGCCGGACCGGTCTTTGCCTTCGTCGGCGCGGCGATGTTCATCGGCTCCATGCGACACCCACACAACTCGTCGGCCGATCGCCAGTCGGGTGGCGTCTCCCGCTGGTTGGCGCTGACCGCGGTGCGCGTCGGCTGGCTCGTGCCGGTGGCGCTGATCACCACCTCCCACGCCGTAGCCGTTGTGGCCATCCTCTCGGCCCTCGGCGCGCCGGCCTTCAACCCGACCCAGCTCTCGATCCTCTACGGATACCGGTCGGCTGTGGTCAGTGTCGCCGCCCGATGGACCTGGACGCTGCTCCCGGTTGGCTACCTCTTGGCCCGCTTCGCCTTTTGACGTTCGCTGGTGCAGAGTCGGCTCGGTTCGCCCACTGCACGAGAGTCTTTGCATCCCCTGCCAGGGTTCGCGACAGCAGTGTCACGTCGGGAGATCCTTTACGAGACGACAGCAGGACCCGAACCGGTTGGTGCGCCACATTCGGGACAAAAACGAGCATTGACCGGCTGGAGATGTCCGCACGCGGCGACCGGAGCTGGAGGAAAGGTCTGCGGTGACGTAGTCGCTTGCATTGACTCGACCCAGTTCGCTGTCACGAGATCACGCAGCCGACCCCAGGCGGCGAAGGCCAGCAGGATGAATGCAGCTGCCCGAATAGTGGCAACAACGCAGGTTCCGACCCGTAGTGCCGTGAGCGACTCAGAGGGGCCATACACGACTCCAGCGACTATGGCCGATGCCGCATAAGCGGCTGCGAGGGTCCAGAGCCCGGCAACCAGCATCGGAAACTGCTCGGTTGTGATGAGGCCCTGTGCTCGGGCAGCCGTGACCGTTACGGCCAGGGCTGCAGCACCGAGCATCAAGATGATTCCGGTGGCAATCCCCAATCCCCTGTTGTCAATCGATCCGGTTTGTAGGCCAACTCCGACGGCGAAGAGCAACAAGGCACCGGAGGCCGCCAGCCAGAGGGCAGCTTGCCGAGAACCATGGGGCGCATGTTGTTCGACGAGCGAGCGGCGAGCGCCACTGATGACAAGGAGGATCATCCAGCCACCCAGACCGACGGCGAAGACGACGTTGGCCGATAGAGAATAATTGGGTGCGTCGGCTGCGTCGACGAGGAGGCCGATGGCAATCAGAAGGGTAGCCACGGTTGCCCCTGCCACCTCTACGAGTGCGACCCAGGTACGACGGAGGACAAGGGGCCACACAACCGATGCCACCCCGATAAAGGCGGCGATGCCAGCGACTGCCCCCAACCAAGCTGCGCTGATGCGCAGGTTCTGTGTTGTATCAACGCTTCCAAGGTCATTGAGGACGACAAATCCGATTCCGGTAAGAACGGCACTGATGACGAGGGCGACAGCGGCTGCCACGGCAAACGCCATTGCCATCCGAGACCTCGTAATCTCAACCAACGACTTGCCCCTCTCGTATGGCTGCCACTACTCAGCAGACCGGAACGATGCATCCAAGATCGTACTCATTGGTCGATCCGCCGACATCATGACCGGCGCGCCTGCAGAGCTGGCTTGGATAGCGGGTCGCTTGTACCCAGATCGACTAACTGAGATAGCTGTCGGTCATTCCTGGGCTCCCCAGACCTCTGCGGAAGAGCGGGCCACGAAGAAAGCGGCGACCACCTTCGGCGAGGCCTCACTTTGTGTAAGTTCGGTTCACCAGTCCCTCACGTTCTCTCACGGAGGAGGGCCCCTACGTTGACCTCTCCGCCGCCACCGCACGATGCCATTGCTGCTCTCAATGAGGTCCTGAGTGAGATTATCGATGTCGTCCAAGACGTAAAGCAGGCCCACAGGAAGATCCCGGGTAACCACACATTGCATGCCCAGCTCGATCGGCTATCCGACGACCTGAGGAGCTGGGCGCGTCTCCTCATCGAGCAAGACGAGGCGCTTGGCACATCACCGCTTGCGAGGATCCCGAGCGTTGCCGGCCGAACGCCGCCCAACTTGTGGCCGGGAGCCGCCACGGACGAAGAGGTTCAAGGAACCATCGTCGCTCATCTTGACCGACTTGCAGCTCACTTGTCGGTTGCCTTAGCAGAACAAGATGATGAACGGTCACGGGCTGTGCTTACGGACATTCAACAAGAATTGATCGACCATATTCGGATGCTGAGCGATGGCTGAACCAGTTCCGGTGACCGAGCTGAGTGCCTTCAGCAGCCCGAATGCGAGACCGACGGAGTGGAGCCGGGCACGGGATGAGCTGGCGGGCGCTGAGGTGTACTGGCTTTCGACGGTTCGACCTGACGGCCGGCCGCATGTCACACCCCTTGTTGGGAGTCTGGCTCGAAGGGGCTCTGTACTTCTGTACTGGACCGAACGAGCGAAAAGCGAAGACCCTCTCGACAAACCGTCATTGCGTCCTGACGACGGGGCATAGCGCCCTCGACGGTCTCGATCTCGTGATTGAAGGAACGGGCGAAGGCGTGAGGGATCATGCCGAGCTTGAACGTGTCGCCAACACATACGAATCGAAGTACGGACCGCATTTCGTCGCTCCAGATGGAACGTGGTCCGGCCTGGGCGACGCCTTTCGTCGAGCGGAGGTTCTGGTATACCGCGTGGCACCCGAAACCGGATTTGGGTTTGGCAAAGGAGGCAGGTTCAGCCAAACGCGCTGGAGCTTTTGACTTCGACCTGCCCACGGTTCGCCGGGACGGTGCGACACTTCGGCACCAGTGGAGCAGGGGGTGTCTTGTCTTCCTCACCGGGAGAGACCGTGCGTTGTCGAGAGACTCAGTCGACGGGCTGGAGTCCCCCTGGCGTCAACAGGTAAGCCGGAGCGGCGTACGAGTCATCCGCGACGAGATCACAAATGCCTTTGCCGACCTGATCGGCACTGAGTTCCCCACCGAATCCTTGCTCAAGGAACTGCGCGACGCTCAGGCCAGCTTGGGCGGCGTATGTCTCGGTGTAGATGCGCCCGAGATCAGTGGCAGGCGTCAGCTGAGGCAGAACCGCCCGGAAGCGAATGTTCGATCCGCTCCGTTGCGCTTCGGACCCGGCGTAGGAACTGATGAACTTGATCGTGGACTTTGCGCCCGCATATCCACCGCTCAGTGGTGATCCCCGTAGTGCGGCTCCGCTAGACAGGCTGACGACCACCGATCCGGGATCGAGTGGAGTCGTCAGCGCTTCACGGATGAAGTCGAAGACGTGCCGAACGTCCACATTCCAGTTGGAGCTGAACGTCTCCCAGGTCTGCACTTGCAGCGCGCCCGCCTTCGGCATGGCGCCGGCATTGAGCACTACTGTCTGCGGCCGATAGAGCGAGTACAGCCGAGCAGGCAACGATGGATCGGCGACGTCGGCGACCTCTGGGGTGAATGCTTCGCCGAGTTGCTCCCTCAGCTCTCTGAGCGGGCCTGCGCTTCGGGCGACGCCCACGACATGGGCACCGAGCGCCGCCAACGAGATGGCGGTTGCCCGCCCGAAGCCTCGGCTTGAGCCCGTGACTATTGCATTCGTTCCTGAAAGTTCGCGTACGGACATTTCTATACCTCCAGATCTTGCTGTGATTGTTCGGGATTTGTCGGATGTGAGACGTCTGTCCGAGCGACCGTTGCGTAAGCAGAACCTCACGCAACCGACTCGTATGGGATTTGAGGCGCTAGTCGACAGACAGGGCGGTCGCAACCTCTGATGCATGTGTGCTCGCTATTGCCTTGGCCATCTCGGCTCGTCGGATGAGCACGAAGGCCACGGGGACGGCGACCAGACCGGTCAGCCCGGCAACCCACAGGGCCCACTGGAATCCGCCCGTCAGAGCGGCGGCCGATCCGGAGCCGTGATGGACGAGCGCCCGGAAGTGCGAGGCGGCGATGGATGAGGCGACTGCCACTCCGATCGCGCCACCGAGCTGCTGCGAGGTGTTGAGCAGACCCGAGGCCACGCCTGCATCCCGATCGGCAACCCCGGCGAGGGCTCCGATCGACACCGGGATGAAAGCGAATGCCGTGCCCACGCCAGCGACGAAGAACGGTCCGGCCAAATCATGCCAGAAGTTTCCGTCGGTCGGGATCTGGGTCGCCCACAGGATCCCGGCTCCGATGAGGGCCATGCCGAAGGCCATGACCATCTTGGCCGACGTCTTGGTGACCAACATCTGCGAGAGACCCGCGCAGGCCACCGAGGCGAGTGACGCCGTCAACCAGGCGACTCCCGTCTTGAGGGCCGAGTAGCCAAGCACCTGTTGCATGTACAAAGTTCCGACGAAGATGAAGGTGAAGAAGCTCGCTCCGAGTAGGAATCCGACA
>DATDHU010000087.1:0-8863 GCA_036521415.1 Acidimicrobiales bacterium
GGTGGACCGGTTGGCCGCCGACGGCGCCCTCCGCGCCGAGCTGGGGGCCTTGGGCCGGGCCTATGTCGACGGGCGCTTCCGTTGGCCGATCATCGTCGACCGCTACGCCCGGTTCGTCGAGGGGGTGGTGGAACGGAGCTCGGGGACAAGCACATCAATCAGATGAGGTCTGCATGACCGGGACCAATCAGATGAGGTCCTTGCGCCGCATCCACACCATGATGAACCAACCCCAGATGGGGGGCAGGTAGGCGGTGAAGAGCCGCTGGGTGAACACGGCAGCGACGGCGGCGTTCTGAGGGATCCCGGCGGCCGCCAGTCCGGCGATGAGGCCGGCCTCGACCAGGCCCATGCCGCCGGGGACGGGCGACACGGCCCCCACCATCGACGCCAGGGTGATCACCACGAACAACACGGCCAGCGACAGGTGTTGGCCGAAGGCATGCAGCGCGGCGCCAAGAGCCAGGGCGATGAAGAGCTGTTGGCCCACGTTGCCCAGGACCACGGCCACCAACTTGCGGGGCTGGTGGGCCAGGATCTTCAGGTTCGACCAGGCCGACGCGACGTGGGGCTTGAGCTTGTCGACCGTCAGATGGCGGATCTTGGGGATGAACCACACCGCCCCGGCCAGGACCCCGACACCGACCACGATGGCGAGGATGATCCACACCTCGTTGCCGCTCCCGGTTTCCGTCTGTTTGTTGCCGAAGTCGAGCGCGCCGATGGCGAACGGGAGCGAGATCAAGAAAATCAGACCCTTGACCACCCAGCTCACCGTGCTGTCGAGCACGCCGGCGCTGATGGCCACCGTGGCGTCGTAGCCTCGCCTTTGGAAGAACCGGATGGTCATGGCCAGGGTGCCCATGGACCCGCCCACCAGGGCAGTGAAGTTGTTGGCGAACTGCAGCTGGGTCACCGCTCCGAGCGGCATCTCGCCCGGCACCGCACCGGTGAGGGCCCATGCCTTGGCGAAGTTGGGCACCTGGCTGAAGACGAACACCACCGCCACCCAGCCCCACGCCGCCCCCTCCAGGGTGCTGAACGAATCCGAGACATCGGCCAGCACGCCGACCAGGGCCCAGATCCCGATGATGGAGCCCACGATGAGCACCAGGTTGGTGATGCTGACCCGCTTCAGCTCGGTCAGCTCGGGAAGGTCGACGCCGGCCTTCGCCGCACAGCGCTCCCGGAGGGCCGTCAGCAGCTCCTTGTCGTGGTGGACGGCCTTGATCACCAGCGGGTCGAGACCGGCCGGTTGCAGGCACAGCAAGACGGCCGCCATGGTGGGCCCGTCCAGGGTGCGGTGTGCCGCCTCCGCCGTCCGTTCGGCCCCGACCACCAGCGCGCAGGTGGCCATGGCGCCGGCAAGGTCGAGGTCGAGGCGCCTCGCCGGGGCACCGGATGAGGCCTTCCTGAAGTCGGTCAGGCCAACGGAGCCGTCGCTGCCCAAGACCAGGGTCCGGGGACTGATCCCCCCGTGGGACACATCGGCCCTGCGGAGCTCGAGCATGGTCGAGAGTGCGGCGTCGAGCACGGCGTCGGACACGTCGCTCGCCTCGAGCTCGCCAAACGGCCGGCCGGGCGGCGGCTCGGTCACGAGCAGGGCGTCGTGGGCGGGACCGCCGATGCCCGAGGCGACGATCCTCGGAGCGCCGACGCCCAGGTGCCCGGTCAGCATCGCGAGGTAGGCCTCGTGCTCAACCTGTTGGAGCCGGGTCAACTGCAGGGTGGGCCCCGAGTCGCGATAGACGAAGAACCTCCAGACCTTGGCCAACCACTGGGCGCTGGCGGCATCGCGCCCGTACACCGACACGTCGAGATCGGACCCGCCCTCACCTCGTCCCGAGTACCGGGCCACCCCCCACACCTGGTCGTGGACAGCAGCGATGTCGGCCATATCCACCCCGATGTCGGCCAGCGAATCGCCGACCTCGAACGGGGAGGGAAGGCCGACGGGCGAACCGAAGATCAGAGTGACGCCTGCGGCCATGCCCCAGCCCAGGGCCAGGCTGACAATGACGTTGAAGGGCAGGCCGGCCCCGTTGACCACGGTGCAGATCGAGGCCAACGCCACCAGGACCACCACCAGCCGGTGCCAGGCCCGGTTGAGATAGGGCAATGCGATCGTGGCCACGGCCACCGTGGTTGCCACCCGGGCCAAGGGGTAGCCCTGGTTCACGTCGCCCAGGCCTTCGATGGGAGCCCGTCCACCGTTCGCACCCAGCACCCAGCCGGCGATACCGCATCCCAGCCAGGCCGCCGCGCCGGCCAGCACGGCGTTGCGGGCCAATGTGGTCCGGCGGGCCAGGAGGGCCATGAGCACCAGCCCCGCGATCACGCCCAGGGTGCCCGCGTACCAGACGGTGGTGATCAACCACTTGATGCCCTGGGGGGCAGCGTGGAGGAAGTTCTCCAGTCGGAGCTCAGGGGACGAGTCGGCTCTGACGATGAGGCTGCCGACCACGACGATGACAAGGGCCAGCCCCAACCTGACGGCGTCGGATGCCCGCCTCCGGGTGGAGCCGTCCCCGGCGGGGGCAAAGACGATGGCGCGCCATCGCCACTTCGAACGTCGACGGCCGGGATGGGCCAGGCCACTCGGCGAATCGACTGCGAGCTCCGTGGTCACCCGCACATCTCAGCACACCGTCGCGATCGGCCTTCGGCATTCCCTCCCGGGCCTCAGTGTCCTCAAGGAGGGGGACCGAGCGACAGGGCCGCGGCCAATCCGTCGAATTGGCGGAGCTGCCCGAAGCGACCGAGGCGCCCGACGTTCACGCCGACGTCGGCGGCCGAGAGCATCCTGAGATCGCCTCGGCTGTTCCCGTAGGCCCACAGGCGCCCGGCCGGCTCCTCCTCGTCGATCCAGGCCCGCAGGCGGCGCAGCTTCTCCTCGCCGCGGCAGTTCTTCCCGTTATATCGACCGGTCAGGGCCCCACTCGGCCCAACTTCGAGCCGAGTGGCGATCACCGCATCGGCTCCCAGCTGCGCTCCGGCCGGCCCCACGTAGCACTCCGGCGAGGCAGAGACGATGAGGACCCGGTCACCCCGCGTGCGGTGCCAGTCGAACCGATGCCGAACGTCGTCCCGGAGGTGCCGGGCCACGTGCTGGCGGGCAAAGGCAGCCGACACCGACCGCAGGTGCTCGACGTCCACCCCGGCGAGTACCCGTTCGAAGAGCTCCTCTTTGTTCCTGTCGGCGACGGACCCTCCGGCCACCGCCGCGTGCAGGAGCCGCGGGCTGAGTCCCAGCGCCGCGTCGACCACCGCCCGGCGATCGCGGACGGCGACCAGAAAGCCGAACACACTGCCTCGGTTGGTCAACGTGCCGTCGAAGTCGAACGCGGCGACGTCGGTCACGGGTGAGTGCCCACGGGCGGGTCGCCTGGTGGGCGGTCGACCGTCGCGCCGCCCCTTCCCGCTCCCGATGCGAACCGGGCGGCACCCTCGATGGCCTGGGGCGACGACAAGCTGTCCAGGCCGAACCGGGTCTCGGCCCTCAGGGCATCGTGTTCGGACAGACCCCACTGGCCGAGGAGCGACAGCCGATCGTTGCGCAGGCAGACCCGGGGGAGGGCGGCAAGCTCCTCGGCCAACCTCACGGCGGCCTCGATCGCCTGGCCGGGCCCCACCACGCGGTTGGCCAGGCCCATGCGCAGCGCTTCGGCTGCGCCGACCTCCCTGCCGGTGAGCACCATGTCAAGGGCCTGGCTCTGGCCGATCAGACGGGGCAGCCGCACCGTCCCGCCGTCGACCAGCGGGATGCCGAAGCGCCGGCAGAACACGCCGAAGACCGCGTTCGATGCCACCACCCGCAGGTCGCACCAGATGGCCAGCTCCAGGCCGCCGGCCACGGCGAAGCCCTCCACCGCGGCCAGGACCGGCTTGGACGTCACCAACCGGGTCGGCCCCATGGGCCCCCGGCCCTCCTCTCTGACCGGGCGGGGCTCGCCCTCCGAGAAGGCCTTCAGGTCGGCGCCGGCGCAGAAGGTGCCCCCGGTGCCGGTGAGCACGGCGACCCCGGCCGCCTCGTCACCCTCGAACGCCTCGAAGGCTTGCAGCAGCCGCCGGGCCGTCGACCCGTCGACCGCATTCCGCCGGTGGGGCCGGTTGATCGTTACCACGGTGACCGGGCCCCGGTGGCAGACCAGGACCGAGTCGGCGTGTCCCCCGGGATCCTCGTTCACGCGGTGGCTCGGGAGGAAAGGGTGTGCACGGAGGCAATTCTCGCAGACCTCCGAGGTCGGCGGTGTCGAATCCGGCGGTCGACGAACCGGCCGGCCCCGTGTCCCTTTAAACTCGACCCAGTCGGTCGACAATAAGAGGGCAATCGTCTACGCTGGATCGGAATCCGATATCCACAGATCCGACGACACCCTTACAGCGCAAAAGGAGCATCACATGGCAATTCGTCTGGGCGATACCGCCCCTGATTTCACGGCCGAGACGACCGAGGGGACCATCAACTTCCACGAGTACCTCGGTGACAGCTGGGGGGTCCTTTTCTCCCACCCGAAGGACTTCACGCCCATCTGCACCACCGAGTTGGGCGCCTTCTCCAAGGCCAAGCCCGAGTTCGACAAGCGGAATACCAAGCTCATCGGCCTTTCGGTCGACGACGTCACCTCGCACGGCAAGTGGGCATCGGACATCGAGGAGACCCAGGGCTCGGCCCTGAACTTCCCCCTGATCGGTGACGAGGACCGCAAGGTCGCCGATCTCTACGACATGATCCATCCCAATGCCAATGACACCCTGACCGTGCGGTCGGTATTCATCATCGGCCCGGACAAGAAGGTGAAGCTGACCCTCACCTACCCGGCGTCGACCGGTCGCAACGTGGACGAGATCCTTCGTGTGCTCGACTCGCTGCAGCTGACGGCCGACTACAAGGTGGCCACCCCGGTCGACTGGAAGGACGGGGACGACGTGGTGATCATCCCGGCCGTCTCCGATGAGGAGGCCAAAGAGAGGTTCCCCAAGGGGTTCAAGGCGCTGAAGCCGTACCTGCGGTTGACCCCCCAGCCCAACAAGTAGGCCTCGACCGAAAGCCGACCGCCCACCAGGTGGCCGGCAACACCGCCCACCCAGGTGGGCCGGCAAACGCAGACCAGATCCGGCCGTTCGGGGCCGGATCTGTGTCGTTGCGCCGGAACTCCCGGCGGAGACGGCTGGTCCGGCCTGCACTTCTGCTACCATCTTCTACGAGGTGCGCCCCATCGGAGGGCCCCTGTCGGTGGCACCCTTTCTGGAGATTCGGCCACCGGCAACGACATCCCAGAGGTCATTACCCGCATATGCCCGACAAGCAGGCCACAATTACCGAATACCGCCTCCACGAGACGGACACCGGTTCACCCGAGGTACAGATCGCGATCCTCACCGAGCGCATCTCACACCTCACCGAACACCTCAAGGTGCACAAGGGCGATCACCACACCCGACGGGGGCTCCTGAAGCTCATCGGTCGGCGTAGGCGCCTCTTGGACTACGTGAGGGACAACGACGTCGAGCGTTACCGGACCATCATCAGCCGTCTCGGCCTGCGTCGCTAACACCAGTTCTCGTCATCGCCCGGCTTCGGCCGGGCGATGACAATTCCGCCGGCCGTTGCCGGCGGAGCAATACGCCGGCCAGCCGAAACGCGGTCGACCGGCACCAACAAACCACATAGGGCTCCCTCAGAGGTCAGTCACCAGTTGCCGAACACCCGGCTTCCGTCTAGCGGAGATGGGGTGCTCGACCACTGGCAACTGGCTCGGGGTGCCCCCGAGAAACAAGGAGCGTCATGACCGACGCCATCACCGTATCGGCACCCATCAGCGGCACCGATCGCACACTCACCTTTGAAGCGGGCAAGCTCGCCCAGTTGGCCGACGGCGCCGTCGTCGGGCGCATCGGCGACACGATCCTCCTGGCCACGGCCACCGCCTCGCGGTCGGTTCGGGAGGGGACGGACTTCTTCCCCCTGACCGTCGACATCGAAGAGCGGACCTACGCAGCCGGGAAGATCCCCGGTTCGTTCTTCCGCCGGGAGGGCAAGTCCTCCGACCAGGCCATCCTGACCGACCGCCTGATCGACCGCCCCCTCCGGCCCTCGTTCCCGAAGGGCTTCCGCAACGAAGTCCACATCGTGGGCACGATCTTCGGGGCCGATCAGGTGAACCCGCACGACGTGCTGGCTATCAACAGCGCGTCGGCGGCGCTCATGTTGTCCGGTATCCCCTTCGACGGGCCCATCGGCGCCGTCCGCGTCGCCTATTCGACCGAGGGCGAGTGGATCGCTCACCCCAGCTTCCAAGAGGGTGAAGACTCGACCTTCGAGCTGGTCGTCGCGGGCAGGGCACTGAGCGACGCCGATGATGCCGACATCGCCATCATGATGGTAGAAGCGGGCGGCACCGAGCGCTCCTGGCAGTACTACGAAGAAGGTGCCCCGCGGGTCACCGAGGACGTGCTGACCGAGGGCCTCGAGGCGGCCAAGACGTGGATCCGCGAGTCGATCGTTCTCCAGCGCCAGCTGGTGGCGGCCTTTGTCGCAGCCCGCGGCCCTATCGAGGCCCTGGAGTTCTCGACCTTTGCCGATTACGGCGACGACGTCTGGGAGCGGGTGGCCGCGGTGGGGACCGACCTGGTCCAAAAGGCCAACGGTTTCACGGCCAAGGCCGAGCGGAACGCAGCCCTGGACGAGGCGACGGCATCGATCACCGCCACGTTGGCCCCCGAGTTCCCCGATCGCGAGCGCGAGATCAAAGCTGCGGTGCGGGGCCTGACCAAGAAGCTCGTCCGCAAGCGGATCGTCGAAGAGGGGCTCCGGATCGACGGGCGGACCACGTCCCAGATCCGCCCGTTGTCGGCGGAGGTGGACCTGCTGCCCACCGCACACGGCTCTGCGCTCTTCCAGCGGGGTGAGACCCAGGTGTTGAACGTGACCACGCTGGGCATGCCGCGGATGAACCAGTTGCTTGACACGATCACGCCTGTGGAGACCAAGCGGTACATGCACCATTACAACTTCCCGCCCTTCTCCACCGGCGAGACCGGCTTCATGCGGGGCCCGAAGCGCCGGGAGATCGGCCACGGGTTGCTCGCCGAGCGGGCGCTGCTGCCCGTCGTCCCCTACGAGGAGGATTTCCCCTACACCCTCCGCCTCGTGTCCGACGTCCTCTCCTCCAACGGCTCGACGTCGATGGCCTCGGTGTGCGGGTCGTCCCTCTCGATGATGGCCGCCGGTGTGCCCCTCAAGGCTCCCGTCGCCGGCATCGCCATGGGCCTCGTCTACGACGAGGGTACCTACGTGACCCTCACCGACATCCTGGGGACCGAGGACGCCTTCGGGGACATGGACTTCAAGGTGGCCGGCACCGAGGACTCGGTCACCGCCCTCCAGCTCGACACCAAGATCGACGGCCTCCCCGCCGACGTGCTGTCCAAGGCCCTCCACCAGGCCAAGGAGGCGCGGCTGACCATTCTCGGGGTCATGGCCGGGGCCATTGCCGGTCCTCGGGACCATGTGGCCGACTCGGCGCCGAAGATCGTGTCCTTCGAGATCCCCATGGACAAGATCGGCGAGGTCATCGGGCCCAAGGGCAAGGTCATCAACGCGCTGCAACAAGAGACCGGGGCTGACATCGCCGTCGACGACGACGGCATGGTCGGTACGGTCACCATCGGCGCCAAGGACGGCACTGCGGTCGAGGAGGCGCGGCGACGGATCGCCACTATCCTCGATCCGCCGCTGGCCGAGGTCGGCGCCGTCTATCCGGGCAAGGTGGTCAACATCACCAAGTTCGGCGCCTTCGTCAACATCCTTCCCGGCCGGGACGGACTGCTGCACATCTCCAAGATCGGCCAGGGCAAGCGGGTCGAGCGGGTCGAGGACGTGCTCGACCTGGGCCAGACGGTCGAGGTGAAGGTGGACGACATCGACCCCCAGGGCAAGGTCTCGCTGTCCCTGGCCGGCGATCCGCCGATCGCCGAAGGCGCCGGCGGGAACGGCAGCCGGGAGCGTTCGTCGGGAGGCGACCGCTCCCGTGACGACAGGGGTGATCGCGGCCGACGGGACGACCGTGGGGAGCGCGGCAACCGGGGTAGTGGCAACGCCGCCCCGGCTCCGTCATCGGCTGCGTCGTTCGAGGATGCCTTCCAGGCCGAGCTGGTCGAGGAGTTCGGCGACCTCGGTCCCGAGGCCGCCGCCGCTCCGAGTGAGCAGTCGGGTGGGGGCGATCGCCGTCGGGGCGGACGCCGCCGTCGGTGAGCGACGCTGTCGGGTCGCCGACAGCAGGGGTACTGAACCGATGATCCGGACCGAGACACTCCCGTCGGGTATCGTGCTGGCCACTGAGGCCATGGCCGATGCCCGATCGGTGTGCATCGGGTTCTGGGTGGGCACCGGGTCGCGCGACGAGAGTATCGAGCGTTCCGGTGCTTCCCATTTCCTGGAGCACCTGTTGTTCAAAGGCACCCCTGACCGCTCGGCGTCGGCCATCGCCGAGGCCGTGGACGAGGTGGGCGGGGACTTCAACGCCTTCACCACCAAGGAGTACACGTCCTTCTACATCCGGATGCTGGCCGAGCATCTCCCTCTGGGGTTGGACATCCTCTGCGACATCATGTGGCAGCCGGCGCTGCGGCCGTCAGACCTCGAGGCGGAGCGCCAGGTCATCCTGGATGAGATCCTCATGCATGCCGACGAGCCCGCCGACCTGGCCTCGGAGCAGGGCTCGGCCTTGTTGTTCCCGCGTCACCCCCTCGGTCGGGAGGTACTGGGTACCGAGGAGTCCGTCGGCCGGATGGGCCCCGAGCGAATCCGATCGTTCTTCGACGCTCACTACCGGCCGCGCAACATGGTGGTCGCCGTAGC
>DATDHU010000088.1:0-25889 GCA_036521415.1 Acidimicrobiales bacterium
ACCACCATGGCCGGGTTCACGATGTGCCCGGACTGCCAACGGGAGTACGACGACCCCGCCGACCGTCGCTTCCACGCCCAGCCCAATGCCTGTCCGGCCTGTGGGCCGCAGCTGTCGCTCTCTGGTCCCGGCGGAACCCCCTGGCCCGGCTGGCCCACGACGCTCGACCATGTCCGCTGGGTGGGAGACGAGTCGATCGCACAAGCGGCGGCTGCCCTCTCGTCGGACGCCATCCTGGCCATCAAAGGCGTGGGCGGCTACCACCTGTCGGTGGATGCCACGTCCACCCGGGCCGTGGCCGAGCTGCGGCGACGAAAGGCTCGCGACGACAAGCCGTTCGCGGTGATGGTCCCCGACCTGGACAGGGCGCGGGAGCTCGTCGAACTGACCGATGTCGGGGCCGAGGTGTTGGGCTCGGCGCGGCGTCCCATCGTGCTCGCCCCGCGCCGGGCCACCGGTTGGGTGGCCCCCGGTGTTGCTCCGGGGCTGGCCGAGTTGGGGATCATGCTGCCCTACTCGCCCCTCCATCACCGGCTCATGGCCACCGTCGGTCGGCCTCTGGTCATGACGAGCGGCAACCTGTCGGACGAGCCCATCGCCCACACCGACGGTGATGCCGTCGACCGGTTGAGCCCGTTGGTGGACGGCATCGTGGCCCACGACCGGCCCATTCACATCCGCTGCGACGACTCGGTCGTCCGGACCCGCGACGACTGGACCCAGGTACTCCGGCGGTCCCGGGGCTACGCCCCCGAGCCCATCCGCCTCCCCTCCCCCGCGCCCCGGCCCCTATTGGCCCTGGGTGCCGAACTGAAGAGCACCGTCGCCGTGGCCAAGGACACCATGGTGGTGGCCAGCCACCATCTTGGCGACCTTGAGCACCTGTCCACCTACCGCTCCTTCCTGCAGGCCATCGACCACCTCCGCCACCTCTGCGGCGTGACACCGGAGCTGGTGGCCCACGACCTCCATCCCGAGTACCTCTCGACCAAGCTGGCTGGCGAGCTCGACCTTCCGGCCGTCGCCGTCCAGCACCACCACGCCCACGTGGCCTCGTGCCTGGTGGACCACGGCCGCACCGGGCCGGTACTCGGCGTTGCCTTCGATGGTCTCGGATACGGGACCGACGGCACCCTGTGGGGGGGTGAGTTCCTCGTCGCCGACCTGGTCGGCTCCGAGCGGGTGGGTCACCTGGCCCCCGTCGTGCTGCCCGGCGGCACTGCGGCCATCCGGCAACCCTGGCGCATGGCCGTAGCCTGGCTGGCCGACGCCTGCGGGTCGGGAGTCGCCGCCGATGTCGGGAGCCGGCTCGACCCACGGGCCGGTACCCTGGTGAGCCTCCTCGGCGGTCCGCGCCCGTCCATGCCCGTCACCACGAGCGTGGGCCGGCTGTTCGACGCCGTGGGGGCCATGGTGTGCGGGCGGACCACCGTGAGCTACGAAGGCCAGGCCGCCATCGAGCTCGAAGCACTCGCCGCCTCGATGCCGCCGGGCGGTGTCGACCCGTACCCGGTGGCGCTGACGACGTTCGGCGGTCGAGCGGTCATGGACCCCGCCCCGTTGGTGGCTGCCGTGGTGGCCGACCTGGCCGACGGTCGGCCCCCTCCTGAGGTCGCCTCGGCCTTCCACGAAGGCGTGGCTGCGGCGACGGTCAGGCTGGCGATCCGACTGGCCACGGCGAGGGGCATGTCCACGGTCGCCCTCACCGGCGGCGTGTTCCAGAACGCCCGCCTGTCGACCCTCATCGAGGACGGGCTGCACGGCTGCAGGCTCGAGGTACTGGTGCACCGCGTCGTTCCTCCCAACGACGGTGGGATCAGCATCGGGCAAGCGGCAGTGGCCGCGGCGCGCTCGGGTCCCTGACGGAGGCCCACTCGCCCGACCGGTGAGAGGACGACCTCACCGGCAACGATGGGAAACCCACCCATTGGGAAATGCACCCATTGCCGACGCCGGCCGACGAGGCGCAAGCTCGACAAAGCGCAGTGTTCGAATGCCCGTTCGCGACAGTTGGGGGACCGACGTGACAACAGCGATGGACGAGACACTGATCCACGTCCTGTGGATCAACGCCGGGCTCAGCTGTGACGGTGACTCGGTCGCCCTCACCGCCGCCACCCAGCCGACGGTCGAGGAGATCGCCCTGGGGGCTCTGCCTGGGCTCCCCAAGATTGCCATCCACTGGCCGCTGATCGACTTCGAGAACGGGCCGGTGGGCGGTGCGGACGATTTCATCGAATGGTTCTTCAAGGCCGACCGGGGCGAGCTCGATCCCTTCGTGCTCGTCGTCGAAGGCTCGATCCCCAACGAGGCCATCAAGGGCGAGGGCTACTGGTGCGGGTTCGGCAACGACCCCGAGACCGACCAACCCATGACCACCAGCGAATGGCTCGACCGGTTGGCTCCCAAGGCCACCGCCGTCGTCGCCGTGGGTACCTGCGCAACCTACGGCGGCATCCACGCCATGGCCGGCAACCCGACGGGGGCCATGGGCGTGCCCGACTACCTGGGCTGGGGGTGGAAGTCCATGGCCGGCTTGCCCATCGTGTGCGTGCCCGGTTGCCCCATCCAGCCCGACAACCTGTCCGAGACCCTCGTCTACCTGCTCTACCAGGCCACTGGTCAGGCACCGATGATCCCGCTCGACGAGGCCCTCCGTCCCCAGTGGCTGTTCGGTGCCACCGTGCACGAGGGCTGCGACCGCGCCGGCTACTACGAACAGGGCGACTTCGCCTCTGAGTACGGCTCACCCAAGTGCATCGTCAAGTTGGGCTGCTGGGGGCCGGTGGTCAAGTGCAACGTGCCCAAGCGCGGCTGGATGAACGGCATCGGCGGCTGCCCCAACGTGGGCGGTATCTGTATCGGCTGCACCATGCCCGGGTTCCCGGACAAGTTCATGCCCTTCATGGACGAGCCGCCCGGCGCCCACGTCTCGACCATGGCCAGCGGGGCCTATGGCCGACTGATCCGGCCCCTGCGCAAGATCACGGCCAAGACCCTGGACGACGAACCGAAGTGGCGCAAGCCGGGCAAGAAGCTGACCACCGGGTACCGAGGCGAGTGGAGGTAGGGACATGGCTACGACGACACCGACCACGAACGCCGACGGCCTGGTGGAGATGGCCTGGGACCCGATCACCAGGATCGTGGGCAGCCTCGGCATCTACACCAAGATCGACTTCGCACAGAACAAGGTGGCCGAGTGCCACTCGACGTCGTCGATCTTCCGCGGGTACAGCGTCTTCATGAAGGGCAAGGACCCCCGCGACGCCCACTTCATCACCAGCCGCATCTGCGGCATCTGCGGGGACAACCACGCCACCTGCTCGTGCTATGCGCAGAACATGTCGTACGGGGTGAGGCCCCCGCACCTGGGCGAGTGGATCGTCAACCTGGGCGAAGCGGCGGAGTACATGTTCGACCACAACATCTTCCAGGAGAACCTGGTCGGGGTCGACTTCTGCGAGAAGATGGTGGCCGAGACCAACCCCGGCGTCCTCGAGATGGCGAACCGGACCGAGTCTCCCCACGCCGGGGACCACGGCTTCACGACCATCGGCGACATCATGCGGTCGCTCAACCCGTTCTCGGGCGAGTTCTACCGTGAAGCGCTGCAGATGAGCCGTATGACCCGGGAGATGTTCTGCCTGATGGAGGGCCGCCACGTGCACCCTTCGACCCTCTACCCCGGAGGGGTCGGCACCGTCGCCACCGTCCAGCTGTTCACCGACTACCTAAGCCGACTGATGCGCTACGTCGAATTCATGAAGAAGGTGGTCCCGCTGCACGACGACCTGTTCGACTTCTTCTACCAGGCCATTCCCGGCTACGAGGAGGTCGGCCGGCGGCGGGTCCTGTTGGGGTGCTGGGGCAGTTTCCAAGACCCCGCCGTGTGCAACTTCAACTACCGCGACATGACCGAGTGGGGTCGGGCCATGTTCGTCACCCCCGGCGTGGTCGTCGACGGCAAGCTGGTGACCAACGACCTGGTCGACATCAACCTTGGCATCCGCATCCTGTTGGGGAGCTCGTACTACAGCAGCTGGGAGGACCAGAAGATGTTCGTGACCAGGGACCCACTCGGGAACCCGGTCGACCGCAACCATCCCTGGAACCAGCACACCGCCCCCAAGCCGCAAAAGCGCGACTTCGACGACAAGTACAGCTGGGTTATGTCGCCCCGCTGGTTCGACGGCCAGGACCACCTGGCCCTGGACACCGGTGGCGGCCCGATCGCCCGTCTGTGGTCGACGGCGCTGTCTGGTTTGGTCGATATCGGCTACATCAAGGCCACCGGGCACAGCGTGGAGATCAACCTCCCACGGACGGCGCTCAAGCCCGAGGTCAACTTGGAGTGGAAGATCCCCCAGTGGAGCAACGCCATCGAGCGCGACCGGGCCCGCACCTATTTCCAGGCCTATGCGGCCGCCGCCGCGCTGCACTTCGCCGAAAAGGCCCTCGAGGAGGTGCGGGCCGGGCGCACCAAGACCTGGGAGCGATTCGAGGTACCGGACGAGGGCATCGGCTGCGGGTTCACCGAAGCCGTGCGGGGCGTCCTCTCCCACCACATGGTCATCGAAGGGGGCAAGATCGCCAACTACCACCCATACCCGCCCACGCCCTGGAACGCCAGCCCGCGTGACGTCTACGGCACCACCGGCCCGTATGAGGACGCGGTGATGAACACGCCCATCTTCGAGGAGAACGACCTCGACCACTTCAAGGGCATCGACATCATGCGGGCCGTCCGCAGCTTCGACCCGTGTCTGCCCTGCGGCGTCCACATGTACCTGGGCAAGGGCAAGACCCTGAAGAAGCTCCACTCCCCAACCGCCGCCCCGAGCCTCGACTGAGGTGGGCGTGCCCGACCTGCACGCCGTGGCCGATCGCATCGGGTCGCTGCTGGACGAGTTGCGGTCGGCAACCGAGGGTCCGGTGTGGCTCCGGGTGGAGGAGCTGGTTCGCCTGCTCACCGAGCTCTACGGCGCGGGTATGGCCCGGACCCTGGCGTTGGCCGACAGCCACCCCGACCTCATCGCCCGACTCGGGCGGGACGAACTGGTCGGCAGCCTCTTGGTGCTCCACGACCTGCACCCCGAGTCCCTCGAGCAACGGGTGGCCAGGGCACTCGAGTCCGTTTCCCCCATGCTGGCCAAGGCGGGAGCCACCGTCGAGGTGGGAGAGATCGGCCTCACTCGTCTCGGGTTGGGCGACGATCGGGACGCGCCATCACCCCGGGTGACCCTCACGGTGACGGCTCCGGGCGGTGGGTGCGGCTCGACCGGCGAGGCCTTGCGCGACGCCGTAGGCGACGCGGTAAGCGGCGCAGCAGCAGACGCCACTGTCGAGGTGCTGTTGGCTGTCGACAACTCGCCGCCGTCCACCCCGGTGCGGCTGGGACGCAAGCCGGTCGGTGCGGCTCAGGGCCCATGACAGCCGGCCCCACCACGGCCGGAACCGCCAACGGCTCCGGCGCGCAGCCAGTCGGACGCGGAGCCGGAGCCGGTCCACTGTCGGTCCTGGCCCGCTTCCGCCAGCCGACCATGGCGCCGGCTCTCGGTGAGCGCTGCGAGATGTGCGCCGAACCGATCCCGTCCGGGCACTGGCACGTGGTCGAGCTGCACGAACGCAGCCTGGTGTGTACCTGCCGTGCCTGCTACCTGCTCTTCACCGACCGGGGGGCGGGGGTCGGCCGGTACCGGGCCGTACCCGAGCGCTACCGGACGGTGCGCGGCTTCGAGCTGACCCCGTCGCAGTGGGACTCGTTGCAGATCCCGGTGGCCGTGGCCTTCTTCTTCGACAACTCGGCCCTCGGGACGACCGCCGCCTTCTTTCCTAGCCCGGCGGGCGCCACCGAGTGCCTCTTGCCCCTCGACACCTGGAGCGAGGTGGTGGCGGCCAACCCCGTCCTCGAGACGATCGAGCCCGACGTCGAAGCCGCCCTCATCCGTATCGACCAGGACGACCAGGGACCGGAGGTCGAGTGCTTCATCGTGCCCATCGACTCCTGCTACGAGTTGGTGGGCTTGCTGCGGGCCCAGTGGCGCGGCTTCGATGGAGGACGAGAGGTCCATCAGGCCATGGCCGCCTATTTCGACCACCTCCGCGGCAGAGGGCGGCCCGTCAACCGGGCGGGCCTCGATGGCTGAGCTCACCCTCGACGTGGTCGCCGCGCGCGTCGAGCCCTATGCGGCCGTACCAACCATCGTGTGGTCGCTGCGGCTGCGGGAGGCGACCGGGGTCCGGGTCCACACCGTCGCGCTGCACACCCAGGTCCGCATCGAGCCCCAGCGCCGACGCTACGACGGGCCGGAGCAGGACCGCCTGCTCGAGTTGTTCGGTCGGGCTCCCCAGTGGGGCGACTCGGTGCGCCCGTTCGTCTGGACCCACATCGACACCATGATCAGCGGCTTCAGCGACGAGACGGTGGTTGACCTGCCCATGGCCTGCACCTACGACTTCGAGGTGGCCGGGTCGAAGTTCCTCCACGGCCTGGACTCCGGCGAGGTGCCCCTGGCGTTCCTCTTCAGCGGCACCGTGTTCACCCGGGGCGGTGGCGGCTTCGGCGCCGAGCCGATTCCCTGGAGCCTGGAGAGCCGGTTCCCGCTCCCGGTGACGGTCTGGCGGGCGACGATGGACCAGTACTTTCCGGGAGGCGGATGGTTGCGCCTCGACCGGGGGACCATCGATCGCCTCCAGCGCTACCGGGCCGAACAGGCTCTCCCCACTTGGGAGCAGGCCATCGCCGCCCTGCTCAAATCGGCCGGGGAGGACGAATGACGGCCACCGCGCAGCATGTCCCCGGGCGCGCCGGGCCCGATCTCGACCAACGGTTCGCCGGAGCCCAGGGAGTGGCTGACACCATCTGTTACGAGGGGTACGTCCTGTACCCCTACCGGGCCTCGGCCCAGAAGAACCGGTCGCGTTGGCAGTTCGGCGTGTTGGCGCCTCCGTCGGTTGCCGCCGGGGGGTCGGAGCCGTCCACCGCCCAGACCGAGCTCATCGTGGAGACGCGGCCGGGGGCCCGGCTCCACCTCCGTCTCCGGGCACTCCAGGTCCAGCAGCGATCGGTGGAAGCTCAGACCGACAGGGGCTTCGTCCCCGTCGCCAACCTCGACGACGGGGAGCAGGTATGGACCTCCTTCGACGAGGCCGTCGAACACCAGGCCGACCTGGTCGATATCGACCTCGAGGTCGCGACGCGCTCCGAGTACCGTCTCACCGTGGACCTGCCCGAGAGCCGCGGCGAGGACCCCGTCGTTGCCGCCGATGGCTCCCACCTGGGCCGGGTGGTACGCCAGCGATGGCCCGTTGCCGCCACGGTTGGCGTGCGCGCCACCGCCCTGGACGGGCCCTACCCCCTCACCCGGGTCAGGGTGACCCTGGAGAATCGATCGGACTGGGCCGACCCTGCGGCCAGCCGCGACGAAGTCATGCGGCGCTCGCTGGTCGCTGGCCACCTCTTGGTGGCCGCCGACTCGTGCCGTTTCGTCTCCTCACTCGACCCGCCACGGTTCGCATCCGGTGCGGTGGACAGCTGTACCAATACCGGGCTGTTCCCGGTGCTCGTGGGTGACGGCGGCGACGCCGACGTGGTGCTGGCCTCGCCGATCATCCTCTACGACTATCCCGCGGTCGCCCCCGAGAGCGAGGGCGACATGTTCGACGCCACCGAGATCGACGAGATACTGGCCCTGCGGGTCCTGACCCTGACCGATGAGGAGAAGCGAGAGGCGCGCAGTACCGATCCCCGATCGGCGGCCATCATCGACCGCTGTGACGCCATGGGCGCCGAAACCTTGGACGCCCTGCACGGGACGTTCCGCTCCATCCGATCGATCGGTCCCGAAATGCCCGGCGATACGAGCGCTGACATGTGGTGGGAGCCGCGGGTCGATGGCTCCTTCGACCCCTGGAGCGACACCATCGACATCGGGGGTATCGCCGTGTGCAGCGGCACCCGTGTGCGACTCCACCCCCGGCGCCGCTCGGACGCCCAGGACTTCTTCGTCGCCGGGCGCTCAGCTTCGGTGGCCGGGGTGTTCAACGACGTCGGTGGGGACGTGTACCTGGCCGTGACCGTCGACGACCCCGACGCCGATGCCGACCTCCATCAGTGGCACGGCCGCTATCTCTACTTTCTCGCCGACGAGGTCGAGGTCCTGGCCGCAGCGAGCTCCCTCGACGACCCTGGGCCGGATGGCCCTCGGGTCCTGGTCGCCGGGGTCGGAAACATCTTCCTGGGCGACGACGGATTCGGGGTGGAGGTGGCCGCACGGCTCGACCCGGCCTCGGTCCCCGCCGGGGTGAGGGTCGCCGACTTCGGCATCCGCGGCGTCCACTTGGCCTACGAGCTGCTCGAGGGGTACGACACCTTGATCCTCGTCGACGCCGTTTCCCGGGGCGACCCGCCCGGGACGGTCTCGGTCATCGAGCATGCGGCCGGCGACGAGGGCGGGACCCTGGCGGCCATGGACGCGCACGGCATGGACCCGGGCGCGGTCCTGGCCATGGCCGGCGACCTCGGCGCCACCGTGGACCGGGTACTGGTCGTGGCGTGCGAGGCAGGCGACGTGAGCGATGGCATCGGGCTGACCGGCCCGGTGACCGAGGCGGTCCCTCATGCCATCGACGCCATCCATGAGTTGCTGACATCAATCGCCGGCACCCCCGAGCCCGTCGCAGACTCGATCCCAGAGGAGGCCACATCATGATCCGTCGTCTCGTACTGTCCCTTGCCTTCGCCGGCCTGGCCGTACTGGTCGTCCGGTCCATGCCCGACCTGGCCCGATACCTGAAGATGCGGGAGATGTGACCGGGTGACGAGGTACACGATCGTGCCCAGCGCGTCTCGGGTTTCGATCGAAGCGCGTTCGAGCCTGCACCCGATCCACTCCGACACCGAAGGCATGGAGGGATGGTTCGAGGCTGACGTGCTCGGTGGTGGCCGGCTCAATCCGGCCACGAGTCCGTCCGGCCACCTGGAGCTCCCCGTGGACAACCTGTCGTCGGGGAACCCGCTCTACGACCGCGAGATGCGCCGTCGCGTCGATGCCCGCAGGTACCCGACCGTCACCGGAGACCTGACGGAGATGAAGGCGACTGAAGAGGACGGCCGCTATCAGGTCAGCGGGGAAGTCACCTTCAAGGGTACGACCAACACCTACGCCGACGAGATGCTCGTGTCGTTCCCCGAGAGCGGCGTCGTGCATCTGGAGGGAAGCCACGTCTTCGATATCCACGACTTCGGGATGCAGCCACCGAAGATCCTCTCGTTCCGGGTCTACCCGGACGTGAGGGTGACCGTCGCCATCGTGGCCCGTTCGGACGGGGCGGGCTGATGCACGAACTCGGCCTGTGCGAGGACATCGTGGCTGCAGTGGAGCAGAGGGCCGGCGAGCGGCCCGTGGCCCGGGTCACCATTCGCGTGGGCCGGCTCCACCACGTCCACCCCGAGGCCTTCGACCAGTCATTCGCCATGGCCGCCGCCGGCGGGGTGGCCGAGGACGCCGAGGCCCAACTGGTGCTGTTGCCCGTGCAGGTCCGGTGCCATGGATGCGACACCGAGCACGAGGCCAGCGAGCTGATTGCCGTCTGCCCCGCTTGCGGGGGTGCCGACTTGGAGCTCACCGGCGGCGAAGAGCTCGTCCTCGAATCGATCGAGTACCGCCCGGGCGACTGGGTCAGCGGCTCGCACGCCCCAACGGCAATCTGAAAGGAACCGACATGTGCCTCGGCATCCCGGGTCAGGTCGTCGAGTTGGACCAGGAGAACGAGCACCTGGCCAAGGTCGACGTAGCCGGCGTGCGCCGGATGATCAACATCGGTCTGCTCGAAGAGGAGGATATGGCCATCGGCGACTGGGTCCTGATACACGTCGGGTTCGCCATGTCGAAGATCGACGAGGCCGAGGCCGACCGGGCCCTCGAGGGCCTCGAACTGATGGGACAGGCCTACACCGACGAGGTCGACGCGCTCCGTGACTCGCGCATCGAGGACAGAGCGCGACCGGACTCGCGCATCGAGGACAGAGCGCGACCGGACTCGCGCATCGCGAACAGAGCAACCACGAGGGCAGGAGGATGACGCCATGGGAGCAATGATCGGTTTCGTACTCGGCTATGTGCTCGGGACCCGGGCCGGCGAGCAGGGGTGGAACGATCTGGTCGAATCCTGGCGGACGATCTCGTCCTCCGACGAGGTCAGGGACATCCTGGTCGGCGGCCTGAGCATCGCCCGGGACTACCTCCGTCAAGGAGCAGGGATGATGGCCGACCGGCTCGACCGGGACGAGGGCGGATCGGGGCTGAGGGTCGCTTGAGGTTCGTCGACGAGTACCGCAACCCGACTGCAGCCCGGGCCCTGATCGATCGCATCACCACCCTGTCCGACGGAGGGCACTACAAGTTCATGGAGGTATGTGGGGGCCACACCCACACCATCTACCGTCACGGGATCGAACACGTCCTCCCCGAGTCGGTCGAGCTCGTCCACGGGCCAGGGTGCCCGGTGTGCGTCATTCCCATGGGTCGGGTCGACGACGCCATCGCCGTGGCCGGCCAGCCCGACGTCATCTTCACCTCCTTCGGCGACATGATGCGGGTGCCCGGCGGCCGTGGCAACCTTCTCGAAGCCAAAGCCCGGGGCGCCGACGTGCGCTTCGTCTACTCCCCGCTCGACGCCTTGCGCATTGCCCAGGAGAACCCGGACCGGCGGGTGGTCTTCTTCGCCGTGGGGTTCGAGACCACCGCCCCCTCCACCGCCATCACGCTGATCAAAGCCCGGACCGAGTCGGTCACCAACTTCAGCGTGTTCTGCAACCACGTGACCATCGTGCCTCCCATCAAGGCCATCTTGGAGTCGCCCGACTTGCGCCTCGACGGATTCTTGGGCCCCGGCCACGTGTCCACCGTGGTCGGCAACCGGCCGTACCGGTTCGTCCCCGCCCAGTACGGAAAGCCGTTGGTCACGGCCGGATTCGAACCGCTCGACATACTGTCCGCCATTCTCATGCTGCTCACCCAGATCAGCCAGGGGCGTTGTTGCGTCGAGAACCAGTACACGCGGTGCGTACGCGACGAGGGCAACCCCCGTGCCCTGGAGGTGATGGCCGAGGTGTTCGAGCTCCGCCCCCATTTCGAATGGCGGGGACTGGGGTTCATCTCACAGAGCGCCCTGAAGCTGCGCCCCGAGTTCGCCCAGTGGGATGCCGAGCTCGGATTCTCGATACCCGGTGTCAGGGTGGCCGATCCAAAGGCCTGCCAGTGCGGCGAAGTGCTCAAGGGGGTGATCAAGCCCTGGGAGTGCAAGGTGTTCGGCACCGCCTGCACACCCGAGACTCCCATCGGCACGTGCATGGTGTCCTCCGAGGGAGCGTGCGCTGCGTACTACAACTTCGGTCGGCTGCACCGGGAGGCGGCAGTCACCATGGGGCGTTCGGCTTGAGCTGAGCAGCTACGACGTCTGTTCAGCCTCGAGGTGCAAGCGCAGGCGAACCTCGGGGTAGATCTTGAACAGGGGCATCGTCGGTACCGCCATGTCAAAGCGACTGATGTCGAAGACCTGGGTGCCGGCGACGATCATGGTTCGCTCGAGCTGTTCGGGCCGGTTGAAGCTGCGCCGGAGACGCTCATGGGCGGTGGCGGTGATTACGCCACCGACCCGCTGGGTGATGCCATGGAGCGTGACGTCGCCGTCGACCGTGTAGCAGTTCCCCTCGCCCATGTGGTGCAGGGACCTCAGCTCAACGGTGACAATCGGGTAGCGGCGGGCATCGACCCGGCGGAGGAGCTCCCCGTCGTAGATGGCGTTCCCCGACGTCAGCTCGGTCACCCGCACCTCGAGCCTGGCCGCGGGCCGCGTGTCCTTGGCAATGAGGCCATCGTGCAGCTCGACGTCGACCCAACCGTCCAGGCTGGTGGAGCTGAAGGCGATCGGGCCGACGCTCGAGCGGGCTTCGACCGTCAGGCTCGACCGGTCGGCCCTGACTACGAACCGGTCCGGGTGGCCTGCCGCTGGGCTCGGCGCCCGACTCCCATCTCTCCCCGACTCGACACCGATCGGGTCCACACGTCTGGCATTGGTGTACCAGTAACGCTGGAGCACCAGGTCCAAGCTGTTGCGCTCACGGGAGACGATTGACATCCACGCCTCGAGCGCCTCCTCGCCCTGGGGCGTGACGGCATGGACGTGACGGGTGGACCCGGCGGTGGGCGCCGCGTCCCAGCTGCGCACCAGGCCGTCGCTCTCCAGCTCGGCCAGCGCACGGTAGACGCTCGGCCGGTCCGTCCGACCCAGACCGAGGGTGGGCAGCGCGTCGCAGAGCAGATAGCCATGCCTCGGCTCCTCGGCCAACAAGAGGAGCAGGGCAGGGTACAGAAAGTTCCGTGGTGGGCTGACTACGAAGCGGCAACGCCCCTTCGGAGCGGTGTCCGGTGCCTCCGGCCACGCCTCCTCCCACGACTGTTCGGAGTCTGCCCTCGCAGGCTCCCCTGCTGGCTCCACCACGTGAGCCCCCCAACAACGGTCTGAGCGTCAATGAATTTGCCGCTACACCAGGCATGCCCAGTCTACGAACCCGTCAAACGACGACTCGTGGAAATGGCCATGCCCGAGCTGGCCGAGACAGGCATAGTGCCGAGCCGTACTCACGTCGAACATTCGCGCGCTCGGTGGTCTCATCAGGCTTTGTAGATGGGACCCGGCCGGACGGGGAGCGGTCTGCGATGCTTGCCCCCGTGAGCCGAACAGAGCCGATCGAGGTCCCCCATGTCACCTTGCCCGGCCAGCCGGCCGGGACGCCGTGGCCGACCGAGGAATGGCCCCGCGGCGACGTCCCGCCGGGGGTGTCCCTGGTCCCCTTGCTCGACGAGCTCTTCGACGACACCGGCCCGTTGTCCACGACGTATGCCGTGGTGGTCGTCCATCGAGGACGGCTCGTGGCTGAACGCTATGCCGGGGTGCTCGAGCGCTGGGACGGCCCGTCCGAGCAGATCGGGCCGGAGACGAGGCTGTTGTCGTGGTCGATGGCGAAGTCCATGTTGCACGCCATCGTGGGCACGCTGGTTGGCGACGGGCGCCTCGTCGTCGACGCACCGGCCCCCGTGCCCGCCTGGAAGGGGCCTGATGATCCCCGTGGTGCCATCACCTTGGAGGACCTGCTCGACATGCGAGACGGGCTCGACTTCGTCGAGGAGTACATCATCGGCTCCCCGTCCGACGTCATCGACATGCTCTTCGGCTCCGGCCAAGAGGATATGGCGGCGTTCACCGAGGCCAAAGCGCTCGCTGTCCCCCCGGGCACCCGGTTCAGCTATTCGAGCGGGACGAGCAACGTGATCTCGGCCATTGTGGCCCGATCGGTGGGAAGCGGAGATGGATACCGGTCCTATCTGGAGCGGGTGCTCTTCGAGCCCATCGGCATGCGGTCGGCGCTGGCCGGGTTCGACGGCGCAGGGACCTGGGTGGCGTCGTCCATGGTGCACGCCACTGCCCGCGACTTCGCCCGGTTCGGCTATCTCTACCTCCGGGACGGGGTCTGGGACGGTCATCGCCTGCTCCCCGAGGGTTGGGTCGATCACGGCCGCCTCCCCCGATCGGTCGATCCCGAGGACGGCGACCTCTACGGGGCCCACTGGTGGGTCGTCGGCGACGAATTCGGGAGCTTTCGGGCGTCGGGGTACGAGGGCCAGTCGATCCTCGTCTCGCCCGGGCTCGACCTGGTGGTGGTCCGGCTGGGCAAGACCCCGACGGAGCGGGGGCCCCTCTTGGACCAGTGGCGTCGCCGGGTGGTCGAGGCCTTCGCCGGGTACTGATCAGGACCACCGACTGGCTGGCTCTGCCCTACTGGCCCGCAGCGTCCACTGGCCCGGCACCGCCGCTCTACTCGGCCGTTAGATCACGGAATGTGGCTTCGCCGTGCGGTCATCCGGGCGCGCCGCCGCCCGATGGCCTAGATTGTCACCAGATCGTTACATTCCATCTCGCTGGGTGGCATCCTCAGCACCGGCGGCCCGCCTGGACCTCCTAACCGGGCGCCAGATCGAAAGGATCGACCAATGCGTCGACGCACTTACCGACCGTTCCTCCTAGTAGCCGCCCCGGGGATCATGGCCCTCGGCTTGGTCTCCCCTGCCGCCGCCGCCGGCTCGGACAACGGCGTGGCCAAACAGACGGGCACCCAGATCGTCACGGCCGCCGCCGGCGCCACCGGTGGAGCGACGTCCTTCACCTACGGCGGTTCGACCCAGCAGGGCGGCGAGACCTTCAAGATGAACATGTCGGTCAGCACATCGGGAGACGGCCAGGGGACGATCACCATGGGCGGGCAGCCGATCCGACTGGTCAAGGTGGGGAATACCGTGTATTTCAGATCCACCAAGGCGTTCTGGACGAAGAACGAGGGCGAGGCCGCGGCCCAGCTGATCGGGAACCGCTGGCTCTCCGCCCCGGTGACCGACAAGGACTTTGCCGACATCGTCAACCTGCTCGATGCGAAACAGGTCGCCGGCCAGTTCTCCGACACGTCGGGCACCACCTTCACCAAGGGCAAGACCAGCACGATCAACGGGCAGAGCGTGATCGCCGTCACCGGCCAGGACGCCACCGGGGGCGCAGGCGGCACCGTCTACGTGGCCACGACGGGCAAGCCCTACATCGTGAAGATCACGGCAAGCGGCACGTCGTTGAGCTTCACCAACTACAACAAGCCCGTGAGGCCGACCGTCCCGGCCAACTCGATCGATGTCAGCAAGCTGGGCAACACGTCCACGACGACCACCACAGGTTGATGCCGCCGCTGCCTGGACGATCAGTGGGCCCGGCGTGCCTGGCCCGAACCCGCTCAGGCTCGAAACCGCGGGAGACTGTGTGAGCACCGTCAGCGTGGGTACAGTCAACTCACTGATCCCTGACGGCGAGGAGAGAGAACCATGAACGGGCTTCGGACCGTGGCGATCGTTTTTGCCGCCCTGGGCATATTCGGGCTGTTCGCCCTGGCTGCGTGGGCTACGTGGCGGATCACCCGCTTGTTCCGGCGGGCCCATGCCCATCTGTCCCGGGTCTTTCCCGGTGGGGTCCCCGCGCCCCGACCGGCAACCGCAACGGTGACGTACGCCCACATGCACCAACGGACGCTCGGGCTTCGACGGGTGGCCAGTAGCGGAACCCGGCGTGAAGCGCTGTCGCTCCGACAGGATCTGTGGTCCCACGTGGATACCGCCCACGCCGCCCTGGCCACTGCTCAGGCCACAGGGGCACCGGTCGGCGATCTGGCCCTTCTGTCCGGCCAGCTCCGGGATCTGGCCCGGCGGCACGACCAGCGGCTTGCCCTCTTGTCGATCCGGTCATCGAGCGACGATCTGGCCCGGGCGCGGGTCGAGACTATCGGGATCTCCCACCAGGCCGACATGGTCTCCGACGCAGCGATCGCCGCACTCCATGCCGTCTCCACCCACGACGCCGACCGCCTGGCCATGTTGCTCGACCACGAGACCCAGGCCGTCAAGGCCGGCTCCGCCCGCCTGCGATCGCTCTCCGCCGGGTGAACGGGAACAGCCCGCCGGCAACCCGACGCGCCGGCACCGAA
Organism: Acidimicrobiales bacterium; assembly: GCA_036521415.1. Classification (GTDB taxonomy): domain Bacteria; phylum Actinomycetota; class Acidimicrobiia; order Acidimicrobiales; family RAAP-2; genus DASXMT01. The sequence goes on from DATDHU010000088.1 coordinate 15,587, forward strand.
TGCGACCACTCGGCCGGCCCGGTCACCATCGCTGACGCCCGATTACAGCCCGCCCGACTGGCTACGATGGGCGCTACAACTGCCTGACCTGTTTTCCCGCAGGTCAGGCAGTTCTAGTTCCCGATCGTGAGGTGACCATGCAGTACGTCAATCTTGGCTCGACCGGCCTACGCGTCTCGCGCATCTGCCTGGGCATGATGAGCTACGGCAACGATAGCGACCGCCCCTGGGTGCTCGACGAGGACGGGGCCGAGCCGATCGTCCGGGCCGCCGTCGAAGGCGGGGTGACCTTCTTCGATACGGCCGACACCTACTCGGGCGGGGCCAGCGAGGTGGCCACCGGGCACCTGCTGGGCAAGCTGTTCAGCCGGGACGAGGTGGTCATCGCCACCAAGGTGTTCTCGCCGATGACCCCGGGCGAGAACGGAGGGGGCCTCTCGAGGAAGCATGTCCTCTCCGGCATCGACGCCTCCCTGCAACGCCTCGACCTCGACTACGTCGACCTGTACCAGATCCACCGATGGGACCGCCGGACGCCCATCGAGGAGACGATGGAGGCGCTGCACGACGTGGTCCGGGCGGGCAAGGCCCGCTACATCGGGGCCAGTTCGATGTACGCGTGGCAGTTCGCCAAGGCCCAACACGTGGCCGATCAGAACGGCTGGACCCGCTTTGTCTCCATGCAGCCCCACTACAACCTGATCTACCGCGAGGAAGAGCGCGAGATGATCCCCCAGTGCATCGACCAGGGCGTGGCCATCATCCCCTGGAGCCCGTTGGCCAGGGGCGTGCTGGCCGGCAACCGGACCCGGGACGGCGAGAAGCGGACCACTCGGGCCGGTACCGATGGGTTCACCGACTACCTCTACAACCAGCCGGCCGACTTCGACGTCGTCGACCGGGTGAGCAAGGTGGCGGCCGAGCGCGGGCTCCCCGCCGCCCAGGTGGCGTTGTCCTGGTTGCTCCACAAGCGAGGGGTCACCGCTCCGATCATGGGAGCCACCAAACTCGGCCACCTCGCCGATGCGTTGGCCGCCGAGCAGGTAACCCTCGACGAGGACGAGATCAGCCGCCTGGAAGAGCCCTACGTCCCCCACCCCGTGCTTGGACATTGAGCCAACGCCCGGAAGTGGGCGACGGCACGATCGCTCCCCCACGCCCTCACTCCGGCCGGCCCGAGTCGTCGCCGGGTCGAGCCCTGGTAGACGGCGAGTAGTGCAGCCGCCTGCTTGCGCCCCCGGAGCTGCAGGGACAAGAGCCCGCCGGGTTCGAGATGGTCGTCGGCCACCTGCATGCACCTCCAGGCGAGGTCGAGCCCGTCGCTCCCTCCGTCGATAGCCGTAACCGGATCGTCGAACCTCGCCACTTCGACCGTGGGCACATAGGGAGGATCGGCCAGGATCACGGCGAACCGCTCGCCGGCCGTGACGGCCTCCTGCAAGTCACCCTGGCGGACCTCCACCCGATCGGCCGCGTCGGTCTGCTCGGCGTTGACCCGGGCCCACCGGCAGGCCCGCGGGTTCCGATCCACCTGGACCAACCGGCGCCCGGTCATCATGGCGGCGACGAGACCTATCTGGCCGACGCCAGCGCACAGTTCCAGGATCGCTCCACCCGGGACATCGGCGACCGTTGCCGCCCACTTGCTCTGTTCGATCGTCCACGGCCTCGGCGTCAGACAGGAGTCGTCGAAGTGGAGCGTCACCGGTCCGAACCGGGTGCGGCGGGCGCCCCCCGGCAGGGCCGGAGGCGGCGTGACGCCTTTTGACCGGCCGTTCCCGGATGGCCCGCTGCGCGGTGAGCGAGAGCCTCCGGTCATCTCCGAACGCTACCAATCCCGGACGGAGCCGTCGCAGCCGGTCCCCCGGCGATGGCACGGCGAGCGTCTCCCGCGATGGCACGGCAAGCGGCAATCCGGTAGACCCTCTGGGCGTGACCTCAACCTTCACGCCATTTGCGCCGGGATCGGTCTCCCTGCGCCTCTACCCGCACAACGAGCTCGGCGCCACGGAGGTGATCCATGAGATCTCCGCGCAGGCGGGGCTGGGCCTCGACAACGGGTTCGACGGGGTCATGACCAGTGAGCACCACGGCGGTTTCGCCGGCTACCTGTGCAACCCGCTCCAGATGACCTCGTTCATCTTGGAGGACCACGACCAGGGTTGGGCGGCGCCCTGTCCGATGGTCCTCCCCCTGCGACCGACGGCCCAGGTGGCCGAAGAAGTGGCCTGGCTCAACGCCCGGCATCCCGGCCGGGTGGGCCTGGGGGTGTGCGCCGGCGCCCTCCCGCTCGACTTCGAGGCCATGGACGTCCCCCTGGCCGAAGCCGTCCCCCGGTTCAAGGCCGCGCTGCCCGAGGTCGTCGACATGCTGCGCGGCCGGAACCTCCGGGGCCTGGAGGGGGACCAGGCCCTCCAGCTGGGCGCGACCACGGCGATCCCGGTACTGAGCGCGGCCGCTTCGACAACGGCGGCCCGACGGGCCGCCCGGTGCGGGGCGGGCATCCTCATGGAGGGGATGTCCACCGTGGAACGCCTGGCCTCCCTGTGCGCCGCCTACGACGAGGCCGGCGGCACGCAGTCGAAGGTGTTGATCCGCAGGGTGTGGTTGGGCGAGCCCCTGACCGAGCTGGTCGAAAAGCAGCGCCAGGTCTACCAGAGCTACTCGACCGGTTCGTTCCCGGCCGACCAGACGTTGACGACGACCGACCCGACGGCCATGGCCGAGACCCTGCACCAGATGATGCTGGCGGTGGGCGCTGACGCCGTCAACCTGCGGATCCACCTCCCCGGCCTCGACACAGGTGATGCCCGCCGTCAGATCGTGTCCTTGGCCGAGGACGTGGTGCCCCGCCTGCGCGATCGGCTTCTGACGTCCGGCTAGCTCGTGCGTGGTCAGGGAGGAACTAGATGGTGCGGGTGCTCAGTAGGATACCGACCACCAGGATGATGACGCCGGCCACGGCGAGTAGTCCTGCCGATGAACTGCCACCGCCTATCTGCTGGCTGCGCATGCGTCGAGTCATGACGGGGGTGGCAACAAGGGCCAGCGCACCGACCACAATGAGCACGATCCCCAGCACCAGGTGCTTATCGACAGCAGCGATCATCGGGCCTCCTTGGTTCGACGTACCCAGGCAACATAGCGGCCCACCGCTCGGCCGGTTGGACGAGGCGACGCCGTCTGCAGCACCACGGCGGCATAAGCCGTAGTAGAGAGAGTGGGAAGGAATCCGGGTTCGGATTCCCAGCGGAGCCCGACGGACGATTCGTGGGCCCTCATCGACACCCAACGAGGAGACGGCATGGACATCTACGAGGCGCTCTACACGACGCGGGCCATGCGGCGTGTCCGACCGGACCCGGTACCGCTCGAGTCACAGGCCAGGATTCTCGACGCCGCCATCCGCGCCCCGAGCGGGGGCAACTCCCAGAACTGGCGGTTCCTGCTGATCGACGACCCCGGGATCAAAGCCAGGATCGGCCCCCACTACAAGGACAGCATCGCCCAGCTGTGGAAGACCATCTATGCCGACAGGTTGGCCGAAGCCGCTGCTGACCCCGAAGCCGAGTCGAGCATCCAGATGGTCAAGGTGCAGCGGTCGGCCCAATGGCTCGCCGACCATTTCGAGGAGGTCCCCCTCTTTCTCTTCGCGTTCGTCCAAGGCGATCCGAGCGGCGGTTCGATCTTCCCGGCCGTTTGGAGCGCACAGTTGGCCGCTCGGGCCGAGGGGATCGGGAGCTCGCTGACGTCGGTTCTTGGGGTCTTCCACCCCAAGGAGACACTCGAGATCCTTGGCGTGCCCGAAGACAAGGGATGGATCATGTCCTGCTGTGTCAGCTTCGGGTACCCGACCGGGCGTTGGGGGGTGGCCGACCGCCGACCGGTGCAGGAGGTCGCGTACCGAAACCGGTGGGGTACGCCGATCGGCGTGGAGGTGGATGAGCCCCTCTGGTCTGGGGACTGAGGTCGACGGCGGACTGAGGGGTCTACGGCGGCCGGCGTGGCGGTGCTGCTTCTCCCGACCGGCATGCCGTAGAGTGTGCTTCCTCGTCGGTGACCATCGGTCTCGAGCCGGTGCCTCCCTCGCGGGCGTAGCTCAATGGTAGAGCCCCAGCCTTCCAAGCTGGTGGTGCGGGTTCGATCCCCGTCGCCCGCTCCAGGTGCGCTCTTCCGGGTCTTCCCCGTCATCCGATCCCGCTTGTCGCGCGTTGGCCGCGCGCTCCACGCGGACGGTGTGACGAGGCTGCCCTGACAGCTCGGTGTCCCCAATGGCCGACCGGAGAGGCCCTGTGGCCTCCGGTGAGTGCGCCCTCAGCCGATGCAGCCGGGGACGCTGTGGGGTGGGGCGCAGTTGTTGGGGCCATTGCCAAATACCGAGCCGGTCATCAGGGTCACCGACCCTGAGGTCACGAAGATGCCTCCGCCGTTCGGTGTCTTCCCCGTGGCCACGTTGTCGATGACGGCGCTGGAGCGTAGCGTCGTGGTGCCGACGAAGTTGTAGATCCCCCCACCCAGGGCGGACCCATTGGGTGCGCTGACCGTATTGTTGCTCACGCTGGTCGAAGTCAGGGTGGCTGTGCCGGGTTGACTGGTCGCTGTGTTGTTTATGCCCCCGCCGTGTGCGTCGCCGTTGGCGGAGCTGGCCGTGTTGCCGGTCACCAGACTGGCCATGAGGTTGAGCGTGCCGCTATTGCTAAGGCCCCCGCCCGATCCGGCCGCGGCATTGCCGTTGATCTGCGTAGAGCTGGCGGTGAGGGATCCGGAGCTACCAATCCCTCCGCCTGGTCCAGCGTTGGCCGTATTGTTGTTCACCTGGCTGGCGGACAGCGTGGCTGTGCCTTGATTGTCCAGGCCCCCATAGGTGCCGGCCGTGTTGTTGTTTATGTGGCTGGCGCTCATCCGTAAGGTGCTGGAGTTGGCGTTGAAGATGCCCCCGCCGACGTCGGCGTTGTTGTTGACCACCTGGCTGTTGTTCAACGTGAGCGACGCGGCGTTGCGGCTATCGAAGGAGCTGACGAAGATGCCGCCGCCCAAGAAGTCCACACTGCCCCCAGCGACGGTCAGGAGGTTGAGGGTGAGGTTGCCCGGCTCGTCCACCTCGAAGATGCGGAAGCTGGCCGTGCCCGGGGCCTGGCTCCGGGCAATCGTGGAGCCGAGGCCGTTGATCGTGATGGTGCTGGTGACAACGGGCAGGCCGTCGGAGAAGATGTTGGGGGCCGTAAGGGTGTACGTACAACCCCCGGCCAGGTTGATGGTCCCACCGCCACCGGCGTTGGCGGCGTTGATGGCGGCAACCAGGCCTGTCGGGCCGTAGACGTCCCCGCAGGCGACGTGGGAGGTGGTAGCGCCAGCCGGGGCGGAGAAGGCCACGTCGGCCGCCAGCGTGCCACAAGAGAGAGCGGCCACCGCGCCGGCGACGGCAAACCGCCGCCCAAAGGCACCGTAGCGAGCCTTCCTGATCCCATCGCTCGAACCTCGCCGCTTCAGCATGGACGATCCTCCCCTAGGTGTTTCAAACGGAACCCGCCGCCGCTTCGGCGGAGAGCCAATGCTGCGGCCCACCAATGCCTGGTTTGCGCACGCTGAGCATACAGACGTCCACTCTTCGCGTCCATCGCCATCTATCCGAGCCGCAAGGAGAGGACATGAAGTCGGGCGGGGGTCGCCGCGACTCCCTGAGAGAACTTGAGGATGGGGCGCCTCCGGCCCTAAAACCTCTCACAGAAGCCGGACCGGGGCTCACCATTGTCGCAGGTGGTAACGGAGGAAAGTGACTCGGGACGTCCCGTCGCACAAGTTCACCAAACCGTTTGACCTGGCATTTTCCGTTCGCCTCGGTCCGTGAAAGTACATACAATGCGTCCCGAGCAGCCTTCCAAACTGGTGGTGCGGGTTCGATCCCCGTCGCCCGCTCTCACATTTTCCCTGTTCAAGGGCAGTTTCCTCGTCGATTCCTGAGGACGCGCAGTAAGGGTGGTCCTCATGGCAACTTTTGTGAAACTGGCTGGATCGGCGCAGGTCGGACCGAGGCGGGACCGACCGAGGCGGCGGCACAGAACGATCCTGTTGCTCGTCGGTGCGATCACACTGGTGACGACGAGCACGGGAACGCTCTCGTCTCTCGTCGGCACCGCGGCCGGCGCCGCGTCGAGCCCGGCGGCCACGCCCGACCGGGTGACCTCGCTCCCCGGTTTCGGCTCGGTGGGCACGCAATTCGCGGGCTACTCCTCTGTCGGCGCCCATCCGTGCAGCAACGTGCGCTGCAGTGGCCCGGGCGACGCCGGGCTCTTCTACTGGTTCGTGGGCAAGTCCGGCGGTAGCTACGCCTCGGCACCGACCATCCTGTGGACCAACGGCGGGCCCGGGGCAACTAGCTTCTGGGGATTCTTCACCGAGAACGGTCCCTACGTGGTGAGCAAGGGCGGCCGGCTGCACGAGCGTCCCATGGCCTGGAACGACACGGCCAACTATCTGATGTTCGATCAGCCACTCGGGGTTGGGCTGTCCTTCGCTCCCCCGTCCCAACAACCGGACAACGTCCAACAGGGCGTTGACCAGTGGTACACCGCCCTGGTCCATTTCCTGAGCCTCCATCCCGAGATTGCCGCCAACCCCATCATCCTGGCCGGCGAGTCCTACGGCGGCACCTACGACGCCTTGCTGGCCAAGGCGATCCTCGACGGCAACGCCCGAGCCGGACGCCAGGTCGTCCACCTGGGCGGGGTGATCATCGCCGCCGGTTGGGTGGACCCTGTCGTCCAGCAGTCCATGGACACGACCTACGCTCTCAGCCACGGCCTGATCACCAGCGCAGACAAGAGGCGTCTTGACCAGACATTCGCTCAGTGCCGGGCCGCCGTTTCGGCCCAGACGCCGTCCTCGGCGCAAGCCAACGACGAGTGCGGCAAGATAAAGACGGCCATCGGCGATATCAGTGGGTTGTACCTCCTCAATACGGCCAAGAGCGGCGATCCGCCCACTGACCCGATGATCGCCTACCTGAACCAGGCCGACGTGCGAGCCGCCATCCATGCCAAGGCGTCGGGGACCTACAGCCTCTTTGCCGAAAGCATCGGCTCGCGTTACGTCGTCGGCGAACAGGACTCCTACCTCTCCACCGTCCAGGACGTACTCGATCAGGGTGTCCCGGTGATGGTCGTCTCCGGCCTCAACGACGCCACCGACGTGAACGTCCTCGGCACCGGGGCATGGCTCGACCAACTCAAAGGCTCGCCGGCAGCGGCCTTCCGGTCGGCCCTGACCGTGGCGTGGAAGGGCGGGCCGGGCAACCACGTGTTGGGCTACGTACAACAAGGCGGTCGTCTCAGCTGGGTGAAGGTTCTCAACGCCGGTCACCTGGCCGTGCTCGACCAGCCCCTCCTGATCAACCTCATCGACCAGAAGCTGTTGGCTCCGACCGCCTGATCGTCGCCTCGGTCGCCGAGGCCAGTCGGCGCTCAGCCCGGGCCTCCGAGCTCCATTTGTTTTGGCTGTGCGCCTTGTTAGGGCTGTGCGCCGGCCGGCGGTGGAGCCTGTTCGTCCGACGCCCCTGCCTGCCGGGCCGCCATTTCCTTTGCCCGCTGTGCGGCTCCGCCCGACGTCCAACGGAGGAACGCCGGGAGCAGGATGGTGGGAAAGACAATGGGCAGCAACAGGAGCTGCAGCCACTCCCACAAGGTGTTGCCCGGGTAGCCCGTCCACTTCCAGCTTCCGCCGTAACCACCGATGAGGGTGACGACCCATGCGATGCCGAACGTCGTGAATACGGCGATGTGCGTGGCACTGATCTCCCTGCTGGTGGTGGGCCAGGCCCGGACGGTCACCAGGGTCACGGGCAACACGATCAGCACCAACCAGTCCCACAGGGAGTTGCCGCTGAAACCGGTCCAGTGCAGCGGCACGAGGTAGCCGACGGCGACAAAGACCCAGAAGGCGGCGACGAGGGCGGAAAGCGTCAGCTTCCGGGTCCGGCCCATGTGCTCGGAATAGCGCAGCCACACGGGTAAGAGCGCAAAGGCGACGGGCAGCAACAAGAGGTGCAGCCAGTCCCACAATTGGTTGTTGGCCTGGAACCCGGTCCACGCCCAGCCGGCGCCGTAGCCACCGATGAGCACCACCACCGAGAGGACCAGCGCGGCGGCGGCGATGCCTACCTTGAGGCGGGAGTCGGACCGGAGCGAGCGGACCCTTGACGGCGTCTCGGCCGGCGCGGCCGCGGACGGCGCGGCACCGTTCCTTTGGCCACGCGCCCGAAGGGTCTTCTCCACCTGCTCGGCCGAAGGGGCCCAGGGAAGGTCGACCTTGCGCAACCGCCCGGCAAGTCCGTCCCTCATTGCCAGTCGGGCCAACGTCTGGAACTGCTCGATGTCGATGGCATCGCTCGTCCCCGAGGTTACGGCAGCGGTCCGCTGCGACCCATCCAACCTGGACAGGGCCCGGAGGCCAAGCAATTCATCGGCTCCGATGGTGATGCGGAGGTCTTCCATGCCCAATCCCCTTCGCGCTCGAGGCACCGCGTCCCGTCATTCTGACGTACACGGCTGGGTTGGGCATCGATCCGGCTTAGCTGACGTATCGGGCCCCGATACGGCTCAGGCGGCCCGATCGGCCCCGATACGGCTCAGGCGGCCCGGCTCGCTCGGATCCGTCGCCGCTCCCGCTCGGACATCCCGCCCCACCATCCCAGGATCAAGGGATCGGCCACGGCGTACTCGGCGCACTCGGGCCTGACCGGACACCCAGCACAGAGGCGTCTGGCCCGGTCGTAGGCCTCGCCCCCTCGACCGGTGAAGAAGGTCTCGATCGGCTCGCCACGACACGCCCCCCAAAGCATCCACCTGGGTCGCTCGTGCCTGGCGAACGGGAGGTCGGCGGCGCGCCCCTCCATCAGCCTGACGATGCCGACAACCTCGCCGCCCGCTCGGTGGCGGGGATGGGAACGAGGGGCCCTACGTCGACAGACGGATCGAGTCGGCAAACTGCCATCGCGGTAGAACGAGCTATCGACCCAGACCTTGCGGTCTTTGCTGTCGGCCTGGCCGTACCAGGCCCAACCCGTGGTTCTCAGCGTTCGGGCTTCAACGTTCCAGATTCGCCTCGATGGCCTCTCGTACGGCGGGGTCGGTCTCGCAGGCGCGGATCATCGCCCGGAGAAGGGCGGAGGCGCTGGTCCTCGACTCCCACGCTGCCTCTCGCAGCCACTCCCGCTGGTGGTCGTCGAGGTACAGGGGCAAGTTGTGGGGCCGGCGTTCACGCCCACTGGTGCCACGGAACTGCTCGGCCGATCGATAGCCGGCGGTCCCGGCGATCTTCTCGGCGATTCCCCCTGTCATCGCGACCGGCGCCTGGTCGCCTTTTTCAACACGGCCGTGTATTCGTCGAGGCCCTCCCGGTAGAGCCGTGCGGCCGGACCGGCGGCGATCCCCACCCGCTCGGGGATGACCCCCCACACGGGTACCTTCTCCCGCGTCCAGCCCTCGACCGTCTCGGTCAGGTCATTGGTCCCCAGGCGCGCCGCACAGACCACGATCCCGTAGGGGATGCCGTTGGGGACCAGCTCCAAGGTGGCGGCGACCCGGGTGGGCTCCACTCCCCCGGCTCGGGTCGGTATGACCACGGAATCCGCTCTGGCCAAGGCCGCCTTGACGATCCGCTCGTCGCCGGGAGGCGTGTCGATCACCACCACGGAGTCGGAATCGGCCATGGCCCGGGTGACAGTTCTCTCCGAGGGCGCCTCCACCAGGTCGACGCCGTCGACAGGGTTGTCCTCGAACCACTCGGCCGCCGACGCCTGCCGGTCGGCATCGACCAGCATCACCGACGCGTAGCCCTGTTCAACGGCCGACGCGGCCAGGTACACGCACGTGGTTGTCTTCCCCACTCCACCTTTGACGTTGCTCACGACGATATTCATGCTGCCACTGTACGTCATGTACGTACATCGATGACGGCCGATTGCTGCCTAGCATGAGCAGACCATGCCCCTCATCGACCTTCGCACTGGAGCCATCGCCGCCGGCGGCGGCTGTGTGGCGCGGGCCGATGACGGACGGGTCGTGTTCGTGCGCCACGCACTCCCCGGTGAGCGCGTCGTCGCCGCCATCACCGCCGAGACCACCTCGTTCCTCCGAGCCGATGCGATCGAGGTCCTCGAGGCCTCGCCCGACCGGGTGAAACCGCCCTGTGGCTACGCCGGGCCCGGACGCTGCGGGGGCTGCGACTGGCAGCACATCGACCTGGCCGCTCAACGCCGATTGAAGGCCGAGCTCGTGGCCGAGCAGCTTCGGCGCATCGCCTCCGT
>DATDHU010000089.1:0-26940 GCA_036521415.1 Acidimicrobiales bacterium
GATCGCTCCCGGCGCTGGGGGCCACGGCGTCGGCCACCGCCCTGTCGGTCGCCGGGCGCGCCCTCAGCGACGCGGCCAGGACGGTCGGCGAAGCACTGGCCGGCGAGGACCTCGCTGCCGCCCGCGAGGCGATGCCCGTCCTGGTGGCGCGGGACCCGCGCCGGCTGGAGGAGAAAGAGGTCGTCCGGGCCGTCGTCGAGTCCGTGGCCGAGAACACCGCCGATGCCATCGTGGCTCCCGCGCTCTGGGCATCCCTGGGCGGCGCCACCGGTGCCCTGGCCCACCGGGCGGCGAATACCCTCGATGCCATGGTCGGCTACCGGAACGAGCGGTACGGGCGGTTCGGATGGGCGTCGGCCCGCGCCGACGACCTGTTGGCCTGGCCGGCGGCCCGGGTGACCGCGCTGTTGGTCGCAGTGGTGCGTCCTGCGCGGGCGCTCGACATCTGGCGCGCCGTACGCCGGGACGCACCCGCGCATCCCTCTCCCAACGCCGGTGTGTCCGAGGCCGCCTTCGCCGCCGCACTCGGGCTGCGGCTGGGCGGCGCCAACCGTTACGGAGACCAGGTCGAGGTGCGTCCGCACCTGGGGGAGGGCCGTCCGGCCGAGCCGGGTGACATCGACAGGGTCGTCCGGTTGAGCCGCGACGTCACGCTGGCCTTGGGCCTGGCGCTGGTGGCGCCGACGGTGGCTGCGTGGTTGATCGAAAGGAAGCCGTGACCCTTGCTCTCGTGAACCCTGATGACCGAGCCGTGAACCCGGACGACCCGGCGTCGGCCCCGTCGTGTCCGGTTGCCCCTGTGTTCGGTTCGCCCATCCCCGCCCCAGGCCCTCACGGTGACGATGCCCGCCGCCTCGCCGCCGCCCTGGGGGTGGAGGCGGCCGCGATCCTCGACCTGGCCGCCAGCATGAACCCGTTCGCCCCGAGCGTGGCCTCACTGGCCGCCTCCCATCTGGACGAGCTGACCCGGTACCCGGCCGCCGGGGATGTGCGGGCCGCCACCGAGTCACTGGCCGGGGCCATGGGCGTCGATGCCGACCGACTGCTGTTGACCAACGGCGGATCCGAGGCCATCGCCCTGGTCGCCGCCGAGCTCGGACGTGGATGGGTCGACGAGCCGGACTTCTCGCTCTACCGGCGCCATCTGGGCCGTCTCGACCCGGCCGCGGCCCGTTTCCGTTCCGACCCGCACAACCCGACCGGCCGGCTGGCCGGGCCGGAGGACTGCGCCGAGGTGTGGGACGAGGCCTTCTACCCGCTGGCCACCGGTCGATGGACCCGGGGTGACGCCGCCCAGGGTGGATCGGTGGTGGTGGGCTCGCTGACCAAGCTGTTCGCCTGCCCCGGGCTCCGACTGGGCTATGTCCTGGCCCCGGCGGGCGACGCCGATGTCGTCGGTCAGCTGGAAGCTCGCCAGCCCCGTTGGTCGGTGAACGCATTGGCCCTGGCCGTGCTGCCCGACCTCCTGGCCGGTGCCGACCTTTGCGGTTGGGCGGCGTCGGTGGCTCGGGCCCGCCAGGACCTGGTCGGACTGGTGAGAGCGTACGGGCTCCGGCCTCGGCCGAGTGCGGCCAACTTCATCCTGGTCGACGGCGCCGCCGGCCTCCGTGACCGCTTGGCCATCCGTGGCGTGCTGGTTCGGGACTGCGCCAGTTTCGACCTCCCCGACGCAGTACGCATCGCCGTCCCCGCCCCGGCAGGACTGCGACGGCTCTCGATCGCGCTCGAGGAGGTGCTGGCATGAGGGGCGCGCTCATGGTGTGCGGCACCGCCAGCGACGTAGGCAAGAGTCAGATCGTGGCCGGGCTCTGCCGGCTCCTGGCCCGCCAGGGGGTCCGCGTGGCGCCGTTCAAGGCACAGAACATGGCCCTGAACTCGTTCGTCACCCCCGGTGGCCATGAGATCGGGCGGGCCCAGGCCATGCAGGCCATGGCCGCGGGCGTGGAGCCCGACGTGGCCATGAACCCGATCCTGCTCAAGCCGACCAGCGAACGGTCGAGCCAGGTCATCGTGCTCGGCCGGCCGTGGAAGAACCTCGACGCGGTGTCGTACCACGCGGCCAAGCCCGAGCTCATGGACGTGGTGACCGACGCGCTGGCCGACCTGCGCTCCCGCTACGACGTCATCCTGTGCGAGGGCGCCGGCAGCCCCGCGGAGATCAACCTGCTCGAGGGCGACCTCGTCAACCTGGGCCTGGCCTCGAGAGTAGGCATTCCTGCCATCGTGGTCGGCGACATCGACCGGGGAGGCGTGTTCGCCGCCCTCTACGGGACCGTGGCACTGTTACCCGACGAGCTCCGGCGCTGGGTCCGCGGGTTCGTCATCAACAAGTTCCGAGGCGACCCTGCCCTACTGGGCGATGCCCTGTCCGACCTCGAGCGGCGCACGGGCCGCCCGACGCTCGGCGTGCTGCCCTTCGCCGAGGGCCTGACGCTCGACGCTGAGGACTCCCTGGCCCTGGCTCTGACCCGGGGGGCCCGCCAGGGGGCGGGGCCGGCCACATCGGCCGGCGGCACCGACCGGGATCCCCTCGACATCGTGGTCATCCGGTTCCCGCACATTTCCAATTTCACCGACGTCGACGCGTTGGCGGTCGAGCCCGAAGCGTCCGTCCGGTTCGTCGACTCGCCCGACTCGCTCGGGCAACCAGATCTGGTCGTCCTGCCCGGCACGAAGTCGACCGCCGAGGACCTGGCCTGGTTCCGCTCGCGTGGGTTCGAAGGGGCACTGGCCGACCTGCGCAGCGACGGGGCCGGAGGGATCAACGCCGAGTCGCCGATGATCCTGGGCATCTGTGGCGGGTACCAGATGCTGGGCGAGCTCATCGAGGACCCCGGCGCGATCGAGAGCCGCACCGGGGTGGTCAGCGGGCTCGGCCTCCTGGACCTCCACACCGTCTACCTGGTGGACAAGCGCACCCGTCAGCGTCGAGGTCGGACGACCTGGCGCCAGTCCTCCCTCCTGCGCCCGTACCCGTCGGCCCCGGGTCGAGTGCCGGGTGCCACCGGAGCCGGCACCTCGTTCCAACCGGACTGGGAGCTCGAGGGTTCGCCTCGCCAGACCCCGTCCGTTCCCATCTCCGGCTATGAGATCCACCACGGTCGGACCCACGCCGGCCCGTCGGCCGTCCCCTGGTTCCTGATGGGCGACGGCCGCGGCAACAGGACCGAGGGGATCATCGACGACAGGAATGGCGTCTGCGGATCGAGCCTGCACGGCCTCCTCGAAGGAGACGAGTTCCGCGGCACGCTGCTCGGCGCGGTGGCCGAGCGCCGGGGCAGGCGCTGGGCCCCGTCGGGCGTGTCGTTTGCACGGGCACGGCAGGGGCAGATCGACCAGCTGGCCGATCTGTGCCAGGAGAACCTGGACCTCGAGGCACTCTGGCGGTTGGTCACCGAGGGCGGCGGCACCCGGCAGGAGGAATCCGGCGGTACCCGACGGGACGAAGCCGGCGATGCCCGACGGGACCAAGCCGGCGGCCCCGACCGCCCGAGGACGGCGACATCGCCATGATCCTCGTGCTCACCAACGCCGACACCGAGATCCTCTCGCTGCGCATCGTCGCCGAGATGTTGCCGCCGGGATTTCCTCCCTTGCGGGCCGCAAACCCCGCCCACCTCGCCAGTGCCCCTGACCTTGCCGGAGTTGACGCCGTCATCGTCCGACTCCTCGGTGGGCGTCAGGCCTGGGAGACGCAGTTCGACGACCTGCGGGCCAGATGTCTCGGCCAGCGCGTGCCGCTCTTGGCCTTCAGCGGCGAGGCGGTACCGGACGCGGAGCTCGCCGACCTGTCGACGGTCCCCAGTGCAACGGTGTCCGAGGCGTTCCGCTACTTGACGCAGGGCGGTGTCGAGAACCTCCGCCAGATGCTGTGCTTCGTGGCCGATACGGTTCTGATGCAGGGATTCGGGTTCGACCCGCCCGTCGAGGTCCCGGCTTATGGGATCCTGCCGACCGAGGGATCGGTACGCCGACCCGATGCGCCCACCGTCGCCATCTTCTTCTACCGGGCCCACGTGGTGTCGGGGAACACTCGCTTCATCGACGATCTCTGCGCTGGGATCAGAGCCAAGGGGGCCAATGCCCTCCCCGTCTTCGGCTACTCGCTGCGTGCCGATGCGGCGGGTGGTGGCGGTCCGCCCGAGCGCTCGCCCATCGTGGAGCTGATGGCGGCCCACCGAGTCGACGCCGTCATCACCACCGTGTTCGCCGCCGGCAGCCTCGACGATCAAGCCGAGTGCTGGGACGCCGGTGCGCTGGCCGAGCTCGACGTTCCCGTCGTCCAGGCGATCTGTGCCACCGTGCCCTCGAGCGCCTGGGAGTCCTCCCCGACGGGACTGTCGCCCATGGACGTAGCCATGGCCGTGGCCATTCCCGAATTCGACGGGCGGATCGTCACCGTTCCCTTCTCGTTCAAGGAAACGGTCGACGCCGATGACGTACTGGGGTCCCCGGTGACCGCCTACCGCACCCGACCCGACCGGGTGGCACGAGTGGCGGGACTGGCGGTACGGCTGGCCCGGCTGCGGACGACAGCGCCGCCCGAGAAGCGGATCGCCCTCGTCCTGTCGGCGTACCCCACCAAGCGAAGCCGCCTGGGCAACGCAGTTGGCCTGGACACGCCGGCCTCGGTGATCGACCTCTTGCACGCCATGCGGCAGGCCGGCTTCCGGGTCGACCGTGTCCCGGCGTCGGGGGACGAGCTGATGGCCGAACTGGCCGACGTCCTGACCTACGAGCGGGATACCTTGTCGCCGACCCAGTCGGCGCGCGCCGTTGGCCGCTGGCCGGGACATGCCTACCGAGACTGGTTCCACGGCCTTCCCGGTGCACTGCAAGCCTCGATGACCGAGGCCTGGGGGCCTCCACCGGGCACCGTCTACGTCGAGCCGTCTCCTCAGGGACTGGCGGGTGCCCAGGGAACAACCGCTGCTCCGGGGGGACGAGGTGCAAGCTCTGATGGGGCTGACGTGGACCTGGTCTTCACCGGCATCGACCTGGGCGGGGTGCTGGTCACCGTCCAGCCGCCGCGGGGCTTCGGCGAGAACCCGATCGCCGTGTACCACTCGCCCGATCTCCCACCCACCCACCACTACCTCGGTTTCTACCGTTGGCTCGACGATGCCTGGGGTGCGGACGCCGTCGTGCACGTCGGCAAACACGGGACCCTCGAGTGGCTGCCGGGCAAGTCGGTGGGCATGTCGGCGTCCTGCTTCCCGGACGCTGCGCTGGGCGACCTGCCGTTCATCTATCCCTTTGTGGTGAACGATCCCGGCGAGGGAACCCAGGCGAAGCGGCGTACCCATGCGGTCATCGTCGACCATCTGGTTCCTCCCCTGACCCGGGCCGACCTCTACGACGACCTGGCCAAGCTCGAGGCCCTCCTCGATACCCACGCCCGGGTGGCCTCGCTCGATCCGGCCAAGCTCCCCGAGATCCGCCGTCAGGTGTGGGACGTGATGGTCGCGGCCGAGATCCACCGGGACCTGGGGCTCCCCAGCTCAACCGGCGCACCGGACGGTTCGCCCGGAGCCCACCGGAGCGCGCCGGGGTTCGACGACCCCGCCTTCGACGAGCTGCTCTTCGACGTCGACGGCTACCTGTGCGAGTTGAAGGACGCCCAGATCCGCGGGGGCCTCCACGTCCTGGGAACCCCACCGGTCGATGATGCGCTGGTCGACATGGTGTTGGCCATCACCCGGCTCCGACAAACCCGGGTGGGGTCGTTGCGGTCCGAGGTGGCCGACCAGACCGGGGAGGCGGGGGACCCGCAGTCACTCGACCGCATCGAGGACCGGCAGTCACTCGACCGCGTCGAAGAGGAGTGCCGGCGACGCGTGCTGGCGTGTCAGCACGCCGGCTGGCAGCTCGACGCCGTTTCCGACCGAGACGACCCCACCGGCGCCATCCGGTCATCACCGGTCCTACGGTGGGTGTGCGACCGACTGGTACCGGCGCTGGCCGGCACCACCGGGGAGATCGACGCCGTCTTGTCTGCCCTCGATGGCCACTTCATCCCCCCCGGGCCGAGCGGTGCCCCGTCCCGGGGCATGGCCCACGTGCTTCCTACCGGCCGCAACTTCTATTCAGTCGATCCCAAGGCCATCCCTTCGCCATTGGCCTGGCAGGTGGGGACCGCCTTGGCCGATCGGCTGGTCGACCGGCACTTGTCGGAGGAGGGTCGGTACCCGACCACGGTCGGGCTGGTGGTGTGGGGCACAGCGGCCATGCGAACCGCCGGCGACGACGTGGCCGAGATCCTCGCCCTGATCGGCGTCCGGCCGCGGTGGGCGGCCGAGTCGGGTCGGGTCGAGGGAGTCGAGCTGATCCCGCTGGCCGAGCTGGGCCGTCCCCGGATCGATGTGACTGTCAGGATCTCGGGGTTCTTCCGCGACGCGTTCCCCCACGTCCTGGGCCTGCTCGACGACGCCTTTGCCCTGGTAGCCGGAGTAGAGGACGAGCCAGCCGACCAGAACCCGCTCGCCGCGGCTGGGAGCGCCGACCCGAGGATCTTCGGCCCCAAACCCGGTGCCTACGGATCGGGAATCCTGACCCTGCTCGAGTCGAGAAATTGGCGGACAGACGACGATCTGGCCGAGGTGTACCTGGCCTGGGGCGGCTACGCCTACAGCCGCGGCCCGGGCGATGGGGCCGGCGCGTCGAGTGCTCCGCGCCCGGTCGTCGGCTCCCCGGCTCCCCATGCGCTCCGGCGCCGGTTGGCCGCGGTCGAGATCGCCGTCAAGAACCAGGACAACCGCGAGCACGACATCTTCGACTCGGATGACTACCTTCAGGACCACGGTGGGATGGTGGCGGCCGTCCGGTCCCTCACCGGCGTTCAGCCCAAGGCCTGGTTCGGCGACTCGGCGGACCCCGCGCACCCCCGGGTGCGGTCTCTGGCCGAGGAGGCCGCCCGTGTCGTCCGGAGCCGGGTCGTCAATCCGAAATGGCTGACGGCCATGCAGCGGCACGGGTACAAAGGGGCCTTCGAGATGGCGGCCACCGTCGACTACCTGTTCGGGTACGACGCCACTGCCGGCGTCGTCGAGGACTGGATGTACGAGAAGGTGACCGAGGCCTACGTCGGTGATCCGGGCATGCGGAAGTTCTTCGAGGCATCCAATCCCTGGGCCCTCCGCTCCATTGCCGAGCGTTTGCTGGAAGCAGACGAGCGCGGGCTCTGGGACGCGTCGGAGGAGGCCCGGGACACGCTGCGTGCCGCCGTCCTCGAAGCGGAAGGTTGGGAGGAATCCCGATGACCGAGCCGGTAAGCCGTCAGCCGTCCCGGCGACCCTTCCCCTTCAGCGCCGTGGTGGGCCACGAGGACCTCCGTATGGCCCTCATCCTGTGCGCGGTGGACCCGGCAATCGGAGGCGTCCTCCTGCGGGGGCAGAAGGGGAGTGCCAAAACGACGCTGGCGCGTGGCCTGGCCACCCTGCTGCCCGGGGACGCACCGTTCGTAGACCTCCCGGTGGGCGCCTCGGAGGACCGTCTGGTTGGCTCCATCGACCTCCGGGCCGCGCTGACCGGGGGTGAGCGACGGTTCGCCGCCGGACTGCTGCAGGCGGCCCATGGTGGCGTCCTCTATGTGGACGAGGTCAACCTGCTCCCCGATCACCTCGTCGACGTGCTGCTCGACGTAGCCGCCAGCGGTGTCAACCGGGTGGAACGCGAGGGCGTGTCGCACAGTCACGCCAGTCGGTTCGTCCTCGTCGGCTCGATGAACCCGGAAGAGGGCGAGCTCCGCCCGCAGCTGCTCGACCGATTCGGCCTGTCGGTCGAAGTCGTCGCCAGCCTCGATCCGGACGAGCGCAGTGAGGCGGTGCAACGGCGCCTGGCCTTCGACGCCGACCCCGAACAGTTCTCGGCCACGTGGCACGACGCCGAGCTGGCGCTCCGGACCCAGTTGGAAGGGGCCCGTCCAGCGCAGCTGGCGCCCGAGATGATCCTTCGTGTCTCGACCCTGTGTGCCAACGCCGGCGCCGAGGGCCTTCGGGCTGACCTGGTCATCTGTCGGGCAGCCGCGGCCCTGGCCGGTTGGGAGGATCGCCGACAGGTGTCGGAGTCGGACGTGCGACGGGTGGCCGACCTCGCCCTGGCCCACCGGCGCCGGCGCTCGCCGTTCGAGGCCCCGGGCATGGCGGCCGACGAACTCGAGTCGTTGCTCGACGATGCGTTCTCAGGGGACGAGGCAGGAGGGTCCGACGATCCCGGCAGCGGAGCACCCGGCACCGAAGCGCCCGACGGGGATACGTCTGTCGCACCCGGTTCGAGTGGGGACGCTTCGAGCGGGGACCGTCCCGCTGACGGGATTCCCGGTGACGATGGTTCGGAACGAGAGCAGGTCGTCGCGCCAGGACCGGCGCCCAGCCGCGTTCGTCGGATCGAGGCGAGCGCGCCAGCGAATGCGTCGAGCACGTCCGGCTCCAAGGCCTCGGGCCGGCGCACGATGACGCTCGGGGATCGGGGAAGGCTGGTGTCCGATCGGGTGCCCGAGCCGGGTCGCCCGCTTGGGTCCGTGGCCGTTACCGCCACCGTTGCGGCTGCCGCCACTCGTCAAGGTGGCGGGGCCACGTTGGCCGTCGAGGAAGAGGACCTGCGCGAGGCGGTGCGTCAGGAGCGAGCAGCCAACCTGGTTGTCCTGGCCGTCGACGCGTCGGGTTCGATGGGCGCGCACGGCCGGATGGCTGCGGCCAAGGGCGCAGTGCTCGCACTGCTCACGGATGCCTATCAGCGCAGGGACCGGGTGGCGCTCGTGACCTTCCGGGGCAACGACGCCGAAATAGCCCTACGGCCGACCGGGAGCACTGAGGTGGCACAAGCCCGCTTGAGCGAGCTTCCCACCGGTGGCCGTACGCCGCTTGCCGCGGGGATCGATACGGCGCTCGGTCTCGTCCGCACCGCGACGCGTGGCGCGTATCGGCCCTTGTTGGTCGTGGTATCGGACGGACGCGCCACTGCGGCCGGAGGAGACAAGGACCCCGTCCAGGCGTCCCTGCTGGCGGCCGAAGCGGTCCGTCGTCAGGGCGTCAGCGCCGTCGTAGTCGATGCAGAGGTGGCTACGTCGCCCGATGGAGCTCAAGTAGGCGTTCGACTGGGACTGGCCCGGCCGCTGGCCGAGGCCATGGGGGCCCGGTACCTCACCGTTGACGATCTCTCGGCCGAAGCGATCGCTGGCGCGGTGCGTCATGTGTTGCCCACCAACTGAGTTTGGGTCACGGCGAGCCGCTGGAGTATCGATCGGTCCCCGGCCAGAGACCGGACTCCTGAGCCGGAGACCGGGTCTCGGACCAATCCAATTTCTGGATCTGCCCGGGCGGGTTCATTGAAAAAAAAGAATGCCGGAGCGGAGAGCAACCGACAGCCGGCTGAAACAGCCGAAGCCGTAGAAATCCAAACAGCGGCATCCAAACAGCGGCATCCAAACCGGCGCATCCAAACCAGCATCCGAAGCCGGCGCGGTCGGGCGGAGTACCCTCCTGGCGATGAACACCCGTCGGGCCCGATCACGTGAGCGCCCATGGGACCCGATGAGGGGAATCCTGGCCGGACCGATCGACGGCCCGGCCGAGTTGGCCACCGTCTACCCGGAGGTCGAAGCACCACCGGGACTGGCCGTCACCCACCGGGCGTCGGGATTCACCGGAACCGTCGTCCGGCTCGAGGCCGGGGGCGTCGAGCTCCGCGGTCAGACGGGGCTCGAACGCGTATTCCGAGACAAGCCGGGTGGTTTCGCCGTCGACGGACGGGCCGTCACGTTGATACGCCCCCGAGGACACAAGTCCGCCGTGCCGGGGGTCACCGCGTCGGGCTCCGTGGCCGTTCCCGCCCAGCCGGCCCGGGTGGCCAGGGCCGGCCGCATCCTGGTCGAAGGGGTGCATGACGCGGCGCTGGTCGAACGGGTCTGGGGCGATGACCTCCGGGTCGAGGGCATCGTCGTGGAGCAGCTCGATGGCATCGACCATCTGCCAGCCGTCGTTCGCGACTTCCGGCCCGGACCGGCCCGGCGGCTGGGCGTACTGGTGGACCATCTGGTCCCCGGGAGCAAGGAGGCCCGCCTGGCTGCCACGATGTCCGATGCGGACGTGCTCGTCACGGGAACGCCGTACGTCGATGTCTGGGAAGCGGTCAAGCCAGCCGTGGTGGGGATTCCGGCATGGCCGAGAGTCCCGAGGGGCATCGATTGGAAGACCGGGGTCTGCGACGCATTGGGTGTCCGTGACTCGGTCACGATGTGGCGCACCATCCTGGCCGCGGTCGATTCCTACGCCGACCTGGAGCCTCCGCTGGTCGGCGCGGTCGAAGCTCTGATCGACTTCGTGACCGATACGAACTGAGCCCCTTCCAGCTCGATGCGTCGGCCCGCATGACCCCATCGGCTCGCATGGTGCAGGCTGGAGCAGTGCCGACCGAGACCCAACGCTTGAGGATGTTCCCGCTCTCGACCGTCCTGTTTCCCGGTGGCGAGCTCCCCCTCCACATCTTCGAGCCGCGGTACCTGGCTCTCACCACAGACTGCCTCGGCGAGGACCGGGAATTCGGTGTGGTCATGATCAGCCGTGGACGGGAGACGGGTGGCGGTGACGAGCGCGTCGACATGGGCACCGTGGCCCGGATCGACCGGGGGTCTCAGCTCCCCGACAACCGGCTGTTCTTGGAGACCCGGGGCCTTCGCCGGGTCCGAGTGCATGAGTGGCTCCCGGACGACCCCTACCCGCAGGCAATGGTGGAGGAGGTGGCCGAGGTCCCCTTTGACGACCATGCCAACGCGCTGGCGCCGGCCGAGGGCTCGCTGCGCCGGTTGCGCTCGCTGCTCTCGGAGATGGGGGAGGTTCCCGCGCTGCCCCATGACCTCGATCTCGGCGACCAACCCGAAAGAGCGGCATGGCGTCTGTGCTCACTTGCCCCGTTGAATCTCATGGACCGCCAGCACCTGCTCGAAACCGACGATCCACGGCTCCGCATGGAGTCGTTGACAGAGCTGTGCGATGCCATGGCCGCCGACGTGACCGGTTTGTTGTCCAGCGGCCCCTCCGACGGCTTCCCCGACCACGACGAGCTCGGCGACTGAGACTGCCGGGGAGCTCGGCGAGCTGGGCAGTGCACGGCCCGGGAGCTTGGCGACCTGGGCAACCGCGCCGCCGGATCGAGACGCGACCCGGCGAGGCCTAGACCGAGACATCCGCCTCGTCCCAATAGGCATGCACCGACGAGATGAGGCCGTTTTCATCGACGGCGAATACTTCGATCCCGTTCATGATCATGGTGGTATCCCCGACCTCCACGGCGATCCGGAAGTTGATGGCCACATGGTCGCCGCAGGTATGAACGGTGGGGGCCGAGAAGGTCCAACTATCGCTGGCCTCGACGCTGCCGGCGAAGAAGGTCCGGATATCGTCCCGGCCGACGTTCGGAGGGTTCGACGCCGGGTCGGCCTGGACGGCGTCCTCGGCGAAGAGGGCGGCGATGGCATCGGGATCTCGTCCGTTCAACGTCGACACGTAGGTGGCGATGAGGGACCGGAGTTGGTCTGGCGAGGGCATGGGTAGCTCCAGGGGTCGAGGCGATCCGGTGGGCATCGGGCGGGCGGTTGGATGTGGCGCCGGCCGGGCGCCGAGGTCGGCTCAGGCGCCGGTGGCGTGCACGCCACCGTCGACGTGGACCATCTCCCCGGTGGTCATGGGGAAAAGGTCCGAGAACAGGGCGACGCAGGCGCGGGCCACCACGTCGGTGTCGAGGAGGTCCCAACCCAGTGGCGCCCGGGCGGCCCAGGTGTCCTCGAAGGCGGTGAAGCCGGGAATGGACTTCGCCGCCATCGTTCTGACCGGGCCGGCGGCCACAAGGTTGACCCGAACCTTGTCGGGCCCCAGGTCTCGGGCCAGGTAGCGGGAAAGGGACTCGAGGGCCGCTTTGGACACGCCCATCCAGTCGTACGCGGGCCAGGCCACGGTGGCGTCGAAGTCGAGGCCGACGATGGACGCTCCGACGCCCCCGTTGGCTCCGGCCGCGGCAAGCAGGGGCCGAAAGGCCTGGGCCAGGGCCTTCAAGGAGTAGGTCGAGATGTGGAGGGCCACCTGTACCTGGTCCCAATCGGCCCCGAAGATGTCCCCACCCAGGCATTCGGGCGGCGCGAAGGCGATGGCATGGAGGAGGCCGTCCAGCCGGTCCCATTTCGCCCCGAGCTCGGCCGCCGCCGCTGCCAGCTGCTCGGGTTGGGCGACGTCGATCTCCAGCACATCCACCGGGTCCCGAAGCTTGCGGGCGGTGCGCCGTGTCAGCGACAGGCCACGCCCGGCGCCGCTGAGGACCACCTCGGCCCCCTCCTCCTGGGCCAGGCGGGCAACGGCAAAGGCCAACGACGCGTCGGTCAGCACGCCGGTCACCAGGATTCGCTTTCCGGTCAGCAGTCCCATCAGGCGGTCAGGTTACAGGTGGATCAGGGCCCTCACCGGGGGAATCGGCCGGCCCCCACGGGTAATCGGCAGGTAGTCGGAGGGGGAGTCGGGCGAGCTCCAGGCCGGAGTCGGCTGACCGGGACGGGGTGAGTTGCCTGGAAGGAGCCGGGCGCCCACCGGGTGCGAGGACGGCGGTTGTGTGTGCAAGGGTATGGCGATGCGTGTCGGAATTCTCGGAGGAACAGGCCCGGCCGGGCGGGGGCTGGCCGCTCGGCTGGCCGTCGGTGGGACCCCGGTGGTCATCGGATCGCGTGACGCGGATCGAGCAGCGGAGGTGGCGGCGCACCTGCGGGAGGTCTGGCCCGAGTTCGACCTCAAGGTCGAGGGGGCGGCCAACGCGGACGTAGCCCAGTGCGATCTCGTCGTGGTGGCCACGCCCTGGGAGGGCGCGCTGACCACGGTGAAGCCCCTGGCCGCCGCGCTGGCCGGCAAGGTGGTGGTCTCCATGGTCAACGCCTTGGCCAAGGAGGGACGCGAATTCCTGGCCCTGATGCCGCCTCGGGGCTCGATGGCGGCGTCGATCCAGGCTGCCCTGCCCGATTCGCTGGTCTCAGCTTCGCTCCATCATCTTCCTGCGCTGGAGATGACCAAGCTCGACGTCACCCTCGAAGCCGACGTGCTGGTCTGTTCGGATCACCCCGATGCCACCAAGGCGACGGTGGACCTGATCGATGGGATCGATGGGTTGCGGGGAGTCGATGCGGGCACCTTGGCCCAGGCGGCCGCCATCGAAGCGTTCACCGCCGTGCTGATCAGCGTGAACGTCCGCCACAAGGTCCATTCCACGGTCATCCTGGCCGGCTTCGACAGCTAGAGGCGACGACCGGCCCCATGATGCGCCTCTACGACACTGCCCGCCGGTCGGTCGTGCCCTTCGAGCCCGGGCCTCTGGTCACCATCTATTCGTGCGGAATCACGCCCTACGATGCCGCCCATCTGGGCCATGCTGCGGTCTACCTCACCTTCGACATCCTGCAGCGCCGGCTGCGCGATCTCGGCCACGAGACCCGGTGCGTGCGCAATGTGACCGACGTCGACGACGACATCCTCCGCAAGGCAAGAGAGCTCGGTGTGCACTACCTCGATCTGGCCGCCGAGGAGATCGCCCGGTTCGACGCCGACATGAACACCCTGGGGCTCATTCCCGCCTGGTCCGAGCCCCGGGCCACCTCGGCCATCCCGGACATCCTGACCCTGATCGCCGCCGTGCTCGACAGCGGCAATGCCTACCAGTCGGGTGGATCGGTGTACTTCGACGTCACGACCTTCGATCGCTTCGGGGCGTTGAGCCATCTGGACCCGGCGGCCATGCTGCCCCTGGCGGCCGAGAACGGTGGGAACCCCGACGATCCCAACAAGCGCAATCCCCTCGACTTCGTCCTGTGGCAACCATCCCTGCCCGACGAGCCGGCATGGGAATCGAGATGGGGCCCCGGTCGGCCCGGTTGGCATATCGAGTGTTCGGCGCTGGCGCTGCGTGAGCTGGGGGAGACCGTCGATGTCCATGGCGGTGGCAGGGATCTGGTCTTTCCACATCATGAATGCGAGACGGCTCAGTCCGAGTCGGTCACCGGGCGCCCCTTCGTTCGCAACTGGCTCCACGTGGGCCTGGTCGGTCTGGACGGAACCAAGATGTCGAAGTCACTGGGCAATCTGGTCTTCGTGGGCGAACTTCTCGAAGACTGGCAGCCGGTGGACATCCGCACGGCCTTGCTGGGCCACCACTATCGCCAGGACTGGGAGTGGAACAGCGACGACATGCCCAACGCGGCCGGCCGCCTCGAGTCATGGAGGAAGGCAGCCGGTCACCCGGGCCCATCGGTCGCTGCCGGCGACACCGATCCCGCGCTGGAGGCCGTCCGCCGTGCCCTCGATGACGACCTGAACACACCGGGGGCCCTGGCTGCCCTGGACGAACTGGCCGATAGCGGACAACCCGTGGATCGGGGAGCCGAGCTGCTCGGCATTACTCTGTAGGTCCCGGACTCCGAAGGTCCCGGCACTCGGGTTCCCCGACGGGCTGGCGTGACCGGCGGGGCTTATCGCATCACGGAAAGGCAGCACGATGGCAGGCGTCATTTCGGTCCAGCTTCCCGACGGCTCGACCAAGGAACTGCCCGAGGGGACGACTGCCCTCGATTTCGCCGAGTCCATCGGGCCGCGGCTGGCCAAGGCGGCGGTGGCCGCTACCGTCGAAGGGGCCGAGGTCGACCTGTCGACGGTCCTGACCGACGGCGCCGAAGTGGCTGTGCTCACCGCCGACTCGGACGCCGGCCGAGCGGTGCTGCGTCACTCCACCGCCCACGTGCTGGCCCAGGCGGTGCTGCGGCTGTGGCCGGGAGCCCATTTCGCCATCGGGCCCGTTATCGAGGACGGCTTCTACTACGACTTCGAGTTGCCCGGGGGGGCGCACTTCTCCGACGACGACCTGGCGCGCATCGAGTCCACTATGCGGGAGATCCTGGCCGAGGACCAGCCGTTCGTCCGCCACGAGCACTCGATCGCCGAGGGGCTCGACCTGTTCGAGGACCAGCCCTTCAAGCGCGAGATCATCGAGGCGGTGGGGGCCGGCGCCGAGGAGGTGGATGCCGGGTCGAGCGGTGCCGTTCCCGAAGTGTCCACCTATTGGAATTCGCCGACCTTCACCGACCTCTGTCGCGGGCCCCATGTGCCCTCGACCAGCAGGCTGGGGCACTTCCGGCTGATGCGGGTGGCCGGGGCGTACTGGCGAGGGGACGAGAAGCGACCCCAGCTGCAGCGCATCTACGGGACGGCCTGGGAATCGGAGAAGGCCCTCACCGCCCACCTGCACAAGCTCGAGGAGGCGGAGCGCCGCGACCACCGCAAACTCGGAGCCGAGCTCGACCTGTTCTCCTTCCCTGAGGAGATCGGCTCGGGATTGCCCGTCTTCCACCCCAAGGGCGGCACCGTCCGCCGGCTGATGGAGGACTACTCCCGCCAACGGCACGTGAAGGCGGGCTACGACTTCGTCAACACCCCACACCTCACCAAGGCGGAGCTGTTCGAGACCTCCGGGCACCTGGACTGGTTCGCCGACAGCATGTTCCCCCCCATGGAGCTCGACGGCGGCCAGAAGTACTACGTCAAGCCGATGAACTGTCCGTTCCACATCCTCATCTACAAGAGCAGTCAACGCTCCTACCGCGAGCTTCCCCTCCGGCTCTTCGAGTTCGGCACTGTCTACCGCTACGAGAAGTCCGGGGTCGTCCACGGGCTTACCCGGGTGCGGGGCTTGACCATGGACGACGCCCACATCTTCTGCGCCCGCGACCAGATGGCGGCCGAGCTGCACTCGACGCTCCTGTTCGTCCTCGACGTGCTACGCGACTACGGGCTCCACGATTTCTACCTGGAGCTGTCGACCAAGCCGGAAGGCAAGGCCGCCGGGACCGACGCCGAGTGGGAGGAGGCGACCGAGACCCTGCGGGCCACCGCCGAGGCCATGGACCTGGACCTGGTGCTGGACGAGGGGGGCGGTGCCTTCTACGGCCCGAAGATCTCCGTGCAGGCGCGGGACGCCATCGGGCGCACCCACCAGATGTCCACCATCCAGCTCGACTTCCAGATGCCCAAGCGCTTCGAGATGGAGTACGTCGGGGCGGACAACGCCCGGCATCAGCCGATCATGATCCACCGAGCCCTGTTCGGCTCCGTGGAGCGGTTCTTCGCCATCCTCTTGGAGCACCACGCCGGTGCCTTCCCCACCTGGCTGGCTCCCGAGCAGGTCCGGGTCCTCCCCGTGGCCGACGTGCACGAGAGCTATGCCGAGAAGGTGAACGACCGGCTGTGCGCGGTCGGCATCCGTTCTTCGGTGGTCCCGGCCGGCGAGCCACTGGGGGGGAGGATCCGCCACGCCAAGATGGCCAAGCTGCCCTACGTGCTCGTGGTGGGTGACGACGACATGGCCGCGGGGACGGTGGGCGTGAACCGGCGTGGCTCCCAGAAACCCCAGCGCGGTGTGCCGCTGATGGCATTCTGCGAGGACCTCGAACAAGAGATCGCCGACCGCCGGGAGCCCCAGGTGAGCGGGTCGGGTGGTCGGTGAGCCTTGACCACCTGTGGGCCGGGTGGCGAAGTGGCTACGTGACGTCGGTCCCCTCGGCCGTGGCGGTGGGGGCCCTTCCACCGGATGCCACGCTCGCGGCACAGGAGCTCGATGACGATGGCCACTTCGACGACCCACAGCACTGCGTCTTCTGCCGGCTCGCGGCCAGCGGGCCGCCGTCGACCGACAACGGCGTGCTGTGGCGGGGCCAGCACACCTTCGCCGTCCTCAATGCCTACCCCTACGCAAGCGGCCATCTCATGGTCATGCCTACCCGTCATGTACGGTCCATGGCCGATCTGGGCGATGAGGAGGGCATCGAGCTGTGGTCGTCGCTGCGGGCCGGCGTGGCCGCTCTCGAGGCCGCCTACGGTCCCGAGGGGGTGAACCTCGGCGCCAACCTGGGTCGGGCCGCCGGTGCGGGGATCCCCCGGCACCTGCACCTGCATGCCGTGCCCCGCTGGGTGGGCGACACCAATTTCATGACCGCGGTGGCCGGGGTGCGCGTCCTGCCCGAGACCCTGGCCGACAGCTGGCAGCGTCTGCATGCCGTGTGGCCTGGCTGACCGGGCCGGGGCAGCCGCTACGGCATCTGATCAGGCGACGTGGGCCCGGGCGTTCCCGGATCGGGCATCAACCGCGGGAGCCACGGAGGCGGTCAGGTGGGACGGCACCACGTCGTAGTGGTCGTGCTGGGCCCGGAATCGCCCTCGTCCGCTGGTCAGCGAGCGGAGGTCCACGGCGTACCGGGAGAGCTCGGCCAGTGGGACGAGGGCCACGACCACTTGATGGCCGCGCTGGTCGACGTCCGAGCCCATCACCCGTCCCCGCCGGGCATTGAGGTCGCCGAGAACGTCCCCTTGGAGATCGGCTGGCACGGTCACCTCGACCCGTGAGATCGGCTCGAGGAGCACAGGGGAGGCGTTGGCCAACGCGTCGCGGAATCCCAGGATGCCCGCCATCTTGAAGCTCATCTCCGACGAGTCCACCGGGTGGTGCTTGCCGTCCAGGCAGGTGATGGCGACGTCGACCACCGGGCAGCCGAGCGTGCCCCCCTGGGCCATGGCTTCGACGACGCCCTTTTCGACCGCCGGTATGTACTGACGAGGAATGGCCCCGCCGACCACCTCGTTGGCGAACGAGAACCCCTCGCCCCTCGGCAACGGTGCGATGCGGAGCGAGACCACGCCGAACTGCCCGTGCCCGCCGGTCTGCTTCTTGTAGCGACCCTCCGCCTCGACCGTCCGGGTGATCGTCTGCCGGTACGGAACGAGCAGTTCGTCCCGCTCCACCCCCACACCGAACTTTCGGGCCAGGCGCTCCAGGGCCACGGCCACGTGGGTCTCGCCCGCGCCCTCCAGGATGGTCTGGTGGGTCTCGTCGTCCCGGCGGACCGTGAGGGCGGGATCCTCTTGGATCAGGCGGTGCAGGGAGGACATCATCTTGTCCTCGTCGGCCTTGGTGCGCGGCCGGATGGCGACGGCCAGGGCAGGAGGATCCGGTCGGGGGAAGGGGGGCGAGAGGACCGACACCGGCATGTGGCGGGGGGCGAGGGTGTCGCCCGTGTCCGCCTCGGACAGCTTGGGAACGGCGAAGAGGTCGCCGGCCAGGACCTCGGGGACCGGAACGGCCTCTTTGCCCCGTAAGGTCTCGATCGTGTGCAAGCGCTCGTCCGAGTGCGATCGGACGTTGGTGAGGACCACATCCGGGCGGATCGTCCCAGACAGCAGACGGCAGAGGGACAGACGGCCGACATAGGGATCGGTCATGGTCTTGAACACCCGGGCCAGGGGCGGGCCCTCGGGGTCGCAGGCGACGTCGCTCTGCGTGTCCCCGGCCGAGACCAGCGCCGGGGGACGCACCCGGGGGGACGGGCACAGCTCGGCCAGGACCATGGCCAACCGGTCGATCCCCACCCCGGTCGTCGATGAGGCGCAGACGACTGGGAAGACGCTGGCCGAGGCCACGCCGCCGGCCAGGCTCGCCTCCAGCTCCTCGAAGGAGAGCGTGTCCCCGTCGAGATAGCGCTCCATCAGGCCGTCGTC
Source organism: Acidimicrobiales bacterium (assembly GCA_036521415.1). Taxonomy (GTDB): domain Bacteria; phylum Actinomycetota; class Acidimicrobiia; order Acidimicrobiales; family RAAP-2; genus DASXMT01. Next base: position 18,567 of record DATDHU010000089.1, read on the forward strand.
GCCCACAACGATGCCCTCGACCAGAGCCTCGTGAATGGCGTGCTCGGTGGCGACCAGCTCGGGGGGCAGTGGGCCCGTCTTCCCGGAGGTGCTCCCGTCGGACGGATAGAGGACGGCCGTGTCGCTGAGCAGGTCGACGACCCCGCGGAACTCTGACTGGCTCCCGATGGGCAGCTCCAGGGGGGCGACCCCTGCGCCGAAGGTGGTGCGGAGGTCGTCGAGCACGGCGTCGAAGTCGGCCCTCTCCCGATCGAGCTGGGTCACGACGATCATGCGAGGCAGGTCGGCCTGCGAGGCCATCTCCCAGACGATCTCGGTCTGGATCTGAATGCCCTCGACCGCGCTCACCACCACAACGGCCAAGTCGACCACGGCCAGTGCGGCCGCCACCTCCGCGGTGTAGTCGGCGTACCCGGGGGTGTCCACCAGGTTGAGCTTCACCGTACCGACCACGCTGTCCTCGACCACACACGGCGCCAGGGACAGTCCCATGGTCATGTGGTGGGCGATCTCTTCGGGCTCGTGATCGCACACGGTCGTGCCATCCTCGACCCGGCCGGGCCGGTGGATGGCCCCGGTATGGCACAAGACCGCCTCGACCAGGGTCGTCTTGCCGACACCGGTGTGACCGATAAGCGCCACATTCCGAATCTGCTCGGAATCGAAACGGTCCATTGAGGGCACCTCCTGGACGACCGACCCATCGGTCGCGGCCGATAGCGAGCCTATCGTCGGCCGCGTCCGAACGCAGAGCCGTCCGCCGTCCGAACGTGGAGCCGTCCACAGGTTCAGTCCGGACGTGGAGCCGTCCACAGGCTCAGTCGGGCCGATGATCCTCCGGTGCACCCACCGGGTCGGTGGTGTCGTCCCGTTGTCGTGCGGCACCGTCCGCGGCGGTCACCGCCTGTCCCACCCGCTCGAGCCGCGTGCGGTCGTGGAGGTGCAGATGGTGGGTGTGCTCAGCCGTCCGGTGGTCGAGTGGACCGGGCCACCAGAAATGCCAGCGTCGCATGCCGGTCATGGCCGGGATCAGGCGTGGGGCCATGACGAAGGCGGCCACGATGATGCCGATGGCCACGCCCAGTCCCAGCTCGGTCAAGGTGGTGATGCCGGTCAGCAGGAGAGAGGCGAACGTCCCGGCCAAGATGATGCCGGCGGCCGCCACGGTCGGGCCGCCGTGGGCGATGGCCAGTCCAACGGCCTCGGCCGGTTCCTTGCCGGCGCGCAGCTCCTCCCGGACGCGCGCCGTCATGAGGATGTTGTAGTCGGTGCCGATGGCCACCACGAAGAGGTACAAGACGATCGGAATCGAGAAGTCGATGCCCACCAGTCCCCCCGCCTTTTGGAAGATGAGGACGAGTATCCCGAGTGTGGCCAGGAATCCCAGGCCGACGCCGAGCAGGAGATAGAGCGGGCCGAGGACGGCCCGGAGGAGCAGGCCCAGGATCACGGCGATGATCACAGCAGCCACCGGGAAGATCACCGAGAGGTCGTGGTCGATGGCGTTCCGGACGTCGACCGACTGCGATGTCGCTCCGCCCACCAGCACCGTGGCCCCGGGAATGGAGCCATTGGCCGCTGAGCGGATGGGACCGCCCACGTCGGCCAGCGCCTGGCCCGAATAGGGATTGACATCGAGCGAGAGGGTGATGAGGGCGGCCGTGCCGCTGGCGTTCATCTGCGCGGGAGCAACGGCGGCCACCCCCTCGACCTGCTTGAGCTTGTCGACCAGGGCGGTCACCGACTGGCTGGACAGGGGCTCGGTGGTGTTGCTGGTGGCGATGACGCTGGTCGGCCCGACGTATCCGGCCGGAAAGTCCCGTTGCATCTGGTTGTAGGCCACCACGGACGGGGACGTGCTCGGGAGCTCGCCGACCTCGTCGTAGTCGGCCCTGAAGCCGAAGGCGGCGAGGGCCAGGACCAACAAGACGCCGCCGTAGCCGGCGATGATGCGCCCGGGGTGCCGGCCGACGTACTTCCCGATCCGGGCCGAATAGGACTCGGCTCCGGCCGGCTTTTGCCGGTGTGCGGGCCAGAACACGTGGCGGCCCAGAAGTGCGAGCACTGCGGGCACCAGGGTCAGGGCACTGAGCAGCATCAAGACGACCGAGATGATCAGTCCGGGGGCCAAGGTGCGCAGGAGGCCGAGCGTGGAGAGGAGCAGGGCGGCGAAGGCGGCGATGACGGTGAGGGCCGACGAGGAGATGACCTCGCCCACCACCTCGGTAGCGTGCTGGAGTGCGGCAACCGGCTCGTCGCCCTTGGTCAGGTTCTCTCGATAGCGGAAGACGAGGAAGACGAAGTAGTCCGTCCCAATGCCGAAGAGGACCACGATGAGCAGCGGTCCGAGGAGGGTCCCCACGTCGAAGTTCAGCGCGTGGGCCAGGGAGGCGACCAATGCCGTGGCCACCTGATGGATGAGGCCGATGAGGACCACGGGCAGGATGGCAATGAGCACGCTGCGGAAGATGAGCCCCAACAGGATGACGATGAGCACCACGGTGGCGATGGCGATGACGTTCTCGGCCGTGGCGAAGGCGTTGGTGGTGTCGAAGGCGATGGCCGACGCGCCGGTCAGGCCGGCGGTCAGGCCTGTCCCGGCCAGTTCGCGGGGAACTTCGGCCCGGATGGCCTTGACGGCATCGTTGACCGGCACCTCACCGGGCTCTCCCCGGAGCATGACGTTGACCAGCTGGGCCTTCCCGTTGGGCGACAGGAGGGCCGGCGACGTGAACGTCCCGGTGATCTCGCTGATGCCGGCATGGGCGAGGGCGGTGGCGAAGGTGGAGACGGCCTGCTGGTTGGCCGAGGTGAGCGGGGCACCGTCGGCGCGCTCGACGACGAGGAGATCGGTATTGCCCGACTGCTTGGGAAAGTCCCGGGTCAGGGCATTCTGTGCCTGCACCGACTGGTAGTGCCCGGGCAGGAAGCTGGCCTGGTTGGCATTGGTGACGGTGCTGATCGACGGCGAGAACACGACGATGGCTACCGAGGCCACCACCCACACAGCAATGACCCGCCACGGGTGCCCGGTGACCATGAGGGCGAGTGCTGCGAACACGAATGACCTCCAATGGGCGCCGGGGCGCGTCCCGTCTCGCGTCGAGCCGATGTTAGGCGGGTTGGGTGTTCACGGCCGGGATCTTCGGGAACACCCTTCGGGCCAGAGTCCCTGCGTGCGGCCATGAACCGCCCGGCCAGGGCATACCCGCTCGCGCCAGCAAGCAGATGGTAGTGTGGGCGGGAAACCTCTGGAGGAGCTGCCATGTTCGACGGCCGCTGGCGCGACAACGTGGACCGGGCCACCGGTCCTGTCGGTCACAGGCTGCAGCAGATCGGGGTCACCGCCGACATCCTGACGGCAACCGGCCTGATTACCGCCACGGCGACCGCGTTCGCCGTGGCTACCGGTCATCTGCACCTGGCCATCCTCCTGCTCATTCTCACGGGTCTCCACGACCTCTTGGATGGCCCCGTGGCCAAGGCCTCCGGAACGGCTTCGGTCCGAGGGGCCTTCTTCGATTCGGTCACCGACAGGGTGGCCGACGCCCTGTTGCTCGGCGGCGTGGCCTGGTACCTGGTCACGACCCATCCCGGCCACCTGGTCCTGCTGCCGTTCGCGGTGCTCGCGGTGACGTCCCTGGTGTCATACCAGCGGGCGAAAGCGGCGTCGCTCGGCATCTCGGCCAAGGGCGGCCTCATGGAGCGAGCCGAGCGGATGATCCTCCTGGGCATCGGCTTCTTGTCCGCTTCGTTCCTGGTCCCCGTCCTGTGGGTGCTGTTGGGGTTGACCGTGCTGACCGCCATCGGCCGCTTCGTGAAGGTCTGGCGCCTGGCCGAAGCCCCGGCTCCCGTGGTGGCGGCACGCCGACCTCGCCGGGAGGGCGCCATGGCGCGCAGCTCGCGTCGTCGTCCCGCCGGTTCGTCGTCCCGGTGGCGGGCCCGGAGGCAAGGCGAACTGTCCAGCCGGTCAGGCCGTACCTGGCGGGCCCGTCAGGCCCGACAGGGTCTCCGTCACCGGGCCTCGGCTCGGCGTCACGGCTGACATCTGCCCGTCCTCAGCACCCGATTGAAGAGCATGGTGGTTTCCGCCCGCGTGATGTTCCGGACCTACAGCACACTCGGGCGCGCCCTGGCCGCTGTCCCCGAGCCTGTCGCCCTGGGCATCGCCGGCCTGGTGGGCGATGTCCTCCACCAGGTCCGTCGCGAGCCCCGGCGAAACGTCGAGCGGAACCTCCGGCGGGTGGTCGGGCGGGACATCGACCAGGCATCGCTCGATCGGTGGAGCCGCCGGGCCTTCCGGGCCTATGCCCGGTACTGGGTGGAGGGGGCCCGGTTGCCCAGCACCCCCCGCCGCGAGGTGCTGCAACGGTTCGTGGTGGTCGAGGGGTTCGAGCACCTGGTGGCGGGGATGGCGTCGGGTAAGGGCGTGGTCCTGGCCCTGCCCCACGTCGGGAGCTGGGAGTACGGCGGGACCTTCCTGGCCGCGGTGGGCTATCCCATGACGTCGGTGGCCGAGCGCCTCGAGCCTCCCGAGCTGTTCGACTACTTCGTGTCCCAGCGGGCAGCCATGGGCCTGACCATCGTGCCGTTGGACGGCGCGTCGGGCGGAGTCGTGATGCGGACGCTCCGGGACGGCGGTCTGGTTGGGCTCTTGTGCGACCGGGACCTTCTGGACAACGGTATCGATGTGGAGTTCTTCGGGGAAAAGACCACCATGCCCTCCGGGCCGGCCACGTTGGCCATGCGGACGGGGGCCACGTTGCTCACGACCGCGGTCTACAGCGGTCCAGGTCCGGACCATCACGCCGTGATCGGGGGGCCGATCGACCTCACCCGGACCGGCTCCCTCCGGGGCGACGTGTCCCGGGTCACCCAGGAGCTCGCCCACCGGTTCGAGTCGCTGATCCGCCGGGCCCCGGAGCAGTGGCATGTCTTCCAGCCACTGTGGCCGGCCGACCGGGACGAGGCCGGACCGTGAGCGGGGACCCGTTGCAGCACCCGGCGTTCTTGGCCGGCCGGGACCGGTTCCGGGCCTTGACCGAGCACGTCGACGACGTGGCCATGGTGGTCGGTCTCGACGGTCGGCTTCTCTACGTCAGTCCCTCTGCCCGGCGCCTGTTGGGCTACGACCCGAGCGGCGCCATCGGCACGGACGTATTCCAGCTGGTCGACGAAGACGACGTTGCCGCCATGCGGTCCTCCTTCGGTGACCTGGTCGGCGGTCGGCGCCTCACCGTCGCCCTCGAGATGCGGGCCGTGACCGCCGACGGGTCGTCGATCGACGTCGAGGTGGTGGCCTCGGGGCCCACCGAATCGGCCGGTGGCATCGTGGTCAACGTCCGTGACGTCACCGAGCGGAAGCAGATCGAGCGGGAGGCCCTCGAGGTCCAGACGCGTTACGCCACCATCATGGAGTCCTTGGTGGACGGCATCATGATGGTGGACGCCGACGGAGTGATCGTCGCCGTCAACAATGCGCTGGTCGAGCTGTTCAACGCGTCGAAGACCTGGATCCTGGGCCGGAAGCTCGAAGATGTCCTGGCCATCGGGAGGGAACAGGGGTGGTATCCGATCGACTCCGAGAGCGTCGAGGTTCCCATCGAGGACTACCCGGTGCTCCGGAGCCTGGAGACGGGAGAGCGCTGTTTCGGCTACGTGCAGGGGATCCATCGACCCGATGGCCCGGTGGTCTGGATGCGCATCAACTCGCAGGGCATCGGGGGAGCAGACGGTCGACCACGCATCGGGGCGGTGGCCTCGTTCAGCGACATCACTGAGGCGCGGAACGCCGGGAGGGCACTGCGGGAGGAGCAGCAGTTCCTCTCGGTCCTCCTGGACAACCTCGAAGAGGGCATCGTGGCCTGTGACGAGGACGGGGAGGTGTCGCTGGTCAACCCGGCGGCCCAGCGGCTGTTCGGATTCACGGGCGAGAGCGACCCTACGGGCAAGCGGCCGATCAGCGTGTGGCTCCGGGGCAGGGACGGCTCTCCGTTGGCCCCCGAGGAGAACCCCCTGCTGCGGGCGCTGGCCGGTGAACGGCTCCGTGAGTCCGAACTGGTCCTGGTGGCCGGGTCGGGGTCCCGCAAGCTCATCAAGGTCAATGCCCAGGCCCTCTTCGATGATGGCGAGCACAAGCTCGGGGCGGTGGCCGCCATCCACGATGTCACCGAGCAGAAGCGCAACGAGGAGCGCCTGGCCGACCTGGCCCTCCATGACCCGCTCACCGGTGTGGCCAACCGGACCCTCCTCGCCGACCGCCTGGGGAAAGCCGTCGGTGACCTCACCAGCGACGCGACCACCGAGACGCCGGCCGATCGTGTCCAGGGGTCCGGCGGCTCGATCGCCGTCTTCCTGCTCGATCTCGACGACTTCAAGGAGATCAACGACGCGCTGGGCCATGACGTCGGCGACGAGGTCCTGGTGGCGGTGGCCCGGCGCCTGCTGGCCATCGTGCGGCCCACCGACACTGTGGCCCGGCTGGGTGGCGACGAGTTCGTCGTGGTCTGCCAGGTGAAGCGGGGCGAGGAGGAGATGCAGGGCATCTCGGACAGGATCGCCACCGCCCTGAGCGAGCCGTACCAGATCGGCGGCCGATCCCTCATCGTCTCGGCCTCCATCGGCGGGGTGCGAACCGACGACCCGTGGACCGACCCCTCGACGCTGCTGGCCCGGGCCGACGACGCCATGTACAGCGTCAAATGGAGCCGACGCCGAGCCCTGCCTCCATCGCCATCGTCATCCTGAGAGCCTGATGCCGGCGTCGGAGGTGGATGGTTCGTCCGGCTTGCGCGTCGCCCTGGTCTGCCCCTACAGCCTGAGTCGCCCCGGCGGCGTCCAGGGGCAGGTGGTCGGCTTGGCCCGCGTCCTCCAGGCCCGGGGGCACCAGGTCAGCGTCTTTGCCCCCCTGGACGACCCCGGTGACGCACCAGGCGACATCGACCTGGTGGTGTCCGGGCACTCGGTGTCGCTCCCGGCCAACGGCTCGGTGGCACCGGTGTCGCTGTCGCCCCGTGCCGCCCAGCGGGCCCTCCGGCAACTCCGGGCGGCCCACTTCGACCTCGTCCACGTGCACGAGCCCTTCTCACCCGGTCTTCCCTACGGCCTCCTGGTGGGACGGGACGTGCCGCCGATGATCGTCACCTTTCACCGCAGCGGCGGGAGCATCTTCTACTCCTTGCTCCGGCCCCTGGCGAAGAGGTTGGCAGCGCGGCAGTTCGCGGTTCGCTGCACCGTGTCCGAGGCGGCGCGGGAGACGGCCCAGGCCGCTGTGGGCGGTGACTACGTCGTGCTGTTCAACGGGGTGGAGGTCGACCGGTACGCAGGGGCTGTGCCTTGGCCCACGGAGGGACCGACCATCCTGTTCCTCGGCCGGCACGAGGGGCGCAAGGGTCTGCCCGTCCTGCTCGACGCGTTTGCCCGCTTGCTCGCCGACCGGCAGACCGGCACGCCACCTCGACCCACGCTGTGGGTTGCCGGGGACGGGCCCGACACCGATGGGCTGCGCCGCCTCTACCCGGAATCCCCGCACGTCCGCTGGCTGGGCGTGCTCAGCGAGGAGGAGAAGCTCCGCCGCCTGGCCGGCGCGCACGTGCTCTGTGCCCCGTCCCTCGGTGGCGAGTCGTTCGGGATGGTCCTCCTCGAGGCCATGGCGGCGGGGACGCCAGTCGTCGCCAGCGACATCCCCGGCTACCGGGATGCCGCGGGGGGCAAGGCCCGCCTGGTCCCACCCGGGGACGCGACGGCCCTCGCCGACGCACTCGGCGAGCTCCTGGAGCCGGCGGCCGGTCCCCGGGCCGACGAGCGTGAGCGGCGCCGGGTCGAAGGGGCCGATCGAGCCAGGGAGTGGTCCATGGACCGGCTGGCCCAACGGTACGAGGGGCTGTACCACGACGTCACGCACCGGGTGGTGCCGTGAGCCGCCGTACACTGCTGGGGTCATGAGCGTCACCCCGCCCGGCCCGCAGCCGTCCGACCGCCCGCAGCCGTCCGACGACCGACAGCCGGCCGACAGCCGACAGCCGTCCGACGGCCCAACCTCCGCCTCGGGTGAGACGACGCCCCAACGCCCGAGCGGAGGACCGAGTGGGCGACCGGGTGGCGGCGGCCGCAATCGGGGTGGCCGTGGCCAGCGCAACGGCGGTCGAGCCGGCCAAGGCGCTTCTGGGAACAGCGGGTCGGGCCAGGGTAGGTCCGGCCAGGGCGGTTCCGGGGATGGCGGCTCCGGCCGGGGCAGCTCCGGCCGGGGCGGCTCTCGGGACCGGAACCGCGACCGGCATCGGGGCGGCCAACGCTCCGGGCAGTCGGGATCGTCCGGGGGCGGACGATCGCAATCTGGTGGCCGGCCCGGTACGGGTCCCCCCCGGGCGGGGCC
>DATDHU010000090.1:0-4973 GCA_036521415.1 Acidimicrobiales bacterium
CGGGCCGCGTGCTGTAATCGATCATGAGCCTTCCTCCGTCTCTGGCCATGGACGGCCAGGACCTCGCCCAGTTCCTGGCCGGCGACCCGCAATTGCCGTGCTACGCCACCGTGTGCTCGCTCCGCCGGGACGGCTCGCCGTTCGCGGTGCCATTGGGCTATCTCCACGAAGACGGGTGGATCTACTTCAGTATGAACCCCACGACTGCCGGGACCCTCAGGATCCGCCGCGATCCGCGGGTCTGTGTCACCGTCTACAACGACCGCTACCCGGTGAGGTTCGTCATCATCACCGGTGAGGCCGAGGAGTACAAGGACACGGACCAAGCCATCGAGCGCAAGAAGTTCATGCGCAACATGGGCCACGTCGATCCCGAGATCGACCTCGAGGCCTATTTCGGCCTCCACGAGCGGGGGGGGCGGGTGGTGTTCCGGGTCCGCGTCGATCCCGAGCGGGTGGCGTCGATGGACGCCGGCAAGGCCACCGATCCTGAGACAGGTCAGATGCGGACCCCCGAAGAGGTGGGTGGAGACGAGCACTGACCGACGGCGTCATGGTCGACCGTCGATGCCGAACGACACCGATCGCGCCCTCGCCATCATCACCGATCTGGGCGGCTCGATCCTGAAGGGAGCAGAGGAGACCCCGTTCGGTCGCCTGGCGCGGTCGCAGATCCGACCGGTGCCAGCTTCAAGCCCGTTGGCGACGCATGATGGCTGCCATCGGGGCGGGATCGGCCCCAGGGTTCACTGTTATTGGGCTCTGAGCACCTGGGTCATGTCGAGCCCGAGGCAAGACCCCATGTCGCGTGCACCCACGTCCGTGATGGTCAAGGCCCGGGTAGCCGGACGTCGCTCGATCCATCGCAGCTCTTCAAACCGGTTCAACATCCGCGCTCCCAGGGCCCCGGCAAGGTGATGGCGCTGTTCGCTCCAGTCCACGCAATAGCGGACCAGCGGGCGCCTACCCGCCGACGAACAGTCGATGCCGAAGGACTGCAACTGGGCCTCACCCTTGTCGCTCAGCACGTAGGCCACGTCCCAACCCGGAGCGGAAAGACGGTCGCGATTCGAGCGGGCCGGATCGAACCGGCCGTCCCCGCCCTCGAGGACGGATTCTGACAACAGGGCCTCCATCAGCGCGACCCCGAGCCGCCCGGCGAGGTGGTCGTAACAGGTTCTCGCCCTCCGCAAGGCCTCAGCCGCCGTTCCTTCCCGGAGGGACCGCACGGTCATCGGCGGTGCCACCCGGGCAATCGATTCGATCAGCTCGCCGACGTCGGGACCGGCCAGCCGGTAATAGCGGTGGCGCCCGTGGGGTTCGACCACCAGCATCCCGGCGTCGACCAACCGACCGAGGTGGGCGCTGGTCGTCGAAGCAGCGATGCCGGCCTCGGTGGCCAGGCGACCGGCGGGGAGGGCACGCCCGTCGGCCAGAGCCATGAGCATGCGGCAACGGCTGCGATCGGCGATCACCTCGGCCACGGCGGCAATGTCGGCATCTCCGGGCACATTCTTCAGCTTATGGGGACCACGTTTCGGCCATGATCGAAACGTTTGCGGGTATCACTCCGCTATGGCCAGCTTCGACGGTACGAGTACGACTACAAGTGCGAGTCCCAACACGCGCCCTGACACGGCGAGCGGTACGCACGAGGACCGGCGCGCTTCGCTGACCGCCCTCATCGTCGTGTGTGTCGGCTACTTCCTGGTGATCCTCGACGCCACCGTGGTCAACGTGGCTCTCCCGTCGATCGGACGCGACCTGGGCGGCGGCGTCTCGGACCTGCAATGGGTGGTCGACGCCTACACCCTCTCGTTTGCCGGGCTGCTCCTGAGCGGGGGCGCGTTGGCAGAGCGACTGGGTGGCCGACGGATCTTCCGCACCGGGCTCGTCCTGTTCGCGTTGAGCTCGGCCGTGTGCGGGCTCGCCCCGACATTAGGCATCGTCATCGGGGCCCGACTCGTGCAGGGGATCGGTGCGGCCCTCCTCGTCCCGTCGTCCCTTGTCTTGTTGCAGGCGATCTACCCGACCCGCGAGGGACGGTCCCGGGCCTTGGGGATCTGGGGGGCCATCGCCGGCATCGGCGCGGCGACCGGCCCGATCATCGGGGGCCTGCTCGTGGCCTGGTGGAGCTGGCGAGGCGTCTTCTTCGTCAACCTTCCCTTTGCCCTGGCTGCCATGCTGCTCGCCCGCCGTTTCGTTCCCGTCACGGCGCGTCGAGCCCGGGCTCTCGATCTCGGCGGCCAACTCCTCGCCGTAGCCGGGCTCGGGCTGTTGACGGGGGCACTGGTCGAAGCAGGCCGGCTGGGCTGGGACTCTCTGACGGTGCTCGTCGGGTTTGCCACCTCCGCTGGCGCACTGGTGGCCTTCGTGGTCGTCGAGCACCGCGGCTCGGACCCGATGCTCCCGCTTCGTCTCTTCTCCCATCCATCGTTCCGGTCCGGGACCTCGGTCGGCCTGTTGATCAATCTCGGCCTCTACGGCCAACTCTTCGTCATGAGCCTCTACTTCCAGGACGTCCGCCGGTTCTCGGCTCTGGAGACCGGCCTCGCCCTGTTACCCGAGGCCGGTCTGCTCATCGTGGCCTCGGCCCTCTCCGGTCGGATCATGGCCCGGTCGGGACCCCGTACACCCATGCTCATCGGGCTGGTCATCGGTGGGGCAGGCTTGTTGGGGGTGGCCCCGGCCGGCACGCAGACGCCCTACGCCGCGCTGGTGGCGCCCCTGGCCGCGGCGGGCTTCGGGATGGCTCTCACCATGCCGGCGGCCACGGCGTCGGTCATGGAAGCGGCGCCCGGCGATCGGGGTGGCATCGCCTCGGGAGTCGTGAATGCGGCCCGCCAAACGGGGAGCGTACTGGGCGTGGCCTTGCTCGGCACTCTGGTGTCAGGGCGTACGACCTTCATCACCGGCCTCCATGCCGGGCTGGCCATTGCCGCGGGTGCGTTCTTCGCCGGTGGAGTGATCACCTACCTCGGCGTCGATCGACGCCCGGCCAAGGCGGGTCCCCACCGGAGACGATGAGTCCGGAGGTACCAGTGGCGCCGTCACGACGACTCGATGACCTGGACGATGGGCTGCGACACGCTCTGTCCGAACTCTCGGTCACCGCGGTAGATCGCGTACGTGTCGTGGCCGCCCACCTCGAGCTTCGGCAGGACGAAGGAGGTCCGCCCCGCGCCGTCGAGCTGCTTATCGCCCACCTTCTTCGAGTCGACATAGAGCTCGACCGACCCGGTCGGCGTTCCCACGGCTGGGGCCACCGCCGTGACCGTGGCCGACACGGTCACCTGTTGGGCGGTGGTGGCCGGGTTGGCCGACGACGAGATCGAGCTGGTGGTCGACGCCCGCTTCACCTCCTGGGCCGGGGCGAGGGTGTCGCCACTCTGACTGAAGTTGCCGGTCGGCACGTACTCGGCTCGCACTGTGTGTTGGCCGGTGGGCAACTTGAGGGGGGTCAGCGCGGCCGACCCGTTCTGCAGCACGACGGCCGGCCGGGACGCGCCGTCGATGGTGAACACCACCGAGCCAGTGGGCTCGACCGAAGCCGGGCCGTGCCGGAGCACCGTGGCCGTGAATGTGATCGCCTGGTCGAAGTCCGCCGGGTTGGCCGAGGAGGCGACCTTGGTCACCGTGGCCACATTGGCGATCACCTGGCTCAGTGGTGGGCCGGTGATCGGGGCGAATACCGAATCGCCACTATAGGTTGCCATGATGGTGTGGGTGGCAACCGGGAGCGCGGTGAGAGCCCCGAGCGTGGCCGTGGCATCACCACCTCCGGCACCGACCAGGTTCGCGGTGCCCAGGCTTTCGGTTCCGTCGAAGAACTGGACCGTGCCGGTGGGCACGGGTAGGTGGACCGTGGATGAGTTGGGCGACACTAAGGCGCTCAAGGTGACCGGTTGGCTGAACTCGGCAGGGTTGGCCGACGAGCTGAGGGCCACGCGGGCCGGGGCGCCGGTGACGACGATGACTGCCGGGAGGGACGCATTGGGCAACACCCCGTTGGAGGCGGCCACGGTGAACGGGTAGCGCCCGGCGGTTTGTGGCGTCCCCGATAGCTGCCCACCAAGCGAGAGGGAGAGACCGGGGGGCAAGGTACCCTCGCTGACCACTACGTTCGGTGCCGGACTGCCGGCAACCATGAAGCTGTACGAATAGGGGTGCAGGATGGTAGCCGGCGTCGGGTTCCCGCTCAGTGTCGGGGCGCTGCCCGGATTGGTCACGATGACGGCCAGGCCCTCGGGACCGTCGGCCACTCCGGAGGTAAGGATGGAACCCGGTGGCCCGAACGCCGATCCTCCACCACCACCGCCGCCGGGGAAGTCGCCACTGCCCGAGCCGGCCCCACCGCCGCCGCCGCCGAAGTAGCCCCCGCCCCCGCCGCCACCGCCTGTGCCGTTACCGGCGCCCACTGTGCCCGCTCCGCCCGTGCCACCGGTGGCGCCCGTCCCGGCAAATCCGCCGTGGAAGCCGGGGCCGCCGACCGAGTTCTGCGTGCCACCGCCACCCCCGCCGCCGCCGGCGACAGGACCCGAGCCATCAGCGCCCGGCTGTCCCTGGCTGCCACCCCCGGCCCCGCCGGCGCGTCCCAGGTCGCGCAGGCCCGGACCCCCCGCCCCCCCGCCTCCGCCGGCCACGGCGATACGGTTTTCCAACCCCGTTCCGCCCATGCGGACGTCGGTGGCTCCACCCCCGCCGATGCCACCACCGCCCCGCAATCCTCCGACGCCGCCGGTGCCGCCTCCGTTGAAGCCACCCGCGCCACCCGCAGTGGTCCGGTCTGGCGGAAGGCCCCCTCGGCAACCGACGTCGAGCTGAAGTGACTGACCCGGGGTGACAGCCACCGTCGCCTGGACCTTCCCCCCGCGTCCCGGGTTCCCGGTTTGGAAGGTCTTGGCCCCATTGGCCCCCTGCAGGTCGAGGTTGATCAGCGTGACGCCGTCAGGGACGGTCCATGAGTCGGGATG
>DATDHU010000091.1:0-4072 GCA_036521415.1 Acidimicrobiales bacterium
CGACCCGGCCTATGTGCACGGCGTGCTGGCCGGCGGCGCGGCCAGGGCCCACGCCGTGGCGGCCGAGACCTACACGAGGGCGGCCGACGCCATGGGCCTGCTGCGCCCCACCGCCGGGCCCGGCTGAGGCAGCTGGGCCTCAGCTCCTCAGTTCCCGCCCACCAGCAGGTGAGCCCACCAGTTGTCGACATGGGCGAAGGCCACGGTGATGGGCCCGTGGGACTGCAGGTAGAAGTTGAGCAGGACCAATCCCATGATGATCGCCATGGTGTAGGGCCGGATGCGCAGGTACGTCGGCCAGTAACGGGCCGGAAGCAACCGCTCGAAGAGGACGGATCCGTCGAGCGGCGGGAGCGGGATCATGTTGAAGATGGCCAGCCCGACATTGGCCAGTCCGAACAGATAGATGATCTCCGCCGGCAGGGAGAAGGAGCCGGGAACGAAGATCGGCCCGGCCGGCAGGTTCGGACGACTGAACTTGATGAAGACGACGGCGGCGACGGCGGCCAGCACCACGTTGGTGGCCGGCCCGGCCAGGGACACCAGCACACCCTGGTTTCGGGGGCTCCGGAGCCGGGCCGTGTTGACCGGGACCGGCTTGGCCCACCCGAACACGCCGGCCGAGGCGATGACCATCACCGCCGGCACGATGAGCGTTCCCACGGGATCGACGTGCACCAGCGGGTTGAGGCTGAGCCGACCCGCCCGGGCGGCCGTGTCATCGCCGAAGAATCGGGCCACCCACCCGTGCGAGACCTCGTGGAGGATGATCGACGGGATCACCACCAAGAAGAAGATGATCTCCTCCCGGGTGATGTTGTGGTGGGCCACCAGGGCGATGAGCAGCACCGCGCCCCCGACGATCCACAGGGTGCGCTTGGTGTTCTGATCCATGGGACGACGCCCGGCCGGTCGTCCCCCGGTGTAGCTCACTTACTGCTTGGCGGCATCGACGATGCAAAAGCGCGCCATCGGAATGGCTTCGAGCCTCGCCTCGCCGATGGGCTTGCCACAGGCCTCACACACGCCGTAGGTCCCGTCGCGGAGGCGACCGAGGGCGGCGTCGACCTCGTCGAGCGTCTCCTGCAGCTCGGTGGCCAGCCGCTCGGCCTCACCGCGCTCGGCCGTGACCTGGCTGGAATCGGCGAAGTTCGAATCGTAGTTCAGCCCGCTGTCGCCGACATTGCGAAATCCCAGCTCTTCCAGCTGGGCCTGGAGCCCCTTCTGCTCGGAGCGCAGGAGGGCGGCGTAGTCGGTCGCGGAGGATTCGGCCGTTGAGGCCTCGTTCGGCATGGGGTCATGCTACGTGGTCCCTCCCTCGCTTTGTTCCCGCTCGGGGGTGGGCGCTCTCGTAGGCACGTCGCAGGTGGTCAGAGGACACCTTGGTGTAGCGCTGCGTGGTGGCGATGGAGGCGTGGCCGAGGAGTTCCTGGACCACCCGGATATCGGCACCGTGCGCCAGCATGTGGGTGGCGCAGGAGTGACGCAGGACATGGGGGCTCACCCGATCCGCCAGACCGACCCGGTCGGCGTACTTCTTCACCACACCGAAGGCCCCGACCCGGGTCAGCCGACCACCACGGACATTGAGGAAGACGGCCTCGGCGTCATCCCGGAACTTCCAGCGGGCGGGGACGAGAAGGGGCCGCCCCTGCCCGGACAACCATTGGGCCAGGGCATCTCGGGCCAGCCGGCCCAGCGGCACGACGCGCTCCTTGCTCCCCTTGCCGAAGAGCCTGATGAGAGGCACATCGGTCGCCTCCAGCGCCTCGGCCACATCCCCCAGGTTGAGGCCCACCACCTCACTGACTCTGGCCCCGGTGGCGTAGAGGACCTCCAGCAGGGCCCGGTCGCGCAGGACCGCCGGCCCGGTGCCGACAACGGCGCCGAGCAGCCGGCTCGTCTCCTCCTCGCTCAGCGCCTTGGGGAGCAGATCGGCGATCCCGATACCGGGGAGATCCGCCGTCGGATCGGTCGGCGCCAGATCCTCCTCGACCAGGAACCGGTGAAATCCCCGCATGGTGGAGAGCGCCCGGGCCACCGAGGAGGCACTGTGCGTCTGGCGCAGGGACGCCACATAGGCCGCCACGTCACTCGAGGTCGCCTGGTCCATCGACACACCCGTTGGGCCGTCTCCCAGATACGCCTGGTACGCGGCCAGATCCCGGCGATAGGAGCTGAGGGTCCGGGGTGAGCGTCCCCGCTCGACCTCCAACCAGGAAAGGAACTCCTCGGCGTTGCGCGAGAGCGGTGCCGCCGGCACGTCGCGATCTGTCGCTATCCGGCCAGCTGGGCGCGAGCCAAAAGAAGGGCGAGCACCGTGGTCTCATCCACCAGCGTGCCGTCGGCGATCAGGTCCTCGACCCCGTCCAGGGAGATGGTCTCGATGGTCATGAAGCCCTCTTCCACGCCTCTTGGGTCGACCGGCACGGACGACAGGCCCGTGGCCAAGAAGATGGTGGTGTACTGATCACTGATGCCCGGGGTGTTGAAGGTGCCCATCAGCCGCTCCATCGAAGCCGCCTGCAATCCGGCTTCTTCGGCCAGCTCGCGCCGGGCCGTCGTCTCGGGTGCCTCACCGGGCACATCGCAGGTCCCGGCGGGGGTCTCGAGGACCATGCGGTCGATCGAAGCCCGGTACTGCCGGACCAACGTCACCGTTCGGGTTTCGTCGACCGGCACGATGGTCACCGCCCCGGGGTGATGGACCACAAAGCGCTCGAAGGGTGTGCCGTCGGGATCGACCAGGCCCACCTTGCCCACGCTGAAGAGCCAGCCCCGGAAGACCTCTTCTTCCGAGACCCGGGCGAAGGGTGCCACGGGGGTCAGGGAACGGAGTCGAGGTCGAGCAGGTGCGGCTCTCGCCCTTCGGCCCGCTCGAGCGCGGCCCCGAGGAGATCCCGGAACAGCGGGTGGGCCCGGTCGGGCCGGCTCTTGAACTCGGGATGAGCCTGGGTGCCCACCCAGAAGGGATGCTCGCTCAGCTCGATGAATTCGACCAACTGCCCATCCGGCGAGCTTCCGGAGCACACCAGACCGGCCGCCTCGAGCTTGCCCTTGTAGCGATTGTTGAACTCGAACCGGTGGCGGTGCCGTTCGGTCACCCCGAGGGTGCCGTACGCCTGAGCCACCTTGGTCCCAGGGACGAGCGTGGCCTGGTAGGAGCCGAGCCGCATGGTCCCGCCCTTGTCCGTCACATCGGCCTGGTCCGGCATCAGATCGATCACCGGGTGGGGGGTGAGCGAGTCGAATTCCCGCGAGTTGGCCCGGTCCAGCCCGGCCCAATCGCGCGCCACCGCAATGACCATGACCTGGAGCCCCAGGCAGAGACCGAGGCACGGGATCTCATGATCTCGGGCGTAGCCCGCCGCGGCCACCATGCCCTCGATACCGCGCACGCCGAAGCCACCCGGGATCACGATGCCGTCGAGGCCGCGCAGTCGGTCGTCGCCGGCGATGAGAATGTCCGTCACCAGTTCGGCGTCGATCCAATCCAGCTCGATGTCCGTGCCGTGATGGAAGCCGCCCGAACGCAAGGCCTCGACGACCGACATGTAGGCGTCCGGCATGTTGACGTACTTGCCCACGATCCCGATCTTGACCCGGCGCGACAGTGACTCGACCCGCTGCACCAGCTGCTCCCACTGCCCCAGCCCGTCGGTCATGGGATAGGCCGCTTGGTCAATGGCCAGGGTGCGGCACACGAACGAATCGAGCCCCTGCTCGTGCAGGACCAGGGGGATCTCATAGATGCTCGGAGCGTCGACGGCGGACACCACCGCCTCCATGGAGACGTCGCAGAGCGCCGAGATCTTCCGCTTCAATCCCTCCGAGATCGGCATGTTGGAGCGGCAGACGATGACGTCGGGTTGAATACCTCGACTGCGCAGCTCGGTCACCGAGTGCTGCGTGGGCTTGGTCTTCTGCTCCCCGGTCACCAGGTACGGCACCAACGTGAGGTGGACGTAGCAGACGTTGTCGCGGCCGATATCGCGCCGGAACTGCCGGATGGCCTCGAGGAAGGGGACGATCTCGATGTCGCCCACCGTGCCGCCGATCTCGACGATGACGA